>NZ_OY781461.1:654583-976875 GCF_963676955.1 uncultured Desulfuromonas sp. | reverse complement strand
GGTGGACGTCGCCCAGGGACTGCCGCAATTCTCGACGGTCGGTTTGCCGGAAGGCGCCGTCAAAGAGAGCAAGGATCGCGTCAAGTCAGCGATTAAAAACAGCGGCTACGATTTCCCGGTACGACGCATTACCGTCAATCTGGCTCCGGCCGACATCCGCAAGGATGCCGCCTCGCTCGACCTGCCCATGGCTCTGGGAATTCTTGCCGCCACTGGAACGGTCGGCGAAAAAGCCCGCCGCTTTCTCTATATGGGCGAACTGTCTCTCGACGGGCGCATCAAACCGGTGCGCGGCACCCTTCCCGTTGCTGCCGCCGCCAAAGATTGGAATCTGGATGGGTTGATTCTGCCTCGGGATAACGCCGCCGAAGGGGCTGCCGTGCAGGGCCTGCCGGTCTACCCGGTCGAAACCCTCGCCCAGGTGGTGACCTTTCTCAATGACGAAAATGAATTGCACCCCCTCAGCGAGCCATCTTTGCCCCTTGTCCCTGTGAGCTGCAGCGAGGAAAATTTCAGTGAGGTGTGCGGCCAACAGCATGCCAAACGCGCTCTTGAAGTTGCTGCCGCCGGCGGCCATAACATTTTGATGGTTGGGCCGCCGGGCAGCGGCAAGACCATGCTGGCACGGCGCATCCCCACGGTACTGCCGCAACTCGACTTCAGTGAAGCGCTTGAAACCACGAAAATTCATTCGGTGTCCGGTCTACTGGGTCAACACGAAGCCCTCATTCGTCAACGCCCATTCCGTGCCCCACACCATTCCATCTCCGATGCCGGATTGATCGGCGGCGGTACCATTCCCCGCCCCGGCGAGGTCAGCCTGTCCCACAACGGCGTACTGTTTCTTGACGAACTGCCCGAATTCCGTAAAAATGTCCTCGAAATGCTGCGCCAGCCCCTCGAAGACAGCCAGGTGGTCATCAGCCGTGCCGCACTCAGCCTGACCTATCCGGCCAACTTCATGCTGGTTGCCGCCATGAACCCCTGTCCGTGCGGCTATCTTGGCGACAGTCACCACGCCTGTCATTGCACGCCGCAACAGTTGCAGCGTTACCGGATGAGATTGTCCGGTCCTCTTCTTGACCGGATCGATTTACACATTGAAGTACCACGGGTCAATCATCAGGATCTCATTGACAACCAGAGTGGCGAGTCCAGCGAGACCATCCGCCGCCGGGTTGAGCTGGCCCGCCAGGTTCAGCGTGAACGCTTCCACAAACATCAGCTCTACACCAACGCCCAGATGCAGTCGCGTCATATCCGCGCGTTCTGTGCCCTCAACAGCGAGGGCGAGCAACTTCTTGCCCAGGTCACTCAGCGTCTCGGCCTGTCGGCGCGCAGCTATGGCCGCATCCTCAAGGTTGCCCGGACCATTGCCGATCTGCACGGCGAGAAGAACATTCTTCAGCCCCATCTTGCCGAAGCGATTCAATACCGCTCTCTGGACCGACCGGTTCGATCATGACTAAACCACTATGCACTGCAAGTCCCTAAAGCAAAAATCAACACCCGGTTTCTATTGATCGTCATTCCGGCATGGTTTAAGCCGGAATCCAAAGACTTTCAACACCCCTGGATCCCTGCCTTCGCAGGGATGACGGATAAAATGAGTAACACCTGAAAGGCTTGGACTCAAAGTCCATGGTTTTAAACCAGCGGGCTGAAACAATAAAAATAAAAAAGCGCCTCGGCCGTAAACGGCCGGGGCGCTGTGTAAGCCATCATAGGTCAAAGAATTTATTCCGGAATATTCGGCAGATGGGTAATCTGCCCTTTGTGATTGCGCAAAGTGTATTGCTCGTCATCCTTATCAACGATGTAATAATCGGGCATCAGCGGAATTTTACCGACATTGGTGGCCACCACGTACATGGGCTGTGCCAGACCGGTGGTATGGCCACGCAGGGCGTCACGGATCAGCTCGGCGCCTTTTTCCACCGGGGTACGGAAATGATCAATGCCCGGTGCCGCTTCACAGTAGAACACATAATAAGGACGGATACGCACCCGCAACAGCTTCTGATGCAGCTCACGAAACGTCTCGACGTCGTCGTTGATCCCTTTGAGCAATACCGCCTGGTTACCGACATTGATGCCGCAGGACATCAGGTCGTACACCGCCTGAGCGGTCTGTTCGGTCAGCTCTTTGGGATGATTACATTGGGTGTTCAGCCAGATCGGCACTCTGTGTTTGCCGCCGAGGATTTTTTTCAATTCCGGGGTGATGCGCTGCGGCAGGACGATCGGCAGCCGGGAACCAAAGCGGATCATTTCAATATGGGGAATGGCACGCAGCCGTTCGATCAAATAGGCAATCTTCTCGTCGGGCAGCAGCAGCGGATCACCACCGGTGATCAACACATCGCGCACTTCGGGATGCTCACTGATCCAGTCGAGTCCGTCATCGACATTGAAGTCAAGGGACAGGTCGCCATCCACCACCAGTTCCTTGCGAAAACAATGACGACAATAGATGCCGCAGGTCTGGGTGACGGTAAAAGCGACGCGATCCTTGTATTGGCGGGCAATACTGTCCGGCCGCTGCTCTTCGGTATCGCGGTTTTCCTTCCACATCAGATAATCATCCATCCCATAGGTGTTTTGCTGTTCCTGGCGGGAAGGAATGACTTGCTTGCGGATCGGGCACTGCGGGTCGTCCGGATCCATCAGCGAGGCAAAGTAGGGTGTGGTTCCCCAGGTTGTGGTGTTGTGTGCGAGAATCTGCCGTTCTTCGTCGGTAAGATTCACATACTGCTCAAGTCGTTCGGTGGTATTGACGAAATTCGCCAGTTGTTGCTGCCATGTTTGCGTGGTGGCGCCACGGTCATCAGACATCTCGTCCCCTTTGTGTTGTAAAAAAAGATTGGCAAGTCCCTACAGGGCCTTGTACCAGATGTTCATGCTCTCCAATTGGCCGAAAATCTGGGTGTTGTTGACCAGCGTGCCGGTAAATCGGTAGCCGTGCTTGCTGAAGGTGATGTTCATGCCGAACGAATACGCCCGGGCGATGGTAAAGGCGGTACGGATGCCGCGCCGACGCATATCCTGCTCCATTTCTTCGAGCAGAAAGCTGGCCAGACCAGCACCGCGTTGATCGGGATGGGTGGCAAAATCAGTCATCTCGACATGCTGCGCCGCCACATTCATTTCGGACGAGGACACCGCCACCAGGGCATCGTGATGGCGAATACCGTGATAGATCACATCCTCATCCATGGTCTGACGCAGATAGTTTGGATCATGAATCGGAAACGGATAGGATTCAAAGACCACGTTATACAGGGCTGCCATCTCCTCGGCATCCTGCGGGCCCAGCAGCTGGCTGGAATAGCCGTCAGGCAGCTCGGCATCGGTAAAAGACACTGTCGGCTTGGCCTGGGCTGCGTCCAGTACCTCGTGAACGGTCGCGGCAAATTGCTCTTCACCGCGCCGGGGATCGACAAAACGGCTGAGGAAAACGCCTTCCAGTTCACCGCCGAATAAACCGGGAACACGCGCTTCCTCGATAAAGCCATGGTCAAAAAATGCCGATTCCAGTGTCGCCGGAACCTTGGTAAACAGCTTGCTGTAACCGTGCTGAGCCGCCAATGTTTCGGCTCGCTCAATCACCTCGGGCAGATCACGCTCATCCACCTTCATCAGGTAAACGCGATCGTTGCTTGTGCCGTGTTGCAGCAGCGAATGTTTGAAGTGAACAATCTCATCCGTCATTGTGCGCGACGCTCCATGCGTTCGTTGTCTTCCGGCGTCAGTGAAATGGTCTCATCGTGGTCCGCCAACAGCTTTTCGATGCCGATGGCACGACACTCCTCGGCGTCATCCAACTGCAGTTGCAGATCACAGTTCTCGCAGTTACGATCACAGAAATACTGTTCATAACTGTCCGGCTCTTTGTAAGTGGTGATCACCCCTTCGTAGTTGCGCAGCACCACTTTATTGGTGGACAGAGACACCAGATAATTGGGATTGAGCGGAATCTTGCCACCGCCGCCCGGCGCATCCACCACATAGGTGGGAACGGCAAAACCACTAGTGTGACCACGCAGACTCTCCATGATCTCAATCCCTTTGCCGACCGGGGTGCGGAAATGGGTCAAGCCTTCCGATAGGTCACACTGGTAGAGGTAGTAAGGCCGCACCCGATTAGCCACCAGCTTATGCACCAGCGCTTTCATGATGCGCGGGCAGTCGTTGACCCCGGCCAGCAACACGGTCTGGTTGCCCAGCGGGATGCCGGCATCGGCCAGCTTGCGTACCGCCTCTTTCGATGAGGTGGTGATCTCACGGGGGTGATTAAAATGGGTGTTGATCCAGATCGGATGGTGTTTTTTCAGCATCGCCACCAGATCGTCGGTGATGCGGTAGGGCAGCACCACGGGCATACGGGTGCCGATGCGTACCACCTGAACATGGTCAATCTTATCCAGTTCGGTGAGAATCCAATCGAGATGATCATCCGACAGCATCAGCGGGTCGCCGCCGGACAGCAGCACATCACGTACCACGGGGTTGTTGCGGATGTAGTCCAGGCCGGCTTCGATCTCTTCGCGACCCGGTACGGTGTCCTGATCGCCCACTTTACGTTTGCGCGTACAGTGGCGACAATACATCGAGCAGATATTGCTGATATGAAACAATACTCGGTCCGGATAGCGGTGGGTAATGCCCGGCGCCGGACTGTCCTGATCTTCGGCCAGTGGATCGGCCATATCATGGTCCAGCACCTGCAATTCTTCCGGCACTGGAAATGCCTGACGGAACACCGGGTCATTGGCATAATCGTCGGTATTGATCAGAGACAAATAATACGGGGTGATCGACAGCGGAAACGTCTCCACGGTCTTGGCTATTTTCTTGCGGTAATCCGGCGCGAATTCAATGCCGAGCAATTGCTCGAAGTCGTCCACCGACTGGATGCATTTGCTCATCTGCCATTTCCAGTCCTTCCATTTTGATAAAACAATTTCTTCATCACCGAGCTGTTCGGCAATGTCCTGCTGAGCTTTGTTGAAAATCGACATATCGCTCTCTTAGGGGTTTTGAGTGAGACCTGATCTTTCAGGCGAAAATAAAAAAGGCCAAGATCGCTCTTGGCCTTTATGTTCCAGCTGACGCACGCCAGCCTTACTTGATGAATTAACGTTGTTCGTTGTCTGTTTCGCTGCGCACCAGAGCCCCGGTTTCCAGAACCGGCGAGGCATCAATATTACCGGCCTCCATCAGCTCAACAATGCGTTCCAGAGCCATGGTGATCGACACCTGCTCCAATTCCGGCAATTCCTGCAGCGCGGTTGCCAGGTTTTCCTGTAACGACGAAGGGTTTTTCCCCACCAGGGCATATCCCGCTTCGGTCAACGAGACCTGCACCACCCGGCGGTCACGCACGCTGCGTTTGCGCTCCGCCAGACCTTTGTGTTCCAGACGGTCAAGAATGCCGACAATGGTACTCGGGCTCAGGTAGACGCTACGCGCCAGCGTCGATGCCGTCATGGGCCCTTGTTCGGCCATGGCCGTCAGACAGGCCAATTGCGGCCCGGTGATGTTGTACTGCATGGCGAGTTTGCGGGAATGGAGATCGACCGCCCGAATGACCCGGCGCAACGATTGTAAAATCCTCAAATCGTAACTGCTTTTGGGGACATCCGGGGTGTCATGTGACGGACTGGGTTGTTCCGTTTCGATCACGTGGGGAACAAATCCCTTGTCATCACGGCAGGGTTTAGAATCATTCATGTCAAAACACTTTAGCTGAAATAGTTTGAATTGAAATCATTTCTATCACAAACAAGTTGCCATTGTCAAATAACCCTCAACACAGAAGCACTTGACAGCTTCATGAAAAACAGGATAGACAGAGGCGCACGCGTTTAATGACATTCATTTTAACGACCCCGCCAAGGAGGGAACAATGAACAACCTGCGTCGTCTTGTCGTCGTGATGATCGTCTTGATACTGGCTCCAGCTGCCTGGGGCGCTGACGCTCCCGGAACCTGGAAAGACCAGGCCGAGCTGGCCTATGTCGACACCAGCGGCAACACCGATGTCACGACCCTGTCCGCCAAGAACAAATTGACCTACCAGTTCAGCGAGCGGGTCACCGGCTTATGGAAAGTGGAGATTCTCAATGGTAAAAGCGATGGTGAACGCAATGCCGAATCGTATTTTACTGAGTTGCGCAGTGATTACGCCTGCAGCGAACTGCTCTACTACTATGGCCAGGCCAGCTGGCTCAAAGACCGCTTTGCCGACATTGACTCGCGCACGGTTCTCGGTGCCGGTAGCGGCTATAAATTTCTCACCGGTCCCAAACACGTTCTGGTTGGTGAGGCCGGCCTGACCTACACCATGGAAGAATTTACCGATGATTCCGACGATCAATATGTCGGTGGTCGTCTGTTCGGCCAATATGACTATCAGATCAACGACACCAGCACGTTTACCCAGAGCGCCGAGCTGTTTCTCGATCTGGAACAGATGAGCAATTACCGTCTCAACAGCGAAACTGCGCTGACCACGGCGTTGAACAGTGTGCTGTCGTTCAAGACCAGTTATGTCATCAAATACGACAATGAGCCGGCCGACGGCACCGAACACACCGACACCGTTCTGGCCGCCTCACTGGTCGCCAATTTTTAGTCCCACCACGCACGGTGAATTCTTAAGACAGTCACTCCATATTCTGATTTAAAACGGCCACTTGCGAGTGGCCGTTTTTCATTGCCGACAACCGTCTCACCTACGATCTTTAGAAAAACCGATAATAAATTTAAAAACTATTGGCTATACGTATTGGCCAGAGCGGAAGCGGCTATGCTATACCCGCCAGCGAAGCATGTTCACCCAACAGAGGTTTCGAGACAAACATGATCCGCCGCTCCGATGCGATTTTAATCCTGATTGCCCTTTCCGTCTTGCTCTGCACCACCGCAGCCATGGCCGCATCACCGTTTTCCGGCTACGTTGACCTGCGTTACCGCTATGAATATCAGCACCATTTCAACCTGAAGGGTTATGGCGAACAGCCCGCCAAAGGGGAAAGCTGCGACGGCTTTTGGCTGCAACGTTTGCGCATCGGCGGCAGTTGGCGGGCCAGTGACTGGCTGACGGTTGCCGTGGGCCTGCAGGATTCGCGCGTTTTCGACAGCGACCTGGACAGCACCTCCTACTTCTACAATAAAAAAGTGGACCACCAGAAAAACGCGTATGAAGACCAGTGGGAACTGTATCAAACCTATCTGGAACTGACCCCCTTCAAACAACACGATCTCAAACTGCGCATCGGTCGCCAGTCGATCTCCTACGGCAACAACCGTATTTTCGGTCCCGGAAACTGGGGCAACAGCGGTAGCTACCATTGGGATGCCGCCAAACTCTCCTGGCACCACGGCGACCACTTTATCGACCTGTTGTGGGGCGCGCACATCATTCACGAACCCGAGCAATTCTCCCTGCGCCATCGCCATGAGAATTATGGTGGCGGGTTTTACAGTCACATTCAACTCTCTGACCAGTGGGCCATCGAACCCTTTTATGTGATCAAATACGATGACCATGACAACTTCAGCGGCGAAAGCGGCACGGATGATCTGACGTGCCACAGCCTCGGCAGTCGCGTCACCGGCCAGCTCGGCCCGTTGAGTCTGGATGCCACCCTGGTCGGCCAGTGGGGCCATTACGGCGACGATGATCTGCGCGCCTGGGGCGGCCACTTTCAGCTCGGCCACTGTTTTGCCGCCTGCGCGTGGCAACCGACCGTAAACTTCGATTACAGTTATGCCTCCGGCGATCATGATCCGGATGACGGCACCCGCCAGGCCTTTCTCGGCGTGTTCGGCGCCCGCGACAGCATGTATGGCCGCATCAACCTGTTTTCGTGGAGCAATCTGCATGAAATACAGGCCACGGTGAGTGCTGAACCACGTAAACACCTCAAGCTGACCATGGAGCTGCATCGTTTCTGGCTGGCCGCCAAGCAGGACGGCTGGTCGCTCAACAGCAGCGCCTACCGCGACAAAACCGGTCAAAGTGGCCGCCATGTCGGTGATGAGATGGATCTGTTCGTCCAGTGGCGTCTTCCGGCGTTGCGTCAGGTCAAGGCGGAGAAAATCACGGTGCGCATCGGTTACAGCCGCTTCTGGCCGGGAGAGTTCACCAAGAATGTTGCCGACAATGTCGCCGCCGACTGGGTCTTCGCCCAGATTCACTACAGTTACCGGTTTTAGGACGTGACGCGGATGAAACGAAATGGGTTACACCGCTTATGGCAGATCATTGGGCCGACACTGTTGATTGTCGTCATCTGGCAGCTCACGGCCCTGAGTGTCAGCAGTTTGCGCGGCGTTGTCTTTCCGACCCCACTCGACACCCTGCACCGCTTAATGGAACTGTTTGCCAATCAACCCTTGGCCGGCCACAGTCTCTACCATCACATTGCGGTCAGCTTGACGCGCTGGCTCGATGCCTTCCTGCTCGCGGCCCTGTGCGGCATCGGCTACGGCTTACTGGGCAGTCGCTGGGACTGGCTGCGAGAGCTGACCGCCCCCATACCGCAACTGCTGCTGCTTATCCCCGGCTTGGCGTGGATTCCGGTGGCGATCCTGATGTTCGGCATCGGTGAAGGCGGCACCCGCTTCATGATTGCCATGACCGCCTTCGCGCCCATTGCCCTGGCCACCATCAACGGCATTAAAGGCGTCAATATCCATTACGTCCGCGCGGCTCAGATGCTCGGCGCAACCTCCACCACGCTGTTTTTTCAGGTTCTACTTCCCGCTGCCCTGCCGGCGTTGATCAGCGGACTGCGTATCGGTCTCGGCAACAGCTGGCGAGTGCTGGTCGCCGCGGAAATGGTGGTCGGCACGGGGAGCGGTTTGGGATTTTCCATCATTGAAGCACGCTGGAGTCTCGACTATCCATCAGCCTTAGCTTGCGTGGTGATGATCTGCCTGATCGGCCTGATCCTGGAATATGGTATGATTCGCCCTCTGGAAAAACGGACTCTGGAACGGTGGATGGTCCAACGGAGGGACGCCGATGTTTGAGTTTGACCACGTCAGCCTGGGTTATCCGTCTTCGCGGCATAACCAGGCAGAGCAAGCCCCCATTATTGACAACTTGACGCTGGCCCTGGCGCCACGTGAGTTTGTCTGTGTGCTCGGTCCAAGCGGATGCGGTAAAACCACCCTGCTCAATCTCGCCGCCGGTTTTCTCAAACCGGATCAGGGCCGGGTCCGCTTTGATGGCCGGGAGATCAGCGGTCCGTCCCCGCAACGCGGGGTGGTGTTTCAGGATGCGACCCTGTTTCCGTGGCGCACCGTACTCGGCAATGTCATGTTCGGCTTGCGCCGGCAAGGCGTCGCCCGCCGCCAGGCTCGCCATCGAGCCATCGGCATTCTGACACAGGTCGGCCTGGGCGAGCAGAGTGACGCCTGGCCCGTCACCCTGTCCGGTGGCATGCGCCAGCGCGCCGCCCTGGCGCGCACCCTGGCGTTGAATCCACAAGCCCTGCTCATGGATGAACCGTTCAGCGCGTTGGACGCCAACAGTCGTGAACACCTGCAGGACACTCTGCTCGACCTGTGGCAAGAGCAGCCGCGCACCGTGCTCTACATCACCCACAGCGTTGAAGAGGCCGCGTATCTGGCGGACCGGGTGCTTATTTTTGGCCCCGCCCCCAATCATGTGTGCGCGGATCTCTCTGTCCCTCTGCCGCGTCCGCGCTATCGTTCCAGTCCCGAGGTCCAGCAATTGGCCCGGGCCCTGCGCCGGCATCTCAACCAGCTGCCGTGTTGCCTGAAACCTTCACACGTCAAGGAGCTGCCATGAAAAAAAAGCTGATTTTATTTCTGGTCCTCTGCGCCTGGCCGGTGTTGAGCTTTGGCGAAGAACCGTTACGCTTCGCTTTTCAAAACCGCATCGGCAGCGTACTGCCGATCATTGCCGTTCAACAGGGTTTTTTCACTGACGAAGGCCTTGAGGTCACCACCCAGATGTTCAGCAACGGTCCGGCCTGCGCCGAAGCACTCACCTCCGGTGCGGCGGATATTGCCACCATGGGTGACACCACCGCCCTTATCGCCCTGTCGCGCAACCTGCCCGTCCAACTGCTCTTCAGCCATGCCAGCGGTGAACACCGCCATCGGCTGATGGTGATGAATCCAACTCTCACCACCATTGACGATCTGCGCGGTAAACGGATCGGCGTGAAGAAAGGCACCTCCACCTATGGTGGGCTACTCAAACTGCTGCGTGGTTACGGCATCAGCGAACGGGATGTCCAGCTGATCAACCTGAAACCGGCGATTCTCATTGAAGCATTACAGGCCGGCTCCATTGACGCCTTTGCCGCCAGTGAGCCGACCCCGTCCATGGCCGAGATGCGTGATGCGCACCAACTGACCACCCTCGGCGATCTCGGCAACCACTACCCGATCCTCATTGTCGGCCAATCGCGCTATATCAACGCCCATCCGCAGCAGGTGGCCGCGTTTCGACGCGGGCTGCAACGGGCACTGGATTTCCTCCAGCAACATCCGCACAAGGCCGAAGCCATTGTCGCCACCACCCTCAACCTGCCGCAGAGTGTGATCAATCAGGCCATGTCCCGCCATAACTATCATCTAAAACTGGACCAGGAGATTCTCGACAGCCTCGCGGATACCGGTGATTTTCTTTTACAGCAGGGCATCATCCGCCAGAGCCCCACGTTACCGCAGCCAGAATAGCAGGCGGTTAAAAAACAGGATGGGCGACCAAAATCAATCTCTGGTCGTGTAAGGGATTGATTTTATGCGCAAGACGGAAATCGTATTTTCGGTTTGCGTTATTGAAAAAACTCAGGAGGAGACTTCTTCACTAGTCTACGAATCCCTGTCGGCAAGTGACCCGACCCAGATCCATCCTTCGCGGTGGGCCAAGGCTGGGTTCGCCGGTGGGATGGCCCGACCACGATAAAAAACCGCAGCAGCCAAGGCACACACCGTCGCATCCGCGGCATCTTCCGAAGCCGTGACCGTATCGGCCACCCGCGACCAGTCGAGCACCGCTTCCAGACCGGCCAGATGGCCACCCTTATCTTGCACCCCATGCACCAGACGCGTCGCAGCCGGATACACCTCAATGGCCCGCCAGCGGGCATCTTCCTGTGGCGCCCAGGCGAGAGGTATGGCCAACCCTGTAGTGTTACGCAGCTGTTGCAGCAGAGTCAAGGCCATGTGCGCGGTGCGGGCAATGAGATTGGAACCGACATCAAGCGGTTGTTTGCCGAGGCGCTGTTTGATCTCGGTATCGGTGTAACGGCGAAACATGGCGTGGGGCTCGGCGGTCAATCCCATGCCCGCCTGATGGTGGGTCAGTTGTTGTCCCATCGCTTCGGGCCAGCCAAGAGGTGCATCCAGGCCAAGGATTACGTCATCGTCACGGTTGACCCAATCGAGGATCAGTTCGAGAGCGCCGTGATGGCGATCACCAACGGCACAGCGCTCTATGATGACGCGATCATCGTGTAACACTCCCAGAGCGACGCCGGTTTTTTGTGGGCGGGTGGCGCAATCGATGCCGATGAAGTAGGGCATTGTTTCTTCCTTTTCTGCTGTCAATTTAGTTCAAGACAATAGTCAGTCAGATCAATGGAACTAAAGGTACCACGATGAGTGTTGGCGGATTTAATCTTAAAATGAGTGGTTCGAAATACGGACTGAATTGCGTGAGCGCATGTTGCCGTTCACGTGGCTTCGTCCCCACATGACGCGGGCTTCCGTGCCCGCCCGACGGGTCCCTTTTGCGTCGTCAAAAGGAACCGAAAAACGACTCCTGGGCTTCGCGCTCTGCGAGTTCCCTCACTTCATTCGCTTACGCCGCGATATCGGCAAAAACTCGCTGTCGCTCAGACAGTTTACCGAAAACCATCACGACGACGCTCTTTGCGTTCGGCGCTGCAGTACGGGAGAGCAAAGGCTCAAAATAATAACCGATTACGACAACCACCAAGGGCGCTGCGATTGAAACAAGTGGGGCGGATTCATTGGTCGGGTGCGATAGCGACGTGCTCCTTCAGGCAGCAAGGCCATGAGGCGGTCGATGCGTTGCTGTAAGGGTGGGTGAGTGCGCAGCAGACCCAGTTCCGCCGGACGCGGCAGGCGGAAGATAGTCCACCAGCGTTGTTGGGCGCCCTCGAGTTTGACCAGGGCCGAGGCGAGTCCCTGCGGGTCTCCGGTGAGACGGGCGGCATTAAGGTCGGCGGCAAACTCGCGGACTCGGGAAATCGCCAGATGAGCCAGGCTGCTCAGCATCGGTGCTCCCATGACCAGCAGCACCACGCCCAGATTCAGTGACGCATTTGAAAATAGCAACAGAGGCAGACTGATCATGATCATCAGCATGGTCATCGCCGACAGCATTTGCGTGAAACGGTTGGCCAGGTCGGACAGGCGCAGCACCTGCAAGTCACGATGCTGAATATGGCTCAGTTCATGGGCCAGCACGCCAGCCCATTCATCCTGATTAAGCAGGCGGATCAACCCGTCGCTCACCGCGACCGCCGAGCGTTCCGGGCTGCCGACGGCAAAGGCATTGGCCTGACGATCAGGGAGGTAATACAGGTCCGGCACACGCGGCAGATTGGCGCGCTGCGCAAGTTGTTGCAACAATCGATACAGTTGCGGAGCCTGATGAGGTGATAACGGCTGGGCACGATGCCAGCGCATCACTTGTTGCGGTGAGACGGAACTTCCCGCCAGCAGGACAAAGGCAAGGGCGACCAGCCATAGACCACTGCCGCCCCACACCAGCCAGCCGAGCAGGGCCAGATAGCCGACAACAAACACCAGCAAGGCCAGTGTCTGGAGTTGATTGCGAAAGAATTGTTGAAACCAGTGATTGCGATCCATACGCCCCTCATTTCATCACCCGGGACTGATTATGCGACAGGGCGGGTGCACTCCCCATCACTTCAAATAAAGTTCATGGATCATGCCAGCAAATGACTCTTCTATTTTCAGCAACTTAGCAAGGTGCGTCACCCGTTGTTCGGCTGATGGTGTCGCATGCGACGTTGCGACAGGCCCAAACGCAACAGGACCGATCCGGGGAGGCGTCCGGATCGGTCCTGTCTGATGTATCAACTAGGAAGAAAGGAGAGATCAAGTCCTGCCTGCCACAACAAGTCTTGACTTGGTTTTTACTCT
This sequence comes from uncultured Desulfuromonas sp., assembly GCF_963676955.1. Taxonomy (NCBI): domain Bacteria; kingdom Pseudomonadati; phylum Thermodesulfobacteriota; class Desulfuromonadia; order Desulfuromonadales; family Desulfuromonadaceae; genus Desulfuromonas; species uncultured Desulfuromonas sp. The sequence goes on along the minus strand of NZ_OY781461.1, from coordinate 963,690 downwards.
AACAAAGCAGGTTGCTGCTCACCACGTTAAGAAGCGTAAAAAAGTGTTGCTCAATCTGCGAATCGTTACTGTGCAGAGACACAGGTTTGGGATGTGGGGAGCACTTCATCTTTCTTGAAGGTCAAGATCGAAGTCAACGTCAAGGTCGCCGGGTTTCGCCCCGGCAGGCGACGTCCTTTTGACTTGCCTCTCAAAAGGATGCAAAAACCGGCTGAACTTCTCCTGAACCTGGACCCACCGCCACTGAGTCTGTTTCCGTTTTGCTTTACTGATTCGGCTTGCCGCCCTTTAGCTCGGCAAATCCTGCGACTCATCATCTTTGGCGTAAAACGTTGATAACTATCCTGTGTCTTTCCCTATCTCTTCCGTGGCACGAGTTAAACGGGTGGCCGGTGGCCACCCTTCAGCAGTATGTTATTTAGCACCCAAGCCCTCCCGTACTGCAGCGCCGAACACAAGGAGCGTCGCCGTGATGGTTTTCGGCAAACTGTTTGAGCGATAGCGAGTTTTGGCCGATATCACGGCGTAAGCGGATGGAGTGAGGGAACTCGAAGAGCGCGAAGCCCGGGAGTCGATTTTGCGCCACTTTTGTCGACGCAAAAGGGGCCCGACGTGTTCGGGTAACCTACATAGGTAACACTTTTGTATCCTCATAGACACTTCACAAGGAGGTGCCTATGCCCTGGAAAGAGGTTAAACCTATGGAACAGAAGCTGCTCTTTATCGCCGATCACCTGCGGCGTGTCGCTAACTTCTCAACGCTCTGCAAATCTTATGGCATCAGTCGCCGCACAGGGTATAAGTGGCTCAATCGTTATCGCCAATTGGGACTTGATGGTCTCCAGAATCAATCGCGCTGCCCTAAAACCAACCCCTTAAAAACGCCCTATTGTGTTCGAGAGGCGATCATCAAGGTCCGTCGCGAGTACAAAGATCCTCCTGGAGCAAAGAAGATCAAGGTGTTGCTTGAACAAGAACACCCTGATTGGGATATCCCATCGAAGACAACCATCCATAAAATCCTCCTGGAGGCTGAACTGATTACGCCCAGCAAGTCTCGTCGGCGCGTTCCTGTTCACCCGCAACCTTTTGCTCCGGTTGATAAACCTAACCAGGTCTGGTCTGCAGACTTCAAAGGGCAGTTCAAGACCGCTGATGGCAAATGGTGTTATCCCCTTACCATCATGGATCATCACAGCCGTTATCTACTGGCCTGTCGTACGTTAAGTGCGACAACAACAGATGATACCATGGCGATCTTTGATCAATTATTTCGGCAATATGGCTTGCCGGAGCGTATTCGCACCGATAATGGTGCGCCGTTTGCCAGTAGTGGGCTTGCCGGATTATCCCACCTATCCAAGTGGTGGATTCGTCTGGGGATCGCCCCGGAACGCATTATGCCAGGGAAGCCGCAACAGAACGGACGTCATGAACGGATGCATTCCACCCTCAAAAAGGCTGCCATCACGCCTGCCGCTGGTAATGCCCAACAACAGCAAAAAGCGTTCGACCACTTTATTGACACCTATAACCATAAACGGCCCCACGAAAGCCTGGGCCAAAAAACTCCAGCGACAGTTTATGTGACGTCATCGAAAAACATGCCGGAGCAGTTGCCTGAGCTGGACTATCCTGCCCATTTCAATATTTGCCTGGTCAATCACAATGGCGTCATTTATCACTTGAAGCACCGGGTTTACATCGCGTGTCTGCTCAAGGGAGAAAAAGTAGGGCTGGAGCAGACCAGTGACACACAATGGAATGTGTACTTTGCAAATATCAAACTTGGTCACTTCGACATGAGTGACATAACAACGGATCGCAACGGCTATATCAGCCTCAATGTGTAAACCATGTAGGTGGACTTTTCTGTTACCTATGTACTTGACCCGGACAGACGTGTGGGCGCGGAAGCCCACGTCACGTGCGTACCAAACCACGTAAACGGATGAGCTTCACCAGAGCACCCTCATACCGATAAAAGCAGTCGCACCTGTCGCACGCAACGTTGCGACACAACGTCGCACGACACTCCCAGCACAATTCATCCAACGACAGATAAAAACACAACCTACTGATTTTATTTGCATTTGTCAGAAAAACATTTTTTGGCATAAAGCGTGATAACACCAGAGAGCAAACAAAACATCACGTGTTTAACTCACTATTCACAAGGAGGACTCTCATGGCACGCTTTGATCTTTTCAACGAAATGGACCTGCTTCGTCGCGAAGTGGATGATGCTTTCCGTAACTTTGGTTTTGACGCTCTTAAGGTTCCGGCCTTCCTGCCCGGCATTGGCACCGGCGACTATCCGCGCCTCAATGTGACCAGCGATGACAACGCCATCTATGTTGAAGCGCTGGTGCCGGGCATCACCCCGGACGATCTGGAACTCAACGTCATGCAGAACACCCTGACCCTGTCGGGTGAGCGCAAGCAGGACAACGAAGAGCAACGCACCTGGCATCGTCGTGAGCGGGGTGCCGGACGCTTCATGCGCACCATCGAACTGCCGGCCAGCATTGACACCGGCAAAGTGGAAGCCGGCTACAACAACGGCATCCTGTCGATCACACTGCCCAAGGCAGAGCACATGAAGGCTCGCAAGATTTCGGTACAGGCTCAGTAACACCACTGAGCCAACAACCGTTCCCCACACTGACAACGACTTTAAGGAGGATATAACGATGAAAGATCAAGAACTGACTCGCACTGAAGACCGTGCCCTGCAAACCGACAATGACACCCGCAGCCCGCAGCGTTTCCTGCGTCCGGCCGTGGACATCTTTGAAACCGACGATGCTTTGACACTGGTCGCCGACATGCCGGGAGCCGACAAAGAGGGTCTGGATATCAATATGGAGCAGGGCGTGCTGACCCTCAAGGCAACGATGCCTGAAAACAGCGATAAGAAATACCTGCTCAAGGAATTCGCCCCCACCAGTTACTGGCGGCAATTCCAGATCAGTGATGATTTTGATGCCGAGAAGGCCGACGCCTCGTTTAAAGACGGCGTGCTGACCCTGACCCTGGCCAAACGTGAAGCGGTTAAGCCACGGCGCATTGACATCACGTTTCACTGATCCAACGAAACATTTCTCTGCCTAACCTCCACAGGCATGACCCCCTTTCATCATGTCTGACACCATGCCGGGCCGTCCCCCTTGCGGCCCGGCTTTTTTATGCCCATTGTCTAGCTCTTCTGAACGTCTTAAATTCAAGGTCAAGGTCGCCGGGATTCGCCCCGGCAGGCGACATCCTTTTGACTTGCCGCTCAAAAGGATGCAAAAACCAGCTGAACTTCTCCTGAACCTGGACTCACCGACAATGAATCTGTTTCCCGTCTGCTTTACTGATTCGGCTTGCCTCCCTTTAGCTCGGCAAATCTTGCAACTCATCAACTCTGGCGTAAAACGTTGATAACACAGTTTTGTCTTCCTTCATCTCTGGTGTGGCCCCGATTAAACGGGTGGGACGGTGCCCACCCTACAGTAGTCTGTTATTTTGCACTTCAGCCCTCCCGTACTGCAGCGCCGAACGCAATAAGCGTCGTCGTGATGGTTTTCGGCAAACTGTTTGAGCGCCAGCGAGTTTTTGCCGATATCACGGCGTAAGCGACTGAAGTGAGGGGACTCGAAGAGCGCGAAGCCCGGGAGTCGTTTTTCCGTCTCTTTTGACGACGCAAAAGGGACCTGATGAGATGGTCTCCCCCCGCTTTCAAAATACGGCATCTATGTGCCAAGATGGGTTATCACTATCCATCAACGAAATGCGAGGAGGAGACCACCATGAAGATTAGTACAGTCGGGCTGGACTTGGCAAAGAATGTTTTCCATGTTGTCGGCTTTGATCACGCTGGCAAGCAGGTCATGAAACGGATGTTGCGCCGTCATCAAGTCGCTGAGTTTTTTGTTAAGCTGCCAATCTGTACTATCGCCATGGAAGCTTGTGCCGGTTGTCACTACTGGGCGCGTAAGCTGATGGAGATGGGACACGAGGTTAAAGTGATCCCACCTCAGTATGTCAAACCCTACTTGCGGGGCAACAAGAATGACTATAACGATGCCTGTGCCATTGCCGAAGCGGCGACTCGGCCGACCATGCCTAACGTTGCGGTGAAGACAGTGCAACAGCAAGAGATGCAGGCGCTGCATAGGTTGCGCTCCAGAATGGTCAAGGAACGTACAGCATTGGGCAACAGTCTTCGCGGGCTCTTGGCTGAGTTCGGATTGATCATACCTCAAGGGGGCAGTGCGCTTCGCCGTGGTATTCCTGCCATACTGGAAGACGCTGACAACGGTTTGAGTGATTCGTTTCGGTCGGTCGTGGCGCGCAGCTATGAGCACTTTGTCGCTTTGGATGATCAGATCGATTTTTACACCCAGCAGCTCAGTCAACTCAGTCGAAGCGATGAAGCCTGTGTCCGGCTGCAAACGGTTCCAGGATTTGGTCCCATTGTCGCCAGTGCCTTTCGTAGCGCAGTCGGAGACGGCCGAGACTACAAACGAGGCCGAGATGTCTCCGCATCATTGGGTCTGGTGCCACGGCAACATAGCAGCGGCGGCAAACAGAATTTACTCGGCATCAGCAAGCGCGGAGATCGCTACTTACGCAGTTTGCTTGTGCATGGCGCCCGAGCCGTTGTGGCCTATGCCGCAGGAAAGGATGATCCGTTAAGTCGCTGGATCAATCGAATACGCTTAGAACGCGGTGCCAACAAGGCCGCAGTGGCTTTGGCCAATAAGATGGCCCGCATCGGGTGGGCGATCCTGAAAAATGGCAGTCGTTACCAATCCAGTCAAGCGGCAAGCTAACAGCGAGAAAAAACAGGAGTAAAAAATAGATTCACCCCGCCAGACAGTGCGACAGCTTACTAACGAGCGATGACAAAACAGGTTAGACCGGCGCATTTAAAACCAGACCACACGTCAGGCACGAGATGCCGATGGCCCGATAAGGAGAATGCGCGCGGACTTCATCAAGGCCCGAGAGAATAGAATCTCTCACCATGAGGCCGGATATACGACCGCAACCCTGCCTTTGTCATCAACGTTACTTTGCTGTTGCAAAATGGGGGGAGACCATATACGACGTGTGGGCGCGGAAGCCCACGTCACGTGCGGACCAAACGACGTGAACGGATGAAGCTATTATATACTGCAATGATGACAGCTCTTAAAAAAGACCAACACTCTCGCTATCGACACTTCGCTGTTCAAAAAACAGTCAGCCAACACGACTCCCGCTCACTTCTTAGACACGATCCTGACATTGAATGCCCAAATTGTGTCGTTTTCAGTTGGCATGCTCTATGCTGTCGTTATAATAAAGCCGACGTTGCGCAACGATGTGCCATCGGCCCCAGAGCAAAGATGCCCCGTAGCGAAACTCGTCACCTCCTGCCTCCACAGGTTTGAGTCGCCCTACGGGGCTTTTTCACTTCATTCTGAATCCGCGCACCCACGGGTTCAGGTAAATGTATGGAACAAACGACACTATTATGATTCTTGACGTTGACGTGCAAAAACATCTCGGCGACTTCCAACTCGATGCCACCTTTCGCGTCGAGGGCAAGCGGATCGGTCTGTTCGGCCCCTCCGGCCACGGCAAATCGACCCTGATCAACCTGCTCGCCGGGCTGCTCACTGCCGACAAAGGGCATATTCAGCTCGATGGCGAAAACCTCTATCACAGCGGCTCACGCGTCAACCAATCGCCGAAAAAGCGCCATATTGCCGTGGTGTTTCAGCACGCCCACCTGTTCCCTCATTACAGCGTCAAAGGCAACCTGCTCTACGGTTACAACCGACTGAAATCCGGGCAACACAAACTACAGCCTGATGAAGTGATTGAGGCGCTGGATATCGGCAAACTGCTTGACCGCCAGGTCACCAGTTTGTCCGGTGGTGAGCGGCAACGCGTCGCCCTGGGGCGCGCCCTGCTGGCCAGCCCGCGGCTGCTGATTCTCGACGAACCGCTCAGCGCGCTTGATCACAGCCTTAAAGGGCAGATCATCCCGTATCTGCGCAAAACACTGAGCCGCTTTGAAATTCCCTACCTGTACATTTCCCATTCCCTGAGTGAAATGCGCCTGCTCACTAAAGAGGTGATCGTCCTTGATCAGGGCAAGGTGGAATCCGTAACAACGGCGGAAGAGATGGCTTTGCAACGGATCACCAAGGATATCCGCGGTTACGTCAACCACCTGAAACTGACCGACCCGCAGGAGCGCGGTACCCTGCTGGCCTATCGCTGGGGGAATAAAGAGTTGCTGGTCACGGCACGCACCGGGCGTCACGAAGGGCTGTTTGAACTGTCGAGTAAAGAGATTCTGCTGTTCAAGGACAATCCAGGCGCCGTGTCGGCGCGCAATATGTTTGAAATGCCCATCACTGAAATTCGTCCGTTTGAGCATTCCGTTGCCATCACCCTTGGCGAAGAACCTAATATGCTGATTTCACAGGTGATGCACGAAGCGGCTGACGAGCTTGGCCTGAAGGTGGGTGGCACGATCTTTGTCGGTATCAAGGCCTCGGTGTTCCGACCGCTGGCCTGATTTTTGGAGTTATGGATGTTTGAATTTTCACCCCACGATCTGTTTGCCATTGCCATGTCAGCCCGCGTGGCCACCGTCGCCACGCTGTTGACCCTGCCCATCGGCTTTAGCCTGGCCTGGGTTCTGGTGTTCAGCCGTATCCCCGGTAAAGGTTTTATTGACGGCCTGGTCAATCTGCCGCTGGTGTTGCCTCCCGTTGTCGTCGGTTATCTGCTATTGTTGTCGCTGGGACGCAACGGCTGGTTGGGTGAACTGCTGCAACAGGTGGACATCCAGATCATTTTTACCTGGAAGGCGGCAGTGATCGCCTCGGGCCTCATCGGCCTGCCGCTGATGGTGCGCTCCATCCGCCTCGGCATGGAACAGATCGATCCGCACCTGTTGCACGCGTCACGCACCCTGGGTGCCGGAAAACTGGATATGTTATTCACCATTGTGCTGCCGCTGTCGTTACCGGCCATGCTGTCCGGGGCGTCGTTGACCTTCGCTCGCAGCCTGGGCGAGTTCGGTGCGACGATTATTCTGGCCGGCAACATTCCCGGCCGCACCCAAACCATTCCATTGGCGATTTATGATTATACCAACACACCGGGAGGAGAATCGCAGGCGTTGAACCTGTGCCTGGTGTCGATTGCTCTGTCTTATCTGGTGCTGCTCTTGAATGAGCGGGCGTTGCGCCGTGTACGCGCACGCCGCAAGCCGGACTAACCTATGGAGAACTGCAATGTTTTACAATGAATTGAAACACCGCTTCAGCCAATTAATTGAACGTAACGACCTCGCCGACAAAACCGTGGAGATCAAAGCCCGCATTCTGTCTAACGAAGAGGCTATCGGCAACCCGTCGCGCGATGATTATCCGCTGCTCAAGGGCAAAGAGTTTCTGATGGAAGCCCGCTTTCTGGAGGTCTGCGGACAGGCCTATACCGATGCACCCAGCGAGTTGACCACCACACTGGCCGAGATCGCCAACAGCACCCTGGAAGACACGCCGCAACGGGCCCTGTTTATTGCCACGCTCAATGCCGTGGTCCGTTACCTGGATGGCGACCTGAAAACCGTTCACTGTCGCAATGATGAACCGGAAACCTGCGCCGAGCAGATCCTTGAAGCCATCCGCCCCGCTGACGCCCACACTGTTGGCCTGGTCGGACTGCAACCAGCGATTCTCGCAGTGCTCTCGAAAGCCTTCGGCCCGGACAATGTCCTGTGCGTCGATCGCGACACCAATTTGCGCGGTACCAGCAAGCACGGAGTGCCGATTCTGTGGGGTGACGAAGAGAATACCGAGATGGTGTTCAGCCGCAGCGATGTGGTGCTGTCCACCGGCTCCACTGTGGTCAACGGCAGCCTGCCCGATCTGCTGGCGCTGTCGGAAAAGTTCCAGACGCCGATCTTCTTTTACGGCACCAGCGTTGCCGGTACCGCCCGGCTGATGTCCCTCAACCATTTATGCTTTGAAGCCTCGTAGAAGGGCTAAACACGGAGAATAAAGATGAAACCAGCACTGCATGGCGACCTGAAAATTTCTGAAATCATTGAACACTACCCGCAAACACGCAGCGTGTTCACCGCCCACGGCCTGTCCGCTCTGGTCAGCGAGGACGGCATGCGGGTGCTGGCTCCGTTTCTCACCCTGTCCACCGCCTTGCGCAGCCGCCTGATTGATCTCGACAGCTTCATGCGCCTGCTGCAGGAGGTGATCGACCTCGAAGAGTTAGCCGAAGCACCGGGCCTTGAGTCGGTCGATCATCAGGGCGAGCTGACCTTGCTGGCCCTGATGCCGTGCGGCCTCAAAGTGCCGTTTGCCAAGGCGATCAGCGAAGCGATTGGCCGCATTGAGAAAGAACACAACCTGTCGGTACGCTACGCGGTGGAAGGCAACGTCAACCAGGAATTGTCGTATTATCCTTACATCAATACCCTGGAAAAGGTCGAAGAACTGCCCGATATCATCGTATCCGCCGACTTCAACGCCTTTTATGGTCACGGCTTTTACAACCGCTTTGTCAAAACCGGTGAGATCGTCGGCTACAACACCATCAATACCGGTAAAACCTTTACTGACGCTGGCATTGTCGACCCCGAAGGCAACTATACCGTGCTCGGCGTCAACCCGCTGGTGATCGTCGCCAATACCGAACAATTAAACGGTCGCCCGTTGCCCACCTGCTGGGCCGACTTGCTCGACCCGATGTGGAAAGACAGCCTGACCCTGCGCGGCAGCAGTGACTTCTTCTGTCACGCCGTGCTGTTGCCCATGTTCCGCGATCACGGTGCCGAGGGACTGAAAAAGCTGGCTGACAACGTGCTGCAAGGCATGCATCCGGCGCAAATGGTCAAGCAGATCGACCTCAACGCTCCCGGCGCGCTGTATGTCATGCCGGAGTTTTTCGCCTATCGCGCCAAGCATCAGGAGCGCATCCAGATCATCTGGCCCGACGACGGCGCCCTGGCCAGCCCGGTCACCCTGCAAGTCAAGGCATCACGCATCGACGAACTCAAGCCTGTACTCGACCTGCTCGCCGGGATCGACCTTGCCCAGTCTCTGGCCGGTGCCCGCTTCCCGGTGCCCCATGCCGAAGTGACCAGTGACGTGCAGGACAAGCCGCTGCTGTGGATCGGCTGGGACTTGTTGAGCCAACGTGATTTACTGGAAATGAATGCCGAGATCGACGATCTGTTTCTGCCCTATGTGAAGTCCATCAACAAAGGATAAGTATGAAGCTGATTACCGTTGCCGGGCCACCGTCGTGCGGCAAAACCTCCATTATCCTGCGCGCCATCGAACCGCTGGTCGCTGCCGGGCTCAAAGTGGGCGTGGTCAAGTTTGACTGCCTGACCAGCGATGACTATTTGCGCTATGAACAGGCGGGCATTGAGGTCAAAACCGGCCTGGCCGGGGGCTTGTGCCCGGATCACTTCTTTATTGCCAATATCGAGCAGGCCGTGCAATGGGGGCAACGCGAAGGGTTCGACCTGCTGATCAGCGAGAGTGCCGGGCTGTGCAACCGCTGTTCGCCGCATATCAAAGATGTGCTGGCCGTGTGCGTTATCGACCACCTCAGCGGCGTGCACACACCACGCAAAATTGGCCCGATGCTGAAAAGCGCCGACGTCGTGGTGCTGACCAAGGGCGACATCGTCTCCCAGGCCGAGCGCGAGGTGTTTGCTTTCCGTGTGCGCCAGGTCAACCCCAAGGCGGCGGTACTGCCGGTCAACGGCCTCACCGGTCAGGGCACACTGCTGTTGCAACGCCATTCCCAAAGTGCCGCTGAAGTCACCACCCTCAACGACATGCGCCTGCGCTTCACCATGCCCGCCGCGCTGTGCTCCTATTGCCTCGGCGAAACCCGCATCGGCCCCGATTGTCAGATCGGCAACATCAAAACCATGGATTTCTCATGACCGATACCGCGCTTCTCACTCAATCCCTGCATCAGCTGCTCAGCGAGCGGCCCTATGTGCGCGACTTCTTTGCCGCCCTCAACCTGACGCCCCCGGATGAGGAGATCAGCCTCGGTGCGTTTCTCGATGGTATTCCCGCCGCCCATCTGGAAGAGTTTGCCCTCGACCACGCCACACTCATCAGCCAGTGTGTCGACTTCATCACCCAGATGGAGGCGTTCCAAAGCAGTGAAACCAGTACGGTACGTGAGGTGACCATCAAGGCCGGAGTGGATAAGAGCGGCAGCAAAGAGCAGCAGGACCTGATCCTGCGCAGTGGCGAAGTGGTGTGCGTGGTTGGGCCGACCGGCTCCGGCAAGAGTCGGCTACTGGCCGATATTGAATGTCTGGCTCAGGGGGATACACCGTCGAAACGGCAGATACTTCTTGATGGTCAGGTTCCCGATGAAAACCGCCGTCTGTCCGGCGAGCAACAACTGGTAGCGCAACTGTCGCAGAATATGAACTTCGTCATGGATCTCACTGTGCGCGAATTCATCACCATGCACGCCGAGAGCCGCCTGATCAGCGATGTGGCACAACGGGTCGAGCAGATTTTCACCACCGCCGTTGACCTCGCCGGGGAACCCTTCACCCTCGACACGCCGGTCACCGCCCTGTCCGGTGGCCAATCGCGCGCGTTAATGATCGCCGATGTCGCCTGCCTGAGTGCCTCGCCCATCGTGCTCATCGACGAAATTGAAAACGCCGGTGTCGACCGCCGCCGCGCCCTCGACCTGCTGGTCAAAGAGGAAAAGATCGTCCTCATGGCCACCCACGACCCTTTGCTGGCCCTGTCCGGCGACCGCCGTCTGGTGATCCGCAACGGCGGCATTGCCGCCATCATCGAAACCAGCGACGAAGAGCGTCAGGGCTTAGGCCAACTCACCGCCCTCGACAAAAAGCTCTCCCGCCTGCGCGATCAGGTGCGTCATGGTGAGCGGATTATTTTTGATTTGCAGCAGTTGATGTAGGGAGGCCACTGTCTACTGGAGCTCGCTACGGCTTCAATCTTTTCCAAAAGCAGATTTTGACACCGGCACCGCCTGGTGCTATGGTGAAATAATTCATAAAAAACAAGAGCTTTAGAGATAATCATATGCTGGCTGAAGACATAGAAAAAAATGCCCTGAAACTGGATGTTATCAAACGGATTCATCTGGTGGAGAGGTTGCTTGAGAGCCTGGACAAAACAGACCCGGAAGTCGAAAAGATATGGGTTGCTGAATCGGAAAAAAGGTATCTTGCCTACCGGGACGGGCGGATTGAGGGCATCCCTCTTGAGCAGATCGTCAAGAATATATCACGATGAATGTTGTCCTGCTTCCACCTGCGGACGCGGAACTGAAAGAAGCCGTAGACTATTATAATGACCAGATTGCAGGACTCGGGGGTGAATTTTTCAGAGCATTCTTATCCACGACCCATTATATTTGCCAAGCACCAATGGCCTGGAAACAGGTTGGCGAGCACACCCGCAGAATCAATATTAACCGTTTTCCTTATCTGATTCTCTATGTTGTTGATGGCGATGATATTCTCATAACCTGTGTCGCTCACCAACACAGGAATCCCACGTATTATCTTGATAAATAGCAGGCGGTCGGTCCACCCTACGCAACTGATTTAGGTCATTATTAGTTGATGATCGTCACCAGTCTGAGCGCCTCGCCCATCGCCCTCATGCCCACCCATGCCCACTGCCCATTGCCCATTGTTCGGAGACCGCCGCCTGGTCATCTTTTCAGGTCGATGTCTACCCAGTTGTCACACTGCGATTTCTTTTGACACATGCGTCATGAATGCTAAAGTTGTTGTGTTAAATATTCACACAGGAGACCAGGCCATGGCCAGAACAACAAGTGTCACGATTGGTTCGCAACTTGATGCGTTTGTCGGAAAATTAGTCGAATCAGGACGTTACGGTTCGACGAGCGAAGTCGTACGCACCGCTTTGCGGTTGCTTGAACAGCAGGAAAATCAAGCGACCGCGCTGAAACAGGCGATAGACGCTGGAGAGCGCAGCGGTGAAAGTGAATTGTCGCTTCGCGACATTGCCGCAAAGGTAAAGCAGAAACACCATGTATAAGCTTTCCGCGCTTGCGGCGGAGGATTTTGCGGAAATCTACGAATACACCCTGGTAAACTTCGGTTCTCTCCAGGCGGATGCTTACACCGATGACTTGGAAAGCGTCCTTCACCTCCTGTTTAAGTCGCCACTTATGGGGCATGAGTGTCCGCAGATTGCGGTTGGAATTCGCCGACACGACCACCAAAAACACGCTATTTTCTATCGGAGAAGAAAAGCTGATATTTTTGTCGTCAGAATACTGCATCAGCAAATGGAGCCGATGAAACATTTCTCTGATTTTTAGCACGCACTGGAGTTAGATCGAATGGATCAAAGGGGACAGACACCAGACAGCATCTTGAATTACAACATTTTCCCAAATAAAAATAGGAAAAGGGGTCAAGTCTACGCTTGACCAACCTTAAGCTTTGAACAAGGAAACGTAGTTGATACGTTAAGACAGAATCCACGCCCCCTATCTTGCAAAAAAAGAAATAATGTTGTTTCAAAAAATGCTTTACCAAAACGCGAAGGATTCAAAAATCAGATTTTCCCGTTCCCCCACTTTACCTGTTGGGCCAACAAGCGTCGCGGCAATAATTGATCGATGGTCTTTGAGAAAAGCTTTTGTCTTTTGCACATAGCCAACCTTAGCCATATCCATGGTAACAATACGACCTGGTAGATCGTTATAACTGGTCGGCTCAATACTGAGGATGTCGATATTCCCGTCGGCCCCTTTGCTCATCGTTTTCATGACGATATGAACCATAAAATCAAGGATGTCATCTGAACTCTCTCCTTTAAGCAGTTCATCGGGAAAGTCAATTCTCATCACATGTACGGCCACCCCTTTGCCTATATGGGCAAAATATTGTGGGGATTCACCCTGTTCGTCACTTTTGTCCTGAACCCTCACCCCGTTCAAGTCGCCGGAAATCCGTGCATTGCATTTTGGGAATTCGACGATATCTGCAGCGCAAATGACAGGCCCCAAAAGGACGAGCAGAAGAATCATCACACCCCATGTCAATTTTTTCAAAAAAGCCTCCTTGCATCGCGACACACGATGCCCTAAAGCTACCTAATAACATTTAGACATCAGTACAAAATCACTAAATTTGTCTGTTTAAAAAAATGAGTAGATTTTGCTTGGGAGTCGCTACCAAAACATAAACGATTCAAAAATTTGATTTTCCCGTTCCCCAATCGCGTTTACCGGACCGACAACCGACGCAACAATGACGGATTGATCTTTAAGAAACGCTTTTGTCCTTTGCAAGTAACCAACTTTCGTTGCGTTTATTGTAACAATACGACCGGGCAAATCATTATAACTGGTCGGTTGAATGCCGAGAATGTCGGCATCCTCGTAGGCCGCCTTGTTCATTGTGTGAATGACTGTATGGATTGTTTGATCAAGAATTTCGTCCGACGTTTTGCCAAAAAGAGCAGAATCAGGGAAATCGAGCTTCATCACATGCACAACCACATCTTTTCCAATGTGAACAAGATATTGATGGTATTTTCCCTTTTTTTCTCCCTCTTGAATTCTTACGCCCTTCAAATCGCCTGAAATCTGAGCATTGCATTTTGGCAATTCGACGATATCTGCCACGCAAACAACAGGCAACAACAAGACAATAACCAAAACGAGCACAGCGCTTGTTAGTTTATTCAAAACTCCCCCCTCGTCATTGACTACGATTCGTTGTGACTTTAAATTGACAAAACCAGAGGCTAGCTGAGGATATATTAATTATCAAGCTTTTTTAAGAGAGTCCGCTGTACCCCTTGGAGAGCACAAGCTCTGGCCCTTCATGCCGAACCGCTCAAACAGCCGGAGTGGATCAATTGCCGCCTTTGGCTACATGACGACTCTCTGGCAGCGTCTTGAAGTGGCAAACATCACTCATCATTTTTTGAGGTAAACCAGCTGCGCGAGTCCGCAATGGCAGTAAGCAACGCTTTGCGATGGTAGGGTTTTCTTAGACATCCTTTGATGTTTGTTGCATGAGTCCCCAGATTTTTTAGCTCAGGGTCAGCACTCGCCAGAATAACCGGCGTTTGCGGTTTTATCTCAACAACCTTTTGACTGAGCATCACGCCATCTAATCCGGGCATATGATAATCTGTCACAACAACAAAATAATCGTTCGGCGCACGACGAAAAACCGATAAAGCCTCTAACCCATTGTGAGCCAGGGCAACCTTATAGCCTTCCTGAGTTAAGATTTTTTCTGCAAGTTTCAATAGCGCAGGATCGTCATCTACCAATAAAATTTTGTCTGCCATCACTCCTCCACGGCTGCTGAATTCCATAACATGAAGAAATTATGACATACATGTCGTGGAGCGCAAAGAATTTTCATGACATATATGTCGCATGAATGATGGCGCAAAACACAAACGAGGGATTGATGAGGGAAGTGACTTCTTTGAGGAGTTCAATGCTTTTTCAGCCCGATTGCGCCAAAAAATCCTTTCATTACGTAAAGAAAAGAAGCTGACGCAGGAGCAAATGGAAGCATTTGAACTAACACTGCGTCAGTTTCAACGTATTGAATCCGGTGAGACGACGAATCCTACTCTGGCGAATTTATTTAAGATTGCCAAAGCTCTAGGTGTTTCTCCTTCTCAGTTGCTGGACATATAAGGGAACTGCCCCCCTATAAAACTCCGCCTGAATTGGTGTGCAGGGAGGCCCCAATCAGAATTGCCTCAATCCGGCACTCCACAAGCCTTATTCCTCCTGACTGAAAATTTCCGCATATTTTCCTTCAATCGCCTGCACCTCCTGCTCCGTCAACTTGTCAAATTCGTGCGTTCTGGCTCTTTTTGACAGCATCCCGTTGTTTTGTGACAAAAAACGGATGAGCAGATCGACCAGGTTATCCGGCATGTCGATGTAGTTTTTGATGAACGTATTGAGGCGGTCGTATTTCTCCAGATAATCCACCTCTTCCGGCAGGGTGGTATTGACGGTTTCCTCGACACAGGCAAAGAAAAACTCGGCCTGCTGCGTGGCATCAAAATAGCGGTACAGGTCGATGGTTTCATTGAGAACTTCGACATTGTTTTTTTCGGTTGGTCGCCATTCGATGAGATCCAGTCGCGGACGGGAGAAATGCTCCAGCGTCTTGCGGTAGTCCGCGATTCTTTCCAGGATAACGGCGGAGACCGGGAAGACCAAACCTTTCGGCACAAATCCTTTCTCCGCCAGAATATGGTGAAGCAAATAACGATGGATGCGGCCATTGCCGTCTTCAAAGGGATGGATGAAAACAAAACCGAACGCGATGACGGAGGCGAGCAGCGCCGCATCGAAATCGCTGCTTTCCAACAGGGTATGGGTTTCCAGCAAACCCGTCAGCAGCCTGTGAAGATCTTCGGG
Organism: uncultured Desulfuromonas sp.; assembly: GCF_963676955.1. Lineage (NCBI taxonomy): Bacteria > Pseudomonadati > Thermodesulfobacteriota > Desulfuromonadia > Desulfuromonadales > Desulfuromonadaceae > Desulfuromonas > uncultured Desulfuromonas sp. The sequence continues at coordinate 948,216 of NZ_OY781461.1, read as the reverse complement.
CTTTGCTGAAATATGATCGGGCAAGGGCAGGCCAGTCGCCCGGTCATGTTCGCCGACAAACCCACCTTGGGTGCGCAGCCCAAGCTCAACAAATCGATTGTCCGCAATCACCTGTGTCTGCAGGTAATTCAGTTCAGCCAGCGTGAGTGGTCTCTTTCCCGCGTCGCCAATGATTCTCCCCCAGCGTTCAACGCGGCTGTGCGGCGGACTTTCTCCTTCAATGGTGTAAGAGGCTTTTGAGTCTTTCAAAAGCAAAAACGCGGCGGCGCGTGCCAGCAGGTCGGCATGAGTCCGGCCGATGTGGCGCACCGCAGTTTCCGACAGGTTTTTGCCGATAAACTGCTCAAGCTTTTCCGTTTTGCGAATTAACGGGCAAAAGTCCCGTGTCCCCGGCAGATTGTTGTTCACCCGGTGACGGCGTGATGCAATGGCTTTACCGGCATATTGCAATTTGTCGTTAACAACCGCGACGAAGTTTCCGCTGGTCGCATCCGGTAGATCCAAGCGTTCATCGCGCAGCCATTCCCACAAAAACCACAGCCTGCGGCTATAGCTTCCGGTCGGTTCAGTACGGATAATTTCTTCCAGCGCGCCCGCTTCAATCGTTTGAAACAGCGCATTGAGCACGGATAGATCAACACCCTCGTATTTCAACGCAAAGGTGAGGTGACCATAAAGAGTCTCTGGCGGCTGGTGTCTTGGGGTAAAAAACCACCAACGCCCCTCGGTAAATTTTTTATGTTTAGTGCCGATGGCACACAAACTGTCGGGAAGGGGAACCTTGAGGCTATAGGCCTCAATCAAGGCGGAATATCCGACGAGGGTCGCTTGTTCCGGCAAAGCAGGAAACGCGTGAAAAACAGTTTCACAGTGTGAATTTTGATTATAAATAGACATCTTTGTGAATTCCTCTTTCAAAACACTCTAAATAGAATGCCATGAAAAACACGTATCGTCTATGAATAATGATTTTAATAGGTGATATTTATGAAAAATAGTTTTATCGATATGCCCGAATGGCACGAGTTTAAGGGGAAATGGCAGCAAAACCGGGATTGTCCCCGCACGGGGGGCTGTCCCAGGCTTTTGCGGTGCAAAACGCCACTGTTCCATGGCCCGTAAACATCTGGGACAGCCCCAGGTAGGGCTTGGGACAGTCCCGAGTTTACTACAGAATTGCTTAAACTGGTGCTATTCCAATATGCCCTCAAATATCAACTCCGTCCGCTGTCTTCTGGTTATTCAGCTGCCGGATTCTGCTCCAAAACTCTCAAGTCCCACCGATACAATCGACCCTCACAGCTAAGACCGGTTAAATGCTCCCCGTGTAAAAACAGCTCCGTAATGTCACCCTGATGCCCTTTGAAGGTATGGACGATTTGTTTGCTCTGCAGATCGTAAGCGTAGACGAATGGATGAAGAGCGTTCACTTCGCTGAAAATAAGAAAATGGCGGTAAAAAGCCATCTTGTAGATGTCCGTTTTTTTGGTGACATCAATCTTTTCATCTAAAAGCTCGCTATACTCTATTTTTCCAGGAAACAGCGTGGAAATGTGAGAAATGGCCCCTGTTTCGCTATCCAGAATCAACAGGCCGTTATAATCGATGGCAAAGTGAAGATAACGCTCTTGATAAACGCCGACGGCTCCAATGTGACGCCCAACCACGTAGCCCCATTCTTCTTCATATTTAATCGTGTTGATCTGCTTGATAAAGCGGCCGTCTTCAAGAGCATAGATATTGATAACCCCGCGAAAATTGGTGGCATACAGAAGCCCATGATGCAGATAGACCGCGTCAATGCGATTATAGTCATCATAATCGTGAATCTGGTCGATGTTGTCGGGATAATGTTCTTTTTCATCGATCACATAAATCAGTTGATCGTCTTTAAAAACCGAGATCCGATCTCCTTCGCCATAGGCGATCAGGTAATTCTGATAGGCGCTTAGGCCTGAGACCCAACCGTCCAGTTCTTCGGGAGCAGCTCTTTTTGTTGCCAGACTCTGTTTGTCCAGACGCAGGAGCTGGGCAACCCTGTTGCCGATATAGAGGGTGTCGTCATTAACGGCGATAGAATTATAGGTAGCAAAGCTGTCATAAACAGGGATCGGTTGTAGCTGCCGTTCGCCGATAAAAGCCAGCGTCTCTTTGTCGTACACCTCGACGAACTCGCCTGCAACCGGCTCATTTGTACTGGGCCGGTTCAAATCTTTTTCGGCACGCGTGAGCACATACAGGCGGTTTTCATCCTCAGCCATATGCCACGCGGAGTTGTGTTTGAGCTTTACCTCCTGAACAAGTCCGGTTTTGCGTGCCAGCACGTTGGGCTTGAGGCGCAAAGCAATGGCCTGATTGACGGGTGGGAAGGTGTGATCTTCAGCAGGAGAGAGAAAAAGTGCAATCCGTTTTAGCGGATGTTCTTCCACATCGATATAACGGTTGAAGGAAAATCTTTCGCAAAAATAGTATTCATGTTCGGTATCAACCTCTTGCCGGATAACGACCTCATGGTCTGCCGTGCCATAAACACCCTGCACCGGCAGGTTGAATGTCTGCGCTTCCTTTTTGGTGACCCCGACCTGTTTTTCATCGATGGTGATGGGCAGGCCCTCGATCTCACAGCTTAGAACCAGAGTGCCGTAATACTCTTTTCCTTGGACAACATCGTAGACGTCTCTCTCTTTTTTCGGATACAAGTAGAGCCCGGCCACGACAAGCAGGATCACGATCAATAAAAGAATACGTTTCATTTTCAGTCCAGTGGAATAACCGACACGCTTGCATTGTGATTTCACTCGGGCGGATTTGCCAATGGTTGACGAACGGTATTCCCATTGCCACCTCTATGCGCACTATTGTTTACAGGGCGAACAAAGTCAAGAAATCCGGGTTGACATCTACCGCGCAATCCCGCACATTTTAGACATGAACACAAACCCTACACATCACCAGAACATTATTATCACCATTCCCTAGGGATGGTGGGTGTTGTGATGTGCTGATACGTTAGCCGAACCCGCCCAGAAGGCGGGTTTTTTTGTTGCTGCTTTCTGGGCTTTATTTCACACAAAACAGGAGGCAACATTGAAACGAGTCGCTGTATTTGGTAATGCCGGTGGCGGCAAATCTACTCTGGCAAGAAGGCTGGCCGAGACCACCTGCCTGCCGCTGCATCCCCTGGATAGCATCAAGTTCCGCCCCGGCGGTGACGGAATTCCCGAAGAAGAATATCTGGCCCTCCATGCCGAGTTGCTGAAACAGCCGGAGTGGATCATCGACGGCTTCGGCTGCATGACGACCCTGTGGCAGCGCCTTGAAGTGGCCGACACGCTGGTCTACCTGGATCTGCCTTTGTCTGTGCATGCCTGGTGGGTGACAAAGCGGTTGATCAAAGGGATGTGGGTTACCCCAGAGGGGTGGCCGGAAGGCAGCCCCATGTGGCGTAGCACGCTGAGCAGTTACCGGGTGCTCTGGTTGTGCCATCGTCACCTGACACCGCGCTACCGCGCGTTTGTCGCTCAGGCGGTGCAAGAGAAGCAGGTCTTTCATTTGCGCACGCCGGGGGAGATCAAGCGATTTTTGCGGGAGACTGCAAACGGGGCACAGGCAAATAGTTAAAAGCCACATTTGAGGTTTTCACATGAAAAATACCAACGCCTCGCTGAAATTCAGCGGGGCGTTCTACTATCATAAAAAACGCCTACTGCTGCCGGTTGCAAAAACATTTTGGATCATTACAGAAAAAGACCTGGAAAAGAAAACTTGGAAACCATATATTAACAAAGGCAAACATTTGTAAATTCATAGATAATGAATAAATTTTCTTTGCGAATCTGAAAAGGGCCAAACATGACAGTTCTTTACTCCGTCGCTGCTACGCTTCTCCTATTGAAAATCCTGTGCAGCATTAAGGGAAAACTTTCTTTAGCATCACTGTTAACCCTGTTGGAATCATTCGCATTGAGCTTTTTGACCTATTTGATTTTAGTTATTGCCCTGGACAGGAAACCGGTAACGGGGCCGGAATTACCACTCCTGCCATTTGCAGCATCGTTGATCACTCTTCTGACGATTCCACTGGTATTCTTTGCGGCGAAACGAAGCAGCAAACAGATCAACAGAGTTCAAAGCCTGCTGGCCGTTTTTCTAACGGCGATCGGCGGGAGTTTTTTTTATTTCGGTTTCTTTATTTTTGTGTTTTTTACTTTTGCCGGATGGCCCGGATATCCTCTAACCTTAAACTCTGTTGTCATCCTTTCCATCGGCATTGTAACCGGATCGATCATCTTGTATTGGGCGGCAAAATATGACGGCAAGGTTTATATCAACAGCTACCGCTGGTCAGCCTATTGGGCCATCAACACCATGACGCTTATCATTTTCGTTTGCACATCAATTCTTCTGTTTGCTTATCCCGACAAAGTGGCCCAACAAGCATGGGCCGCAATCATAACCCTGAACTATATCCCTTTATCGTTACTTGTCGTTGGTATTAACCAACGCCATGTCCGCAGATCGAAAGATGGCAACGTTGTTGAAAAGGAAGAACTGGGGGAATTTGCTATTGAAACCCTGAATGCTTAGGGGTACTTCCTAATGATGGCACTCTTTTGGGCCTTTTCCGTATCAACGGCGTTACACCTCGTTGCCATAGAACAACTATGCCGCCTCCGTGTAGCTTGCTGATACGAAAAGTTCTTTGGGGAAACGCAGAATACGGTCCCGAGTAAATTCTAGCTGCAGATCGCGGCTCATGCTTCGCTCGCTCGATTCTTATTCGTCCGACGACGGAATGTCTTGCTCTAAACAGAGCCCTTTATATTCTTCCGGATAGTGTTGTTTCATACAGTCAGGACAGATGCCGTGACTGATATCCGCTTCGGTGTGTTTGTCGATATAGGTATCAACTTGCTGCCAATAGCCTTTATCATCTCTGATTTTTTTACAAAAAGAGCACAAGGGCAGTATTCCCCTTAAAATTTTAATCTCCGTTGATGCCTTTTTAAGTTCCTTGATCAGCTCTTCGCGTTCTTTTGTGGCTTGTTTGCTCGCGGTAATGTCTCGACAGACACAGAGGATCAACTTCTTACCCCTGTAGACGATCCCGTTATTGCTCAGTTCGACATCAATGAGCGTACCATCTTTGCGACGGTGGCGTGTTTCAAAATGATGACCGTCATCAAGGACCGTTTGGGACATTTTCTGCAATTGTTCCTTGGAAAATTGCGTGTCCCAGTCCCAGACATAAAGCTGGTGGATCTCTTCCATTGTATAACCAAGCATGTCGGCAAATTTTTTATTCGCTTCAAACACTTTGATATTTTGGTCAATGACAACGAACCCGTCGCGTGATTCCTCCACCAGAAGGCGCCGCCAATAAATCTCATCTTTGAGCAGCGCTTCGACCTTCTTAAGCTCGAGTTCAGCCTTTTCCAAGTTCAGAACGCGCTCTTCCAATTCTTCATAAGTCGGCTTTTCAGACATGATGATTCCTTTGCCCAAAAGAAAGACACACCTTTTTCTGTCTTATTGTAAATAGGCACTACCTACTGTTGTCTCACAGCTTGATCAATAAATAGAATGATTAAAACATACCTACGTTCCACTGTTTTCGCCAGAGAGAAAAAGAGTATGGCCCTCCCTTGCCAACGACATCCATTCCACGGCGACTCGCCGATTTGCAAAGGCTGAACTTCACTTTTTGGGAAAATTCTAACGATCAACAAAAAAACAATGTTATAATTACTTTCACATTTAACCCATCTTTTTGAAAACACTGTCAATTGATTCTTCTAACCATCTTATTTTATTGTATCGCTGTTGCTGAAATGATGTTTCAGGAGCGTGTACCCATGCCAAACTTAGCGCAAAGGAGCAAACGATGAAAAAGAGGCTATTGATCTTGTTCTGCCTGTTGTTGGCCGTTTCCCTGATTCCGGTAAATGGTTTTGCCGCCCGCACCACTTATGTCACCATCGGCACCGGTGGCGTTACCGGCGTGTATTACCCGACGGGTGGCGCCATTGCCAAAATGGTCAACAAGAAACGCAAGGAGTACAATCTGCGCGCCACGGTTGAATCAACCGGCGGTTCCGTGTTTAACCTCAATGCCATGTCCGTCGGCGATCTCGAATTCGGCATTGTCCAATCCGACCGCCAGTTCCAGGCTTATAACGGCCAGGGCGAATGGGAAGGCAAGCCTTTCACCAAGCTGCGGGCCGTGTTCTCCATTCATCCCGAGCTGGTAACGATCCTTGCCGGGGCCGACAAGAACATCAAAACCGTTGCCGATCTTAAGGGTCACGTGGTGAATATCGGCGCCCCCGGCACCGGACAGCGTGGCAATGCCATGGATTTGTTTCATGCCCTGGATATGGAGCCGGGTAAAGACTTCCAGGCGGAGGGTCTGAAGCCTGCCGAATCCGCCGGGATGCTGCAAGATGGTCGCATTGATGCCTACTTCTATACGGTCGGTCATCCCAACGGTTCGATCAAGGAAGCGGTTGCCGGCGTGCGCAAGGTGAATTTTGTTGCCGTTCCCGAGGAGATCAGCGCCAAGCTGGTGGCAAAATTCCCCTTTTATGCCGCCGCCTCGATTCCCGTCAAGCTCTACCCCGGTGTCATGAATGAGACGGATGTGAATACTTACGGTGTCAAGGCCACCCTGTGTACCAGCGCCGATGTTTCTGATGACATCGTTTACGCCATTACCAAAGAGGTGTTTGACAACTTTGAAGAATTCAAGAAACTGCACCCCGCTTATGCATCCCTGACCAAGAAACAGATGCTGGATGGTTTGTCCGCCCCGATTCATCCGGGTGCCATGAAGTACTACAAGGAAGTCGGTCTGAAGTAACGCGTTTTATCATCAAGGACAGGAAGGAGGGCGCGACTCCTTCCTGACCTTGTTTTCAGTGTTTCAGGGAGAAGTGACATGGACGATCAACATGACCAGGAACCGATTGATGAGGGGTTGGAACAAGCCCGCCGCATAGTCGAAGAAGAGGAGATGGGGTTGCGCCACGTCTCCGGCTGGCAGCGTTTTATCGTGCCGGTGGTTGCCCTGTGCTGGTCGCTGTTTCAGTTGTCCCTGGCGAGCTGGCTGCTGCTTGACTCCACCTATGTGCGCGCCATTCACTTGGCCTTCGCCGTTTTTCTGATTTTTATCTCGTTCCCCACCTTCAAACGCAAGGTCAGGATTCCCGGGCTGCGCTGGCTGTCGGCAACCGATCGCATTCCGGTGATGGATATGGTGATTGCGCTGGCGGCAACGCTGTTGGCCCTGTATATCGCTTTGGACTATGAGGGACTGGCGGCACGTGTCGGCATGCCCAACGGCCGCGATATGATTGTCGGCAGTTTGTTGGTTATCATCCTGTGGGAGGCGACACGGCGGGTCGTCGGTCCGGCTCTGGCCGTGATCGGCATCATCTTTACCCTGTACGCCTTTTTCGGCCCTTACATGCCGGATTTCCTTTCTTTCAAAGGGGTCAGCCTCAACCGTTACGTCGGCCAGATCTCTTTGACGACGGAAGGCATCTACGGTGTGCCTATTTACGTGTCGGCCAAGATCGTTTTTCTCTATGTGCTGTTTGGCGCCCTGCTTGAGCGCGCCGGTGCCGGTCGCTTTTTTATTGATCTGGCCATGAGCCTGTTGGGACGCTACAAGGGCGGTCCAGCCAAGGCGGCGGTACTGTCTTCCGGCCTGACCGGGCTGATTTCGGGCTCGTCTATCGCCAACGTCGTCACCACCGGCACCTTTACCATTCCACTGATGAAAAAGGTCGGTTATCCGGCGAAAAAGGCCGCGGCCATCGAAGTGGCCGTCTCCACCAATGGTCAATTGATGCCACCGGTCATGGGCGCGGCGGCATTTATCATTGCCGAGTACGTTAATCTGCCGTATCTGGAGGTATGTAAGGCTGCGGCCATTCCGGCTTTTGCCTCCTACATTGCGTTGTTTTTCCTCACCCATATTGAAGCGGGCAAGCTAGGTATGCGCGGCCTGACCAAGGCCGAACTCCCGGTGTTCTTCAAAATCTTGTCTGAGGGTTTTCACTATCTGGTTCCGATCCTCTACCTGCTCTACGAGCTGATCGTACCGCGTCATTCGCCGGACATGGCGGCGTTCCGTGCCACCATGGTGCTGCTGGTGATCATGCTGTTCCAGCATCTGTTCCACGCGGCCAGAAACGGTGAGTCTCGTGGTCAAGCCCTGTATCAGGGCTTTGTCGACATCATCGACGGGCTGGTCGCCGGCGCGCGGAACATGGTCAGCGTGGCCGTGGCCACCGCTGCCGCCGGGATCGTTGTCGGTGTCGTCACCATGGGCCTCGGCGGGCTGGTCACCGATATCATCGACACTTTGAGCATGGGCAATCTCTACCTGATGCTCGGGATCGTCGCGTTTGCCAGTCTGATCCTGGGCATGGGGCTGCCGACCACGGCCAACTATATTGTCATGGCCAGCCTGACGGCTCCGGCCCTGGTGACCCTGGCTGACTGGAACGGCTTTGCCGTCCCCCTGATCGCCGCCCACCTGTTCTGCTTCTACTTCGGCATCCTCGCCGATGATACGCCACCCGTGGGATTGGCCGCCTATGCCGCCAGCGCCATTGCCCGCAGCGAGCCGATCCCCACCGGGGTGCAGGGCTTTCTCTATGACATTCGCACCGCAGTCCTGCCGTTTATGTTCATCTTCAACACCGATATCCTGCTGGTCGGCATCGACAGCTTTGCGCTGGCTGTCTATATCTTCGTCATGACCTGCGTCGGCACCTGCGCCTTTGCGGCGGCCACCCAGGGCTGGTTTATTGCGTCCAACCGCATCCATGAAACCGGATTGCTGCTTTTAGTGTGCGCCATCATGTTCCGGCCCGATTTCTTCGGTCACCTGCTTCGTATTGACAACCATTATCTGTGTTACATGCTTGGCGTAGGGCTGTTGGCCGTTATCTATCTCATTCAGAAACCCAGGGCGCGGAAGCACGAACAGCAGATTCGCGCGAACATCGCGTAGGAGGTGGGATTATGATTCCGAGTTACAAGAAAATTCTCTTTGCCACGGACCTTTCCGCCGGCGCGCCCCAGGTTTTGCGCAACGCCGTCAGTATTGCCCGCGCCTATCAAGGAGAAGTGGAGATCCTCCACGTGCTGCCTAAAGTGGATCAGTCCGTGGTCAACTATGTTTCCATGGTGATGGGGACGGATAAGTTGGCCGAGCACGAATTGGCCCACAAAGACGATGCGATAGAGAAGATTCGTGAGCAGCTGAAACACTTTGCCCAGCAGGAACTGGCTGACCATCCCGAAGACCTGGCGCGCATTCAGCATATCGAGGTCCATCATGGCCCTCCGGCGACGACCATTCTCAACGAAGCCGAACGGTTCAGTGCCGATCTGCTGATTATCGGCACCCACGGACGGGATAAGCTTGAATACGCCATTCTTGGCAGCGTTGCCAAACGCGTGATGCTCCATGCTCAAATTCCGGTGTTGCTTATCCCTCTTGGCTAAGCCGCTGCCGTGAAGCTCACGTTATAAAGGCCCTTTGTGAAAACGTGGGCGCCCGGCTAAATGCGCTGAAATTCATCCATTTCGCCGGGCGACTTTTTATTGACGAAACAACATCCCGGCATTACTGGATCGGCAGGTAAATCTCTGTAATCAGATCACATTCATCCACCTCCGGCAGCAGATTGACATAGCGGAAATAGCACGGATAATCGCGCAACTCCTCGCCACTGTCCGGCAGCCATTGCCGATACAGGGAATAGACGCTGTCTGAAATGGTGTCGCGACTGCCGTAATGACGGATCATGGCGCAGCGTCCACCGGGAATGGTGCCGGTTTTGACACCGTAATCATTCGGCGGCACATCCGCGTCGACGGAACCGCAGATGTCAAAGCGGAACTCTTCGGGCGGCGCGGTGTTCGGATCACGAAAGGGCACCCCAAACGACTTGCTCGTCTTCACCGGCGACAGCCCGGTCTCCTTGCGCCATTGGATAAATTTCTCGACACTTTCCAGCACCCGCTCCGGCGCACCGCAGTGCTCCAGTACGGCGACTTTGGTTTCTTCCACCTCAACAATGGTGACATCCATTTCCCGTTCTCCCGGCTGGATGAGCTGATTCTGTGTCAACTGCCACTCCAGCCATTGTGGTTGCTTTCTGAATTGAGAAGGAGTGTGGCCAAACGTTTTTTTAAACGATCGGGCAAAGGCTTCGGGGCTGTCATATCCGGCATCGAGAGCGATGTCGATAATCTTTCTGTCTTTGCTGAAAGCCAGTTGATACGAAGCCTTGCGCAGCCGGGACAGTTGGATAAATTTGAACAGAGTCATGCCGGTCTGGGCGGCAAAGACGCGGTGCAGATGGAATTTCGACACGGCGGCCACCCGGCTCAACTGGTCGAGGGTCAGTTCCTCGTCCAGATGATGGACAACATAAGTGCAGACACGGTTGATCTGTTCAGCAAGCGACATGCGGACCTCTGTAATGGGCTGTCTAGTCCTCTGGGTTTCCTTCTCAGCGGTTGGGTAACAGCCTAATGGAATACGGCCATCACATCCTGACCAATCTTGCTTTTTTCGCGTTGAATTGAGCAAAAGAGACGCCTGCCATCAGCATATCAGTGCATCATGTCGATTTTGTACAAGAAATTGAACTGTTGCGCCTTTAAAAATCCGTGGGACGCCAAAGCGACCCATGGCTTGCCGCCCCCCCTTGATGCGCTTTTTTTGTTTGAACCTTGACAACAGCTTTTTGCGAGGAGTAGTGTCCAAAGGAGGTGGAGCAAAATAGAACATTGTTTTTATGTTGTGCTATGTGCTCCGGGGACAGGAATCTCACGTTCCCGGGAGATGGAGTCACGGGATGGTCTACCTTCTGCTGATCGGCATTGCTTTGATTTTCACGGCGGGCCTGCCTTCTCTGGCTTGGCACCGGGGAAATGCCGGTGAGCGCGTGTTCTGTGGGCAGATCATCGGCGGCGTGCTGTGCTGTCTGCTACCGCTGGCGACCATAGTAACGGAAGCAGAGCCCCTGCATCTTGAGCTGCCGTGGCGCGTGCCGGCCGGGCGGCTGGCTTTGGAGCTCGACGCTCTCGCCGCGACCTTTATTGCTCCGCTGCTGCTGGTGGTCGCCACCGGTGCCCTCTATGGCCTGCGCTACTGGCCCCAGGCCGAACATCCCCTGAATGCGCGCAAGCTGCGGCTGTTCTACGGCCTGATCAGCGGCGCGATGCTGGTCCTGCTGCTGGCGCGCAATGCCACGCTGTTTCTCACCGCCTGGGAGATCATGGCCCTTTCCGGCTACTTTCTCATCACCACCGAGGACGACAAAGACGACGTCCGCCGGGCCGGTTTCATCTATCTCATCGCCACCCATATCGGCACGCTGTCGCTGTTCGGGCTGTTTGCCCTGCTCGGTCAGCAGTGCGGCAGCAGTGACTTTCCGCTGGCCGCCAGCCTTTCCGCCACCGGCAGTAGCTTACTCTTTGTGCTGGCGCTGCTCGGTTTCGGCATGAAGGCCGGATTGATGCCGTTGCACATCTGGCTGCCCGGTGCCCATGCGGCGGCACCGAGCCATGCCTCGGCCTTGCTGTCGGGCGTGATGATCAAAACCGGCATTTACGGCCTGGTGCGCTTTACCTCGTTCTTTGCCCACACCCCCGCCTGGTGGGGCTGGACCCTGTTGGCGTTGGGCGGAGTGTCCGGCGTGCTCGGTGTGGCGCTGGCCATTGCCCAGCACGACATCAAGCGCCTGCTCGCCTACCACAGTGTCGAAAACATCGGCATCATCGCCATGGGCCTTGGCCTGGCGCTGCTCGGTCGCAGCGCCGGTGAGCCGACCCTGGTGGTGCTGGGGTTGAGTGGCTGTCTGTTGCATGTCGCCAACCACGGCCTGTTCAAATCGCTGCTGTTTTTGAGTGCCGGTTCCGTCATCCATAGCGTGGGCAGCCGCGACATCGACCACGGCGGCGGCCTGCTCAAACGCCAGCATTGGACCGGGCTGTTTTTTCTCGGCGGGGCCATCGCCATCAGCGGTCTGCCGCCGTTTAACGGCTTTATCAGCGAGTGGCTGATCTACCTCGGCGGTTTCGGCGTGCTGGAAACCCCGTCCTCGCCTCTGGCTTTCGCCATGCTCAGTGTACCGGCTCTGGCCCTGATCGGCGGCCTGGCCCTGGCCTGTTTCGTCAAGGTGTTCGGCGTGGTGTTCCTCGGTGAACCGCGCACCGCCGCGGCGGCCGCAGCGCATGAATCGCCGCCGTCCATGCTGTGGCCCATGGCACTGTTGCTGGCCGCCTGTGCCTGGATCGGCCTGTTCCCCCTCAGCCTGCGGACATTGCTGGAAGGAGCCGTGCACAATTGGACCGGCAGCCCTGTGCTTATCCCGCTCAGCGCCGAACTCGCCCCCCTCGGCCTGGTGGCCGCCATTGGCTGGATTTTAATCGCCGCGTTGCTGCTGATGGCTTGGTGGCTCAAATGCAAGGCCGCGCCCGCACCGCGCGATGTCGGCACCTGGGGGTGCGGCTACCTGTTTCCGGCCCCGCGCATGCAGTACACGGCCAGTTCCTTCGGCGATAGCCTGGTGCGCCTGTTTCAGTTCACTCTGCGCTGCGAACGCCACGGCGACCGGGTTGAGGGGCTGTTCGCCAGCGAGCAGGAGTTTTCCAGCCATACGCCGGATGTGGTGCTCGACCACGGCCTGCGGCCGCTGTTCAACGCGGTTGCCGATAAACTCGGCCGTTTGCGGCGCCGGCTGCAGAACGGCATCGTCGCCTGCTACCTGCTCTATGTTGTGCTGACCCTGACCGGACTTCTGGTCCTGATGCAGCTGTGAAAGGAGTGCGCTGATGCCTGGTCGGATTGCCCTCCATCTTTTAGTGCTGTTGCTCGTATCCCCCCTGCTGCCGGGGGTGATCGCCAAAACCAAGGCGCTGTTTGCCGGGCGGGTCGGTGCGCCGTTGCTGCAGCCTTATTACGACCTGGCCCGCCTGCTGCGCAAACAGCATCTGTTCAGCCGCACCACCACCTGGGTGTTCCTCGCCGGGCCGGTGGTCGGTCTCGTCATCCCGCTGCTGGCGGCCCAGCTGATGCCCTTCGGCGGTGTTGATGCGTCGCTGTCGTTTCGCGGTGACCTGGTGCTGTTCGTCTACCTGTTCGGTCTGGCGCGGTTCTTTACCGCGACGGCGGCTCTTGACACCGGATCGAGCTTTGAAGGGATGGGCGCGGTACGCGAGGTGACCTTCTCCTGCCTGGCCGAACCGACGGTGTTGTTCGCCTTGCTGGTGCTGGCGTGCGGCGCCGACAGCCTGACCCTCAATGAGCTGTTCGGACCGGCGCTGGCACAACGTTGGCACAGTGGCCACGCCCCCTCCCTGGCCTTGATCGCCGTGTGCCTGTTCGTGGTGGTGCTGGTGGAAAACTCGCGCATCCCGTTTGACGATCCCAACACCCATCTGGAACTGACCATGATCCACGAGGTGATGGTGCTCGACCACAGCGGTCCCGCCTTCGGTCTGGTGTTGTACGGCGCGGCGATGAAGCTGCTGGTGCTCGGTGCGTTGCTGGTGCGGCTGGTGGTGCCGGTAAACACCGGTCAGGTCATGCTCGACCTGCTGATATTGATCGCCGGTCTGATCGGGCTGTCGATCCTCATCGGCGTGGTCGAATCGACCATGGCGCGTTTGCGCCTGCCGCGCGTGCCGCAGGTGCTGGTCGGCACCACCCTGTTGTCCGCCTTTGCCCTGGTGCTGGTGTTGCGATAGGAGAACAAAGGAACAAAACGATGACTGACCTGCTGCTGTTAAGCGTGATCCTGATCAATTTTTTCTGCCTCGGCTCTGCCCGTCTGGTGGCCTGCATCCATGCCATTGCCCTGCAGGGTATCGTGCTGGCGCTGTTGCCCGTGACGGTGCATGGCCTGTGTCTTCACAGTCTGGTCCTTGGCGGCGGCACACTGTGCTTCAAAGGGATCTTCATCCCCTGGCTGCTCATGCGTGCCATCCGCGAAGTGCGCATCCGCCGCGAGATGGAGCCGTTTGTCGGTTTTGCCGCGACGCTGTTTCTCGGCACCCTGATCGCCGCCGGCGCGTTTCTGTGCAGCGACTTGCTGCCCTTGGCCGCCGCCCATCACCAGGGTCTGCTGGTGCCCGTCGCTTTAACCACCATGTTCAGTGGTTTTCTGCTGCTGATGACCCGGCGTAAGGCACTGACCCAGGTCCTCGGCTATTTGATGCTGGAAAACGGTATTTTCATCTTCGCCGTGATGCTGTCCGAGGCCATGCCGCTGATGGTGGAAGCCGGCATGCTGCTCGACTTACTGGTCGGTATTTTCATTATGGGCATTGTCATCAACCAGATCCGCCGCGAATTTTCAACCATTAACACCGAGCAACTCACGGCACTGAAGGAATAGATTATGCTGATCTGTCTTATCCTGTTGCCTCTGGTGGCGGCGCTACTTGCAGTGATGGTTCCCTGGTACCGCGTCCGCTCCTCGTTGCTGGTCGTTGTCAGTATCGGCCATTTGCTCATGACCGCGACCATGCTCACCCGGCCCGTTGCCGCCTGTGGTCCCTGGATCGGGCTTGATGCCCTGTCGCGACTGGTGTTGCTGGTCACCAGCCTGCTCTATTTCGGCTGCGCCCTGTACGCCGTCGGCTACCTCAATTACCATCGCGCACGCGGCAACCGGGTGATGGTGCCGTGCCTGCTGGTGTTTCTAGCGGCCATGACCCTGGCGGTGCTGGCGCGTCATCTCGGTCTGTTGTGGCTGGCGGTGGAAACCACCACCCTGGCCAGCGCGCCGTTGGTCTACTACAACCGTAACCGTCTGTCCATCGAAGCCACCTGGAAATATCTGTTGCTGTGCTCCGTCGGCATTGCCCTGGCGCTACTCGGCATTTTTTTTATCGCTTATTCCGCCCTGGTCGGCGGCATCCAGCCCGTGGATTTGCGCCTCGACGCGTTGCTGGCGGCGGCACCGACCCTGTCGCGCCCCTGGCTGCACAGCGGTTTCGTCTTTGTGCTGGTCGGTTTCGGCACCAAGATGGGCCTGGCCCCGCTGCACTGCTGGAAACCCGATGCCTACGGTGAAGCGCCGGGCCTGGTGGGCGCACTGCTGGCCGGCGGCCTGACCAGCGTAGCGTTCCTTGCCATTCTGCGCGCGGTGCAGCTGATGACGGCCGCCGGTGACGGTGATCTGGCACGCCAGGCATTGTTGCTCTTGGGACTGCTGTCCATGGCAGTGGCGGCGATCTCCATGGTGCGCCAACCCGACATCAAACGCCTGCTGGCCTATTCGTCCGTCGAACACATGGGCATTCTCGCCATCGGTGTCGGCATGGGCAAGCTGGCAACCTTCGGCGCCTTGCTGCATCTGGTCAACAACGCCTTGACCAAAGGCGGACTGTTTCTCTCCGTGGCCAACCTGCAACGCGGCTACGGCAGCAAAAAATTGTGCGAGGTGCGTGGCGCCATCGCCACGCTGCCGGTGTCGGGCATGCTGTTTCTGGCCGGATTCCTGGCGATTACCGGTTCGCCGCCGTTCGGCCCGTTCATGAGCCTGTTCACCATCCTGCGCGGTACCTTTGCCCACGGTGCTGTTGCCGTCGGCCTGGTGATGCTGCTGTTACTGGCCGTGGTGTTCGTCGGCATGGGCGCAACGGTACTGACGGCCACCCAGGGACCGGCGGCACAGCTGGACAGCCCCTACCGCGACAAGCTTCTCGTCGTGTTGCCGCCCGTCGGCTTCATACTGATGGTAGTGGTGTTGGGCGTGTGGCTGCCGGAGCCACTGGCCGACCTGATCCGTGATGCCGGGGCGTTGCTGGAGGTGACGTCATGAGTCGGGGAGAGGTGGTGAAATTATCGGTCGCGGATCGCTTGCCCCTGGCGGAGCTCCCCGTGCTCAACTATGACAGGTTTGCTCTGTTGCTGGGTGATCTGGTTCAGGGCGGCGCACGTGTGGCAAGTTACTTTGCCCGCCCGGAGCCGGAAGGGCTGACCCTGTATGCGGTTGCCGTCACAGACGGCTCCGCCAGCGTCAACGTGCTGCGGACCACGCTTGAAGAGGGTTTTGCTTCGCTCACTCCGCAGTTGCCGCAACTCCATCTGTTCGAACGCGAACTTGCTGAACAATACGGCGTCCAGCCCCATGGCCATCCATGGTTCAAGCCGGTGCGTTTTCATGGCAACTGGGCCAACAGGCTGGATGCCTGGCAACGTGAAGCGGGTCGCCACCCCCTGGTCGGCGCCATGGACTACTACCGGGTTGAAGGCGCGGAGATCCATGAAGTGGCCGTCGGGCCGGTACATGCCGGGGTGATCGAACCCGGCCATTTCCGCTTTCAGTGCCACGGCGAGGAAGTGCTCCATCTGGAGATCTCCCTCGGCTACCAGCACCGCGCTATTGAAAAGAACCTGCGCGGCGGCCCCCATCCGGCCACGGTGTACCAGATGGAAACCGCGGCCGGCGATACCACCATCGGCCATGCCTGCGCCTATGCCCAGCTGCTGGAAACCTTGTCCGCCACGCAAGTTTTACAACGCGCTCACGTCATTCGCGCCATTGCTCTGGAGCTGGAACGGCTGGCCAACCATGTCGGCGATGTTGGCGCCCTGGCCGGCGATGTCGGTTTTCTGCCCACATCCTCGTTCTGCGGGCGACTGCGCGGCGACTACCTCAACCTCAGCGCAGAGATCTGCGGTAGCCGCTTTGGCCGCGGTCTGGTGCGGCCGGGTGGGGTGAGTTTCGATCTCGATGACGCGCGTGTGGCCACCTTGCAGCAGCGCCTCAAGGTTCTGGAGCCGGAAACCCGCGGTGCCATTGATCTGTGTTTCGACAGTCCGTCGGTGCTGGCGCGCTTTGAGGGCGTCGGTACGCTGACGGCCCGGGATGCAGAGGCGCTGGGTTTGGTCGGCGTCGCCGCCCGCGCCTGCGGTCTGCCGCGCGATACGCGCCGTCACCTGGCACCGGACATTTGGCAAGCCGTCTTTGGCGAGCCGGTTGTCGAAAGTGATGGCGACGTCTATGCCCGCGGCAACGTGCGTCGCCGTGAGATCATCGCCTCCCTTGAGTTGTTACGCCATTTCCTCGACCGGCTTCCCGCAGGTGACACCAGCGTCCCTCTCGGGCCGTTGGCTGCCGACAGCCTGGCGGTGTCGTTCTGCGAAGGCTGGCGCGGCGAGGTCGTGCATACGGCAATCACCGACAGTAACGGTCGCATCGACCGCTACAAGATCGTTGACCCCTCCTTTCACAACTGGAGCGGGCTGGCGCTGGCCCTGCGCGGCGAGCAGATATCCGATTTTCCGCTGTGCAACAAGAGCTTTAACCTGTCGTACTGCGGGTTTGATTTGTAGGGAGGTTCACCATGCTGAGTATTGTCCGCGAACGTCTGCGTCAGGGCCACCGCACCGGAAAGTTTCCCAAGGTCTGAACCGACGCTGTCGGACCGCTTTCGCGGCCGTCCCGAGCTCCAGCGTGGGACTGAGCATCGAGCAGTGTACGCAGGCCGTTGCGGCCTGCCCGTTTGGCGCGCTACATCACGCTGAGAAGGGACTGCGCATCGACCTCGGCCGCTGCCTGTTCTGCGCCGACTGTCCGGCCGCGGAGCAGGGTGCCCTGACGTTCAGTGGCGACTACCGCCTCGCGGTGCGCCAGGTTGAGGATCTATGTTATGGGGGGGATGGTGACGAGGTTTACCGGCTGGCCGATGCGCTTAACGAACGGATGCTCAAACTGTTTGGCCGCTCCCTCAAGCTGCGCCAGGTGTCGGCTGGCGGCTGCAACGCCTGCGAAGCCGATCTTAACGTTCTCAACACCCTGTTCTTCGACCTCGGCCGCTTCGGCATCCAGTTCGTTGCTTCGCCGCGCCACGCCGACGGCCTGATGATCACCGGCCCGGTGAGCGAAAACATGCGCAACGCCCTGCTCGACACCTACGCCGCCGTGCCCGAACCCAAGCTGGTCATCGCCTCCGGCGCCTGCGCCATCGGCGGCGGCCCGTTCCGCGACAGTGAGGAAGTCCACAACGGCGTCGGCGATCTACTGCCCGTCGATCTCTACATCCCCGGCTGCCCACCGCATCCCATCACTGCCCTCGATGGCCTGCTGCGCCTTCTGGCGCGGCGCTGAGCGATGGCACTTCGCTCTCACGTTGTCTTTTGACGATCCGCTGAGGCCGACGGGCTTCTCGTCGCCAGATATTCCCCTTTACCCACGGCCACCAGACAGGTGGTGAATTCGCCGTCGCCATCAACCAGGGCCTTGAACGGCGCCATCTGTTCAACATGGGAGAGGGCATTATCCACCACCAGCAGGCCGCCGGGCCGCAGGACGCGTTTCAGATCCGGCCACCAGCCGGGATACTCGGTGCGTTCCGAATCAAGGAAAACCAGATCGTAGACGGCATCGTCCGTCGCCGCGAGCAGCTCACCGGCATCGCCATGAATGGTTTGTATGCGTGCGGCCAGCGGGGTGCGCGCAAACGTCTGTTGGGCAAGGCGGTATTTGTGCTCGGCATACTCCACGGTGGTGACCACACCTTCGGTGGCATACAGCGCCTCGGCCAGCCACAGGGTGGAATAACCGTTGGAGGTGCCGATTTCCAGCACCTG
The DNA here is from genome assembly GCF_963676955.1 of uncultured Desulfuromonas sp. Classification (NCBI taxonomy): domain Bacteria; kingdom Pseudomonadati; phylum Thermodesulfobacteriota; class Desulfuromonadia; order Desulfuromonadales; family Desulfuromonadaceae; genus Desulfuromonas; species uncultured Desulfuromonas sp. Next base: position 929,585 of record NZ_OY781461.1, on the reverse strand, counting down.
TCGGGCGTTCATGGCCCGAATCAAGACCGACAAAAATTCTCCGGTATCACGGGTGATGTTCAACATGCGCTGCGCACGATCCACGGTTTTTTCGTCGTTTTGCTGACCAAACTGTTCCAGTTCGGCAAGGAGTCGCTGCAATTCGTCGTTCATAAGTGCCCCCCCATTTAAAATTTCCGTTGCCCGCTTTACCACGGGTTCAAACTTATCCGTCGAGCAGTTTTATAAACATGCGCACGGTCTTAGCGGCATGGTCGTTGATCTCCGCCTCGCAAAGAGGCTCAAGCAGCCCGGTCAGCACCGGCATGCGCTGGGCAATCAGCATACTGACAAACGCCTGAATTTCATCGGCGGCATCATCGCGATGAAACCGGGCATGGATAAACCGGGTCAGGCTTTCCAGGGTTTTCTCCGAGCCAAAAGCATAAAAAGCCCGGGTGATTTCCGGCACGCTGGGTCCTTCCGCGACCAGCAGGCGAATCGTCGCCAGATGTTCTTTGGACAGGTGGCGTTGGAGAAATCCCACGGCAAAAGCCGTTAACGCTGCGTGCGTGTCTTCCAGCTGCAACGCATTGAGAAAACTCTCGCTGGAGCTCTGCCGTTGCGCTTCCAGGGTGGCTTTAAACAACTCCTCCTTGGTGGTGAAATAGCGATAGACCGTCTGCTTGGTCACTCCAGCCTGTTCAGCGATTTTATCCATGCTGGCACCAATAAAGCCGTTTTCCTGAAACCGCTCCTGAGCTGCCTTTAAAATTTTGTCCCGCTTGTGAATCTTATTCTGTTCAATTTTCTTCATGGTCCAACCGTTCCCTTCACTCTATAAAAAAACATACTGATCGGTATGATTTTTCTTGACGCCCACCACAGATCCGCCTACCGTAAAAACATACTAGTCAGTCTATTCTTAACCAGGGAGAATATTATGACAACCGCTATTATCAAAAGATTCGCCGTGGAAAATGCGCGCAGCAAAGGGATTCTGGCCGCGTTGTCGGGCACGCTGTTGATCAGTTTCGATTCGGTGTTCGTCCGGTTGTCCGGAACGGATGGCGTCAACACCGTCTTTTTATTTGGTCTTTTCACCGTTATATCCATGTCCGTTATGCTGCAGGCCACCGATCCACGCGGCATTGTCGGCACGCTGCGGGAAGACGGTTGGCCCGTCGTGTTATCCGGTCTGCTGATGTTCGGCAGTGCCTCCTGTTTTATCCTCAGCATCAAATACACGGCGGTGGCTAATACGGTCATCATCATGGCCAGTCGCCCGGTTTTAACGGCGATCTTCAGTTGGTTGTTTCTCAAGGAAGCCTCGGACAAATCGTTGTGGCTGGCGATGGTGATGGTGGTCGGCGGTATCGCGGTGGTTATCTCGGGTTCTCTCGAATCGGTCAGCCTTCGCGGAGATTCGCTGGCTGTGTTGTGTGTCGTTTTTCTCGCTTTTAACGGAACCCTGCAACGCCAATATAAGAAAATGAGCCGAACCGCCGTGGTCGGAATTGCCGGGGTTTGTCTGGCCGGGGCCTTGCTGCCCTTTGCCGATATCGCCGGTTTTACTCCGGCGACCTGGCTGATCATGGCCGCCATGGGGTTGGTTTCCGCTCCCTTCGGTCGGGTGCTGACCGGGGTCGCCACCCGTTACATCCTTGCCGCGGAAGCCGCTATGATCAGCATGAGCATGTCGGTGTTTTCCACGCTGTGGGCCTTCCTGCTGTTCAGCGAAGTCCCTCCCATGGCCACCCTGGCCGGCGCTAGCCTTATTCTCGGGTCGATTATCACCTACATCCTGTTGAAGTTACGGCAATGACGCGGCGCAAAAACGCGATGCGGAGGGATTTTCGTCCCGATGACAAAGCCGTTTCCCGTCCAGTTGACGCATCTCAATGAACACAAGGCTGGAGTCCTTTTGTTGGAGGCGTGTGCCTGCCGAGGTGGCAATCGACAGGAGTCAGGCCGATGTTCAGCGGCCAATATTTACGTGGCAATAAAGGCCTTGCCGTATTGTTTTAAATCCTGCAGTCGAAGCGGTTTGGAGAAATAATAGCCCTGAAAAAGATCACACTTCTCTTCTTTGAGTTTCAAAAATTGTTCTTGGCTTTCAACTCCTTCAGCAACAACGACCATGTCAAAGTTTCTGGCAATGGAGATGATATTCTGGACCATTTTTTCAGCCGCTGTGTCTGTCAGAACGTCATCAACAAAGGTTTTATCGATCTTCAATTCGTCAATGGGAAGCCTGCGGAGCAAACTCAAAGATGAGTAGCCGGTGCCGAAATCATCCAAAGAGATCAGTACTCCCCTGGAGGAAAGATCTTCCAGCAGGGGCATGAGGTAGTCAAGATCTTCAATAAACAGATTCTCGGTAATTTCCAACGTAATGGTTATTTTGGGGACCTGATAACGGGATAATTTATCGTACAAATCCTCAAGAAAATTTTTCTGCATGAACTGGCGCAACGAGATATTCAACGACAGGGAAATCTCTAACTCGGTTTCTTGGAGAAATTCATTCATCTCTTTTAAGGCGGTTTCAACGATAAACTGCCCCAGTTTCGGCATCAGGCCACTGGTTTCGGCGATTGGTATAAAAATATCGGGAGGCACCAGACCGATACGGTCATTGTCCCAGCGGACCAGAGCCTCCACACCATGGAACGTGCCGTTGCCGTTAATTTGCGGCTGATAGACGAGGAAAAATTCTTCCAGCGTTTCGATTGCACTGCGCAACTGCTGTTCAACAGATACGCTATGCAGATAGCTCTCCTGCATCCCCGACAGGAACATGCACGCATGGTTGCGCTGTTTTTTGGCTTCATAAAGAGCAATATCGGCATGACTGAGCATTTCATTGAACGTGGCGGCATGTGTTGGATAGCGGGAGATGCCGATACTGGTGCCGAGGTTGAAGGACACATCTTCAATACAATAGGCTTGGGAAAGCGTGTCGATCAGACGGTTGGCCAACTCAAGCAGTTCGCCGGCATCGTGCTCCTTTGTCAACAGGATAAATTCATCACCGCCCTGACGGACAACAAGCTCCCCTTCACGGCGGAACCGACACAGGCGCGCCGCCATCTCCTGCAACACGAGATCTCCGAACTCATGACCGAAACTGTCGTTGACCGTTTTGAAATGGTCCATGTCGATGAACAGCAGAGCAAAAGGCGGGGCTTTGTCATAAATCCACGAGTGAATATTTCTCTGCAGATATTCCCGGTTGGGCAGTCGCGTCAGACAGTCATGTGTCGCCTGATGGAGCAGATCGTTTTCACGCTGCTTTTCGGCCTGTGAAATCAGGCGGAACAACCAGAACAGTACAAACAGGTAGACACTCAAGAGCAGTGCATAGAGTAAAATTCTGTGCAGAAAAGAGGAGAGCACCACCCTATAGTCAATCTGCGAGGTGGTCCAGACTTCGTAGCGGGTGTCGTAACCAGCGCTCAGCAAAATCTTTCTCCCCGAGAGACTGGTCAGCGAAACGGTATAAAGTTCGCCACTGGTGCGCAACGTATCCAATGGGGCCTTGACTTGTTCGTGAATACTCTTGAGGACGCCTTGAACCAAGGCTTTGGGAATCTGTGTATTGTACAGCCTGTCCATATCTTCGTGTCGGGATGATGAAATGTATTGGATGTAATAATCAAACCGACGAAAGATTTTGATCGCATTGAACCTGCTGCGATGAAGCTTATTGTTAAAAAAGTCCGCGGAGTGCTGCATACTCAAGGCCGCAGCCATAACGGCCAGCGGTTTGCCCTGGGCATCGCGCAAGGTTTTGCGGATGGGGATGACCCATTCGCCGACAGGTTTAAAAAAATAGGTCCTGCCCAACACCATGGCACGACTTTCCAAGGTGTGGAGAAAAGAGTCCCGGCTGACCTTTTGTTCAAGCAGGTTCGGCAGAGTCGTCACATCGACATTGCCGCTGATCGCCAGATAATCCCCTTCAGGAGTAAGCAGACCGAGAGCTTGAATCGAAGGGTTGGCCGTCAGCATCTGATCAAAAATCGATGGTATCGTCACTCCGCTGGTCGTTCCCTTGTGAGTGAACCCTTCTCGTAGTAGGGTTGCGCCCATCAGGTCAAGCATCATTTCCTGGGTCACGAGGACGGAATGCAGGGAATCCTTGACGAGTTCTGTTTGTTGCCTTTGGTTTTTGGTATAGGTTGAAATCGTTTCTTCCCAGCACAGATAGGAAACGATGATCAGAAAAACCAAGCCGCTCAGACACAGGACGTAGAACAACAGCCAAAGATTTCGCTTGATAAGCCCCATACTGCCGGTCCCTTCCTGCTAATAAGAGAGTGTGGCTGAAACATTCCAGCCAGATACAGCTTTGCCGCCAATTTTTAATTTTAGCGCAACATCTTTCATTGTCATCCGGGAGCGAGGATATTGAAAACGGACATTTATCCTTCATACCGCCTTACGTGATCGGCAGGTAAATTTTTGTGAGCACAGCTCATTCTTCCACGTCCAGTGGTCGCTTCATATAACGAGTGAACGTCCCCTAGCGGGCTGAAACAATAAACACGGTCTGAAATGGTGTCGTGATTGATCAAACCCTGCCTGTGAGACCTGCCGCCTAAAGGAGCTCAATGAGAAGAATGGGCACATCCCCTAACACGATAACAATACGACGACATTATGCTTTTGATCTATCTTCATCCACATGATAAATATTTACAGTTTGCATCTCCGGACAATTTTCATTGAACTATGAGGTTTTACCATGCTTAAAAGGTTCCCCCTGCGCGTACAGCTGTTCACATTGGTTTTTGCGGCCATTGTTATTTTTTCCGTGGTCGGCTCGCTCCACAACCCCTTATTTCTTGCCGTCGCCGTTGTTCTCTACGCCATTCCGGCAAGCCTGTATATTCTCGGTCTGGTCCAAGATGTGGAACGGGTGATGAATCAGGTGGACGAGACGGAAAAAGGGCATTACGACCTGCGTAATAGCGTCTCGCGCCAGGATGTTTTGGGAAAATTGGCAAACGCGGCCAATGTGCTTAATTCGAATTTTGAAACGGTGCTGCTCCCGACCCTGAACAAGCTGGGGGCAGGAGATATCACCTTCAATCCCAAGCCGCGCGACCCACGGGACGGAACGCGTCTGGCCCTGAAATCGGTCAGTGATCGTTTGAATGAAACCGTCAGCAATGCCCTGACTGGCAGCGCGGACATCAACAGCAGTGCCGCTCGGCTCGGTGACACCAGCACTGCCCTGACAAAGACGGCTGCCGAGCAGGCCAATTCACTCGAAAAAATCTCCTCGACCATGGATGACCTGGCAACGCAGATTGCCCAGAATGCCGACAATTCGGAGAAGGCCAACACCTTTGCCGCAAAAGCCAGTGACAGTGCCGCAACGGGGCAGGCAAAGATGAGCGCCATGATTGACGCCATCCAGGAGATCAGCACGGCGAGCAAAAGCATTTCCCAGATTATCAAGGTGATTGACGAAATTGCCTTCCAAACCAACCTTCTGGCCCTGAATGCTGCGGTCGAAGCCGCTCGTGCCGGTCAGCACGGCAAGGGATTCGCCGTGGTCGCCGAAGAGGTACGCAACCTGGCGGCACGTAGCGCCAAAGCGGCGGGGGAGACCGCTGCGCTGATTACCGGTTCCGAGCAAAAGACCGCAGCAGGTGTGGCTATCGCGCATGAAACCGCGGATTCTTTGAAGCAGATTGCCACGGAGACCAAAGAGGTCGTTACCTTGATCTCTGAAATCGCCTCAGCCTCCAAGGAACAAGCGGATAGTATTAGTCAGATTAATGAAGGGATTGGTCATTTGGACACCGTCAGCCAGCAGAACTCGGCAACGGCTGATGAGTGCGCCGCCATCGCTTCGGAAGTGCTCACCAATGCTGGAGCGATTCATGAAACCATGCGGAACTTCCAGTTGCGAGAGGATTTTGCCAATCACGTGCCCAAAGCTGCCATCGTCGCTCCACCAGCCGTTACTCCGCCTCAGACGACAAAAGCGGCAACCCGCGCGAAACAGGGCTGGGGAGAAACCACGTCCAATGAGCAGATTGCCATCGCCTTGGACGACGGCGAGTTTGGTCGCTACTGAGTATCGGAGACCGACTGTGCAGGGGGGGGGTGGACAGATCCTCCCCTTTCCCGGCAGGCACAAGGCAGGTGGTGAATTCGCATCGGCTTCGCCAAGGATCAATCCGTTCTGCCAATGACGTGCGCAGGAGATTTTGCTGGGCACGTTGGTATTTCTGAGCAGCAGACTCCACCTCTGTGGCCACGGTGTCGTCGATGGCAGAGAGTGCCTCGGCCAACCACAGGTGGAATAGCCGTTGGATGTGCCGCCCCTCCAGCACCTTTGGGCCGTCATAGCCCGAATCAGGACACAGAGAAATTCTCCGGTCTCACGGGTGATGTTCAACATACGCTGCGCACGATCCGTGTTTTTTCGTCGTTTTCCTGACCAAACGGTTCCAGTTCGGCAAGTCGTCGCTGCACTTCATCATTCATAAGTGCCCCCCCCCATTTAAAATTCCCGTTGTCCGTTTGTCCGGTACGGACGGCGTCAAGACGGTCTTTTTATTTAGCTCTTTCACCGTCATCTCCATGTCCGCTATGCTGCAGGTCCCCGATCGCCGCGGCATCGTCGGCATGCTGAAAGAGGACGATTGGCCCATCGTCTTATTCGGCCTGCTGATGTTCGGCAGCGCCTCCTGTTTTATCCTCAGCCTCAAATACATCGCCGTGGCAATACGGATCATCATGGCCGGTCGCCCGGTTCTGACGGCGACCTTCAGCTGGTTGTTCTTCAAAGAAGCGGCGGACAAAGCCCGGTGGCCGGTCATTGCCCTGGTGGGCATGAATTCTTTTAAGCGCTTTCGTCAAATCCTTACTACAAAATTTAAACACTTGACTAAATCTGGTCAGTTGTTTAAATTTGCTTCTGTCATATCCTGTCCCCACTCTTACGGAGAACCTGATGGCCACGTACAGCAGTAGTGAAAAAACCAAAAACAGCCTGATTGAGGCCGCCGGCCAATTGATTGCCGAGCTCGGCCTGGCCTGCGTTTCCGTGCGGGCCATTGCGTCTCGGGCCAATGAGAATATCGGCACCATCCACTATCATTTCGGCAACAAAGAGGGGCTGTTCGCCGAAGTGATTAATACGGTGATTGAACGTTGGGAGGCGGCCCCTCTGGAAAAAGAACTGGTGCAGCTCGATCTGCATGACCGACATGATCAGGCCATGGCCATCCGCTGTATCGTCGAACGGATGAGTCGGCTGATTTTTTCACCGCAGGCTCCCGGCTGGCACCGCCAGGTAATCTATCAGGTCATGCAGCACCCCGGAACACTCCAGGACATGTTTCGCAGCCGCGTGATCAACCCGGAAAACCAATTGGCCGTGAACCTTTTTCAACAGATTGACCCGAACCTGTCATACGAGCAGGCCTATGCGCATACTCTGACAATCCAGTCACCATTGATCGTTCATGCCGACTATCAGGGTGCTGTACTCCGTGAACTGAAACAGTCCGCGTACAGCCGTGACTACATTGCCTATCTTGAAAACACCCTGATCAGCCAGAAGCAGAAGTTCTTCGATCTTCCTCTTGTGTAAATTTGGAGCCACCCATGAAATTTTTGACCATAAAGCATCCGATGAAACAACTGATTCTCCTCGGCCTTATTATCGCAACCGCCAGCCAGTGCCTGGCCGCACCAACAGAGAACACCACCGGTTACTCAAACGCGAAGGACTCGGCGCAGCAGATCCTGATCCGTCAGGTGGAGCCGTTGCAGAACACGACTGAACGGCGTTATCCCGGCATTATCAAGGCCAGCCAACAGACCCAACTGGCGTTCCGTATCGGCGGTCCTCTGGTGGCTATTGATGTGGAACCGGGCGAGAAGATCAGCAAGGGGCAACGGCTGATGCAGGTGGACCCGCGCGACTTCAAGGATCGCATTGCCGTGCTTAATGCCCAGCTGGCAGCGGCCCGCTCCGATCTGGAGCACACCCGCCAGGATTACGACCGCGCTGTGACCCTGTTTAAGCAGCAGGTCAATGCCAAGGCCGACTACGACCGCGCCAAAAGTGCCTATGATCGCGCCGTGGCCATGGAGCAGAGCCTTAAAGCCGAGCTGCAGATTGCCCGTCACCAGTTGGAGGACACGACTCTCAAAGCGCCTTATGACGGCATGGTGATCGAACAGAAGGTTGAAAACTACGAAATGATCGAGCCCGGTCAGGTGGTGGTCGCGATTCAGGATATTGCCACCCTTGAAGTGGAGATCCATCTGCCGGAAAACGAAATCGTCAAGTATCCGCTGGCCAAAAATCTTCCGGCTGAAGTGCGTTTTACCTCGGCACCGGATCAGCGTTTCACCATCTACCTCAAAGAGTGGACCGCTCGCGCCGATGAAGTCACCCGCACCTATACGTTGACATTTTATTTTACACCGCCGAAAGGGTGCCAGATCCTGCCGGGTATGACCGCGGATGTCTATTGGAAAGTGCCCCCATCAGGGTGCAAAACGCAACTGATCATCCCGACGGATGCGGTGTTTTCTACCTCCGGACACGACACGTATGTGTGGGTATATGACGATGCCACCAGCCAGGTGCTGAAACGCGCTGTGGAGCTCGGTTCCCTGACTGGTGAGAATCAAGTAGAACTTTTGTCCGGGCTTGACGAAGCCGAATGGATTGTCATCGCGTGCAGTGCCGAGTTGACCGACGGCATGCATATCGAAGCGCTTGCGCAACAATTAGAGAGGATGTAGCCCATGTCGTCGCCGTTAATCGCCCTGAGAAAACGGACCATGATGATCGTCATGACCATCATGGTGATCGGTTCGGGAATCCTCGCCTTTCAAAAACTCGGTCGGCTGGAGAACCCGACCTTTACCATCAAGACCGCCCTGGTCGTCACCGCCTATCCCGGCGCCAGCCCGCTGGAAGTGGAGGAGGAGGTCACCGACGTCATTGAAGAGGCCATTCAGGCCATGGGCCAGGTCAAGGAGATCTATTCCACCTCCGAAGCCGGACTGTCGCTGGTCTACGTCGACATGAAGGACACCTTCCGTTCCCACGAGCTGCCGCAGATCTGGGACGAATTGCGCCGCAAGGTCGGCGACGTGCGCGGTCAGTTGCCGCCCGGCTGCGCGACACCGATCGTCAACGACGATTTCGGCGATGTCTACGGCGTGCTGTTCGCCCTGACCGGTGAAAACAAAAGCTATGCCGAAATCAAGGACACCGCCGACTACCTGAAGAACGAGCTGCTGCTGTGTGACGATGTGGCCAAGATCGCCCTGTGGGGAACGCGTCAGGAAGTGATCTATGTCGAGTACAACACCTCGCAGCTGGCCCGTCTCGGCATCACCCCGACCCAGATCTACCAGACCCTGCAGGCGAAAAATCTCGTTCAGGAGAGCGGCAAGGTCAAAGTGGGGGAAAAATACATCCGCATCGTGCCCACCGGCGGCATTGATAATGTCCAGATTATCTCCGATTTGCTGCTCGGCGGTGCCAACGGTACGGTCCGGCTCAGCGATGTCGCCCGCATCTACCGAGGCTACGTCGAACCGCCGCACAACCTGATGCGCGTCAACGGCCAGCCGGCCATCGGCCTGGGCATTTCGACCCTCGATGGCGGCAATGTCATCACCATGGGCGAATCCGTCGATGCCAAACTGGACCAGCTCAAAAACAGCATTCCGGACGGCATCACCCTGCACACGGTCTATTACCAGAGCAACATCGTCACCGAAGCCATCGACCTGTTCATCACCAACCTGGTTGAAGCGGTGCTGATCGTCATCGTTCTGCTGATGCTGTTCATGGGCTGGCGCAGCGGGATGCTCATCGGCGCGGTGTTGCTGTTGACCATCCTCGGTACCCTGACCGGCATGTTCGTGCTGGATATCACCCTGCAGAAGATTTCCCTCGGTGCACTGGTGCTGGCACTGGGGATGCTGGTGGATAATGCCATCGTCATCTGCGACAGCACCCAGATGGGCATGGAGCAGGGGAAACCCGTTGAAAAAGCGGCGGAGGACGCGGTGCAGGGCACCAAATGGCCGCTGTTGGGCGCGACCTTTGTCGCCATTCTCGCCTTCACCGCCATCGGCTTTTCGCCGGGGAATGTCGGCGAGTTCTGCCGCAGCCTGTTTGACGTCATGACCTTGTCGCTGCTGCTGAGCTGGGTGCTGGCCATTACCGTGACCCCGCTGTTCTGCGTGTGGTTTCTCAAACCGGCCAAAAATCAGGAGCAGGGCCTGCATGACCGGCCGATGTATAAAATATTCCGCCGCTCGCTGAACCTGTGCATGGCGCACCGCTGGATGGTGGTGTTAGGTACCTTTGCCTTGCTGGTGGCGGCCATGTGGTCGTTTCAGTTTCTGGACAAGGCGTTCTTCCCCAATTCGTCGCAACGCTATTTCTACGTCAACTTCTGGAATCCTCAGGGCACCCACATCGACGAGACCTCCGAGGATCTGCGCACTATGGAGCGTTACCTTGCCACCCTCGACGGGGTCAAAAACACCACCTCATTTGTTGGCGAAGGGGCGTTGCGTTTCATCCTTTCCTACGACTATGAAGATGCCAACACCAGTTACGGTCAGATTGTCGTTGAGGTCAATGATTACCGGGAGATCCCGGCCCTGATGACCGAAGTGGAAGCCTACATGCAAAAGACGTTTCCTCAGGCAGAGCCCTTCACCAGCCGTATTGTCGACGGCCCCGGTGTGCCGTTCAAGGTGGAGGTCCGTTTTCGCGGCCCGGACACCGCCGTGCTCAAGGATCTCGCCGAACAGGCACAGCAGATTCTCCGCGACAGTCATCAGGCCCGTGACATCCGCACCGACTGGCGTCAGCAGGTGGCGGTGATCCGCCCCCACTATTCCGAAGCCCAGGGTCGTTTCGCCGGCATCAGCCGCAACAATCTGATGGAAGCGTTACAGGGCAACTTTAACGGCCAGGTGGTGGGCATCTACCGTGAAGCCGACGAACTGTTGCCGATCATCTTCCGCGCCCCGGCCCAGGACCGGGCCAGCGTCAACGACATGGAAAACATCCAGGTGTGGAGTGACCTGCATCAACGCTCCATTCCGTTACGTCAGGTGGTCACGACCATCGAGCCGCAATGGGAGGATCCGCTCATTCAGCGCCGTGACCGCGAACGCACCATTACCGTGCAGAGCAACGTCATCAGCGTTACGCCGGATGCCCTGCGTCTGAGTATCCTGCCGAAAATCAACGCCATCACACTGCCGCCCGGTTACACCATGGAGTGGGGCGGTGAATATGAAGACTCCGAAGAAGCCCAGGCGGGTCTGCGCCAGATTTTTCCGCTGTGTTTTCTCGGCATGTTCCTGATCGTCGTCTGGCTGTTTGATTCGTTCCGCCGACCGCTGATCATCCTGTTGACCGTACCGCTGTCGCTGATCGGCGTGGTTCTCGGGCTGATCGTCACCGGGCTGCCGTTCGGTTTCATGTCGATCCTCGGCTTTCTCGGCCTGTCGGGCATGCTGATCAAAAACGCCATTGTGCTCATCGATCAGATTGAGCTGGAATTGAAAGCGGGCATGCCCGCCTATGAAGCGGTGGTCGATTCGACGGTCAATCGTCTGCGGCCGGTGCTGATGGCCTCCGGCACCACCATACTCGGCATGGCACCGCTGATCACCAACCCGTTCTATGCATCGATGGCCGCCACCATTATGGGTGGTCTGCTGGTCGCCACCTTTTTGACGCTGGTCATCGTCCCGGTGGTCTACACCCTGGTTTATAAAATTACTCCCGAGGTTTCCCATGAGCAGGCATAAATCACTCTTTGTCATGATTACGTTCCTCTTCCTCCTGTCGCTCACTGTTGCCGTCAGGGCGGAAACGGCGGCGGACGCGCAGGACAGCTGGAAAATTCCCCAAGGCGACCTGAGCCTCAAGCAGGCCCATGACATCGCCCTGCAACACAGCCCGTCGCTGGATGAAGCGACCGCGCGCATCAATGCGGCCGTTGCCGTTCTCAAACAGGCGACCTCGGTCTGGTCGCCGCGTCTCACCGCGCGGGGCAGCTCGTTTTATCACGACGGCGTCCAGCAACTCGACTGGCAGCCGGAAGTGCGCGCCCATGACAGTTTCGCTCAACACGGTGCCGCCGTCGAACTCGGCTGGCTGGTGTTTGACGGCTTTGCCCGCGAAGCCAACATTCTCCAGTCGCGCTACCGCATCGAGCAGCAACAGCAGTTGCAGGCCGAAACCACCCGCCTGCTGCTCAAGGCGGTCTCACGGGCGTATTACCAGGCGCAGATGGCCCTGGAAGAGATGGTGGTGGCCCAGGAGAATCGCAAGTTCAACCGTATTCTTGAAGATGAATCGAAAAAACGCTGGCTGGCCGGAGCCATTCCCGAGGCGGAAATGCTCAACTTCTCGGTGAGAGCGCTGCAGGCCGAGTCCGATTTTCTCAGCGCCGACGAACGGTTCAAGGTCGCCTGTGCCGCGCTTACCGAACTGATGGGGCTCAACCAGGGTGATACCCGGCTGCCGCAACGCGCTGAGCGCGACGTGCTGGCCGAGATGCCCTATGATTTTGCCACTGAAAATGCCTTTGCCCTTGAGCATCGTTCTGATCTACAGGCCATTGACCGCCAAATGCTGGCCCTGCAGCAGCAGGACCGTACGGTCAAGGCGACGTTTTATCCTACCGCCCACCTGGTCGGCGGCACGTCGTGGAGCAAAGCGGAAGACCAAGGCGACACCGACCAGACCGAGCACGACAGCTATGCCGGGGTGAATCTGAACTGGGATCTGTTCGAAGGGGGACAACGGGTCGCTCAGCGCCGTGAAATCGACGCGCAGATCAATCAGCTCAAAGCCCAGCGCCGTCAAACCGAACTGGAAATTCAGTCCCAGCTGCGCCAGGACCTTGATCAAGCCCGGGCCGCGTTGGCTATTTTCAAGAAACAGCAGCTGACCTTTGAGTTGACCTACAAAATCCGCAGCCACATTGAACAGGCTTACCGGGCCGGGGTGGAGACCCTTACCCGGCTCAACGAAGCGCAGACCGACCTGGTCAAAGCATCGGGCAGTGTCGCCCAGAGCCGCATCAACTATCTGCTGGCCCTGGAAATGGTCGCCTCAACCACTGGCCGTATTCTCAACGAATCACGGGAGTAGCTCATGACACAGACTTCTGATCACGACGTTGGTACGATTGCTCGGGATCGCCGGGGGAACGCGGTCTGGCCGACGCCGGAAATTGCCGCGTTGTTTAACAAACATTTCTCCTCCAGTGAAGGCCAGTTGCTGGCCCGCCGCTTCCAAAAGACCACCTTTGCTGCGGACGAGGTCCTGTGGCAAGAAGGTGACGATGTGGGGGGCCGCATGTTCCTGCTCAGCTCCGGCTACGTCAAACTCTCAACACGCCGCCCGGATTTCCGCATGCCGATTGTCCATGCGGTGATCGGGCCTCTGTCGGTCTTCGGCGAGGAGACTCTGTTTCTGCGCGAGCCCAGCCTTTATACAGCCCAATGTGTCTCTGATATCGAAACCCTGTTTATGGAGCGCAATGCCTTTGATCAATTGCTGTACGATCAGCCCAGGCTGGCCAACCGCTTCATGCAGAAACTGTTTTCCCTCAGTCTGCACCGACAACGGGCCACCTGCCAACGCATGATGGCGTTTTTCTGAAACGACGTCGTGATAACAGGTTTTGCCATGAAACCGAAACATCAGCGGTGCCTGACAGGCGCTCGGTCCCCTTTTTCACAACAAAAGCACCTTGGTTCGCACTGTTTTCGCCGATTTTGCGACGACTACGGTGTTAAAACCCCCTGGACGGGCGACCAAAACCAGGGGCAGGTTTTCAACCACCTGTAGTGTTTGTTCCGCTGTTCCTAAAAACAGACGTCTTATTCGTCCTGACGGTATTCAAGAATCTCTCCGGGCTGGCAGTGCAGATGGCGGCAAATGGCTTCCAGCGTCGAGAAACGGATCGCTTTGGCCTTTCCCGTTTTAAGAATGGACAGGTTCTGTTCCGTGATTCCGATCAATTTTGCCAGATCCGTTGATTTTATTTTCCGCTGCGCCATGATGACATCCAGATTGATGATAATTGCCATTGCCGCCACCTAAATTGTCAACGTTGTTTCTTCATGGAGTAGGCGCCCCTCATCCATCACCCAGGCGATCATCAACACCATGACCGCGGTGATCAGGGTTGTGATTTCCGAAGAGCCGAATCCAACGGTCACCACACGGCTTCCCGGCGGGTTGCCGAAAGAAAAAATAATGCTTTTAGCCGAATCATAGACCATCGAAAAAACAACCCAAGAAACAAGACCCCAGGCGGTTTTCTTGAACAGTTCGACATGGCGGAAGGAGTAAATTTCCCCCTGTTTGTAGTGGCCGAACAGGCGGCGGATCTTCAGAAGGATATAGGTCAGTGCCGACAGGGGTAACAGGCCGGCGACAAACCCTGCCATCTGCAAAGCGGGGGACACTTCATTGTCGACAAGGGGCACGACGGCCGTGTTGACCGTGATAAGACTTGTGGGTAGGTCATTAATAAAAACCCAGAACACTACATAATACAGCGCTACGCAGACCAGCAGGGCCGAACACAGCACCTCGAGATTTTTACTGATTTTTTTGATTTTGTTCAAATTGTCCATGGTGCACTCCTCTCTATTTTGTTTTTATCTGAATCAGGCCGCGTGGCCCGCCGTTCACTCAGGATTCAGTTTTTAAATAAGATACACCAGGAATATCGTAGATCAATAATAAATTATCGTTTATCGATAATTTTATGCAGTTTTTGAACCCGTACCCGACGTGCTGCTTGTCGTTGTGGGTCCTGTTTCGGGCAGTATGGAGCGCACGACATCGGGTGCGACACCTTCGAGGCTTTGGCCGTCCGAAAGGCTTCTCTGGTTGCCGGGGACAGCAGGTCATCGCGGTCCTCGGCGGCAACCGATCCGCTTATTCCAGGCGGAAGGTCACCATTTTGGAGGAGTTTTTGATAAACGGAATGCGCGCGAAGATGCGGCTGATGAAAAAGCCCCATCTGGCGGGATGTTGTTTCATAATCAACGCGGTTTCCACATAATGAAGGCGCGGATGCCACTGCGCCATGCGCTTTTCGTCGTCGATGCCGAAGGCGAATTCAGCCGCCATCTTTTTCAGGACATCGTGTTTTTTCGAATTGTTGCTCATCCAGACATTGAGCACATCGCACAGGATCTCTCCACAAAACCGCTCCGCAAGGGCCCGGAAAAACGGCCTGAGCTGCGCTTCGGGGAAGTACATGCAAATCCCCTCAATGACAAAGAGAAATTGTCCGTCTGGATACCGGGCGCGCAAATCGTCCATCCAGGCCGTCTCGAACATGGACGCCCTGATCAGATGCTCGTTTTCAAGCGGCGGCAGAACCTTTTCGCGCAGATCAATGACATCGGGCAGATCCAGTTCGTAAAAAACAGCCGGCTGCCTTGCACCGTCGATGCGTAAAAACCGGGTATCCAAACCCGCCCCCACGTGGACGACGATCACGTTTTTCCCTTTGTTTGCCTTCAGAAAAACTATGGCCTGTTCATCAAAATAACGCGCCCGCACCACCACGCCGATACGCGACAGGGGGGCGGATGCGAAGCGTGAAAAATCATACTCCAGCGTCTTGACGAGCTGCGCGGAAAAAGGGTCTTTCAGAATTCCGTCAGGGCGGGTGTGCTCACCGGCCTTCATGGGAATATTGATGAACAGCGTTTCCGAAATGCTGTCGGTGATACGCACTTTTTCCATGGACCATGCTCCTTTTTTCAATCGTCACTTCAGCGAGCGAATCGTCGGACACCGTTGCTTCGTCCACACCGCTTAGTTCACTTGAAACGTCAGGCTGGCACCGTGGTAGACCTGATCGGCCTTGCCGACCAGATCCTTGAGCGGGCCGTCCTCGGTAACGTCGTCCTTGTGGTTGACGCTGATCATCCACTGCCCGGCGCTTTGTACGCGAAACTGCGCCCGGCCGTTCATCAGGTAGGAAAACAGCGCAAAACCGTCGCTCTGGCCAAAGCTGCTGCTGTGCGCGGTGATGTATTCGACACTCTTCGCCGTTGCCGTCAGCGGCTCGCCGTAAAACAGCACATCCACCTCGACCAGATCACCGACGTGCAGATTGCTCAGATCGGTGCGCGGAATGATTTCCAGCCCGTGGCCGAGGGGTTGCGGATCGGTCCAGGCGCCCTTGGTGAGACAGGACTTGGCAAACGCCTGAAATTTGACCGCCATCAGCACTTTTTCAATATCATCCACCTCGTTTTTCGGCTTCAGATCCATCCTCTGCCGCCCCTTTTTATCGACATACCGGGTATAAAAAGCCGGCATGGAAACCGCGCTCAACTGGTAAACGCCATCACGGCTTTGCGGTTTCAGGGCGACTTTCTGGGTGGCGAGATCCGCGGCGTACAGATCGATATCGGCGGTGGACGCCGTCGGTTCCTCCACTTTGAACGGCGGCTTGATCAAATCCGTTTTGTTCATGGCGGGATCGTAAAGGGCGAAATCGGCAATGGCGATGCGACCGTTGGGCGAATTGAGGATGTCGTCCATGGGCAGAGCATGCCCCCAGCCGAGCGAAACCATGGCATGATGCGCGCCGTGGGCACGGGACTCAAAACTGTTGATCCACACGGAATGAGCGCTCGCCATGGAGGTCAGCGCAAACAGGAACATTGTCAAGAATAAACTGATCCGTTTCAATGGAGGCTCCTTTTCTGAGTAAAGAAGGAAAAAAGATCGTACTCTACAGCTCAGGCAGCGCCCTTGGAGACGCTCAGCCGTGTCTGACGGCTACGGTCCTGTCGCCGGGGCATCCGTCGTCGCTGTCGGGTGCCCCGGTGATCGCGTTTAGAATTCGATGCTTGCGCCGATACCGACCCGCAAAGGGGTAATGGGCGTGCCGTAGTAGTTGCCGTTGCCGACATAATCAGTGGCCTGGGAAAAGGCATATTTGTTGGTCAGGTTTTCAGCGAACAGATAGATTTCGTAGCTGTCGCCGGTATAGCCCGCCTTGAGATTGAACAGGGCGTAGGGGCTTTGTTTTTTGTTGTTGGCCCTGTCCCAATAGAGGGTGCCGATTCCCTGAACTTCGGGCCGGACGTAGAAATTGCCGAGGAAGTTGTAGTTCAAGGCGAGATGTGCATTAAAGTCGGGCACGAACATGACTCTGTTGCCGTTGAAATCGCCGTGGGTCGCATCCGGGAAATCCTCATACTCGGCGTGAACATAGCCCAGCGACCCCGTCAGCAGCAGGTCCTGCGTCAACCGGGCCGTGATCTCCGTTTCAAAGCCGGTCATGCGCACCTCGGGAGCGTTGGTCAAATAGGCGGTGCCGGCGTTGACGTAGACCAGGTCCTGAAAATCATCATAGGTCGCATAAAACGCCGAGGTGTTGAACGTCAGCCGATCATTGAACAGTTTTGTTTTCACGCCGATTTCATAGGACCAACTCGTTTCTTTTTTGTATTTCGACTGGGAGGTATTCGACGCCAGCATGTTCATGCCGCCGCTGCGCCAGCCCTGGGTGATGCCGGCATAGATCATGACCTTGGGCGAAAAGCGGTAATCAAGGGTCAGTTTGGGAAGAAACTGCGAATCGGTTACCGTGTCGTCGTCAAACAGGCCCAGATGACTTTGTGCTTCCCGTTCGGTCCACTCCTGGCGTCCGCCGACGGTCAGGCCCAGGGCCTTGTCCAGTAATCGGTAGGTCGCCTGAGCGAAAAAGGCATTGCTCATCCCTTCGAGCGTCGAGTCTTTAAAAAAGTTCATCTGTGACGGCGTGGCGGTAAGCGCCCAACCCAGTTTTTCCTTGCGTTCAAAATCGTTGAAGGAGTAACCGCCCAGCCATTGCAGATTGGAGGCTTCGTCATCATCGGATTGCACGCGCAGCTCCTGGCTAAAGGTTTCGGCCCTGTGGTCGATGTAGCCGAGATAGCCGGTCACGGGCGACAGATAGGGGTCGAAATCAAATTCCTGCGTGGCTTTTCTATACGCGGAAACCGAGATGATTTTGAAATCACCGCCATCGTAGCTCACTTTCATATGGGGCGCCCAGGTTTCCACGTCGCAGTCCCCTTCCCAGCCCGTATCCGCCTGCCACTCCTCGAAATCCGTCCCCACGGCCGTAGCCGCCGCCCGGTTGGTCGGCAGGTAGGTTTCGCTGTAGTCACCGTCTAATTTGCTGTACGCCAACCCCAGGGAAACCTCCCATGCGTCGCCAGGGGTCCAGAAGAGATCACCTTTCACGCCCGTGGTGCGGTCATCGTTATAACGATCTTTCGTCAGCTTATTTTCAATATAGCCGCCCTGATTTTTGTGCAGGAACGAAAGCCCGGCGTAGAGCGTATTGTGGACAAGAGGCCCGCTCACACTGCCTCCCGCCTGCCAGGACCCATCCCAATCCGGGCCGGCTGAACCTTCGGCGTAGACTTTGCCCCGCGTGGTTTCACCAGGTTTTTTGGTCACAATGTTGATGACGCCGGCGATGCTGTTCAGGCCGTACATGGTGGACTGGGGGCCGCGCAGCACCTCGACCCGTTCGACGTCGTAGAGCAGGTTGTTGCCCATGGAGTAAAAGTCGTCATAGGGAACACCGTCCACCAGCACGGTGACGGTCGGGTCGACGTCGGCATCGCCATTGATGCGGCCGCGAATACCGACATAGGTAAAGGTCCCGCTGCCCCCGGCGCTCCCCATATACAGGTTGGGGATAAGACGATTGAGGTCGTACAGTTGGCTGACCCGCTCTTCGTCCAGTCGAAGATCATTTAAAACACCGACCGAGAGCGGGGTTTCCTGCACGTTTTCCTCCCGTTTCTGGGCGTAAACGGTCATCGTTTCGAGTTCCGTCTCCTCGGCCGCGACGATCGCCGGGGTGAAAAATCCAAAATGCACGGCCATGGCAACGGCCACAACCCTTCTCGCCAGTGTGATGCGGTACATGTCTACCTCCGATCTGATACGTTCATCCGTTGATGTCATGGGGGCGAAGTTGTCATGCGCGACTGCCGCCTCACGCAACAGCGGACGTGTTCCGCGCCAACTGGCTTTGTCTATCATGGCGGTGTCTCTGATTTCTAACGGTCGCCGCACATTTTTTGACGTTTTTGGGGAAAATAGCGACAAAGAGGGTGTGGATGAAAAATATCGTGCCGATTTGCGCGCAAGGAGTTCATCCAGGGGCGTCGCGAGAAGCCGGAAAGGGCCGTAACAGCAAGGCACGCAGATAAAACGTTTGCCGTCATCCCCGCCTGCGCGGGGATGACGATTGAGGTGACATCTGAATCAGTGAAGCCATTGGCGGCTGCCCCGACAAGCCGAGGCAGGTTTTGTTAGTCGTTCATCCTTAAGGCTCTTGCAAAAAGGCAGGGACGGCTTTTTCTACTGCACATTAAACGTCAGGCTGGCGCTGTGGTAGACATGGTCGGTTTTGCCGACCAGACCCTTCAGCGGACCGTCCGCGGTGACGTCGTCCTTATGGTTGACGCCGATCATCCATTGCCCGGCGCTTTGTACGCGGAACTGCGCCCGACCGTTCATCAGGTAGGAAAACAGGGCGAAACCGTCGCTTTGACCGAAGCTGCTGCTCTGCGCGGTGATGTATTCAATGTTCTTCGGCGTTGCCGTCAGCGGTTTGCCGTAAAACAGCACATCGACCTCAACCAGGTCGCCGACATGCAGGTTGCTCAGATCGGTGCGGGGAATGATTTCCAGTCCGTGGCCGAGGGGCTGTGGTGCGGTCCAGACACCTTTGGTGAGATAGGACTTGGCAAAGGCCTGGAATTTAACCGCCATCAGCACCTTGTCAATTCCGTCAACCTCATTCTTCGGCTTCAGCTCCATCCGTTCCCGGCCTTTTTTGTCGACATACTTGGTGTAAAACGTCGGCACTGAAACCACGCTCATCTGGTAAACGCCGTCCTTGCTTTGCGGTTTCAGGGCGATTTTCTGGGTGGCGAGATCCGCGGCGTACAGATCGATATCGGCGGTGGACGCCGTCGGTTCCTCCACCTTGAACGGCGGCTTGATCAGTGCCGTTTTATTCATGGCGGGATCGTAAAGGGTAAAGTCGGCAATGGCGATCCGGCCGTTGGGCGAGTTGAGGATATCGTCCATGGGCAGAGCATGCCCCCAGCCGAGCGAAACCATGGAATGATGCGCGCCGTGGGCATGGGACTCAAAACTGTTGATCCAGATGGAATGGGCGTTTGCCATGGAGGACATGGCGAACAAAAGCACTGTCAAAAACAAACCGATGCGTTTCAATTGGATTCTCCTTTTACGAATAAGGATGGAAGATAGCCGTACAGCGTCAAGCGCTACGGACGGGTTAAAAGATCTGTTCCATGCGGTTGTCCGCGTCGCCGGTCGTTTCTTGGCCAAAGGGGCGAAACAGTCGCAACAGCACGGGGGTGACGAAATAATCCGCGGCCAGCGCCGCCAGAATACCCGCAGCAATGAGAACACCCATATGGATGAACACCCTGGCGTACGAAACCAGATAGACGGAAAAATTCAGGGTCAGCACCAACGAGGTCAGAAACAGGGCGGTTCCCACGCTGACGAAAACACGGCGGGTGGTTTCCCGGTAACTGCCGCTGCGGGCGAACTCCAGCTGGCTGTGATTGATGAAATGGATGGTGTCGTCCACGGCCAGCCCCAACAGCATGGGAATAATGGTCACCGTCATCATGTCCAGGGGGATATGGGCAAAGCCCATGATGCCGCCGACCA
Source organism: uncultured Desulfuromonas sp. (assembly GCF_963676955.1). Classification (NCBI taxonomy): domain Bacteria; kingdom Pseudomonadati; phylum Thermodesulfobacteriota; class Desulfuromonadia; order Desulfuromonadales; family Desulfuromonadaceae; genus Desulfuromonas; species uncultured Desulfuromonas sp. The sequence continues at coordinate 908,812 of NZ_OY781461.1, read as the reverse complement.
CAAGCGCTGGCGCGACATTGGGAATCATGCCGATCAGCCCGGTCCTGATGCTGCCGAACACCAGCGACATGAGCACGGCGATCACGCCCAGAGCGATAAAAAACGACTTGATCTGGCCCCAGGTGACGTAATCCTGCATGACGGTGAACTGTGAGATACTGCCGATGAGCATGACCTGTGCGTCCGGAAACAACGCCTTGCCGCGCTGCTGGATCAAACGCAATTCGCGGGCGGCTTCGGCGGAATTGTAATCGTCCACCTCCACCATCAGACGCAAGCGCTGGTAATCGTAGTCAACCCATTTTTCCGCCTCGCTGCCGCCGGCATTTTCATAGAGCAGCAGCAATTGCGCCACCATCTCGCGATGTTGCGGAATCGCATAGAAATCGCCGTCCCCCGAATGGATCACCTGATTCATGTCCTTGACGATATCGAGCAGCGATGCCGTCTTCTTGGTCAGGGGCAGAGCCTTGACCTCGTTGACCAGTTGCTCGAATTTGCGCAAATTGTCGGGATCCTTGGCCGCCCCCGGTTGATCGAACTCCAGGGCCACGTCATAGGAATAGAGCGAACCGACCTCGGCTTGGCCGATCTGATAAAGACGGTTCACATAGGGCACCTTGAGGCCGAAGGTACGGACGATATCGAAGGAGACCTCGAAACGGCTGATGCCGACCAGGCACACGACCGCCACCACCCCGAACACGCCGAGGGTCAGACGCGGGCGCAGCAGCACCCGGTCTCCCAAATAGCGCATCAGCCGTTCGGGGCGGCTGCTTTTCTCGCCCTCGACAACGCCGCTCCGCCGGTCCTTGCCGAAGCTGAGCAGGGCCGGCAGCAGGATAATCACCAGCACATAGGTCACCGCCACCAGGCAGGCGGCGGTGCAGCCCACCCAACGGATCGGGCGCAACGGGATAAAGACGAAAGAGATCAGCGCCGCCACCGTGGTCAGGGCGCTGAACAGAAGCGGCCAGCCCGTCTCCTCGACGGCATAAACCACCGCTTCCCTGCGTTGGCCGGAGTGCAAAAACGACCTCTTAAAGGCGGTAAACACATGGATGGAGTAACCGATGGACACGGCCAGCGACAGAAACACCGGCAGCAGGATCATGGACGGGTCGTTGGCGATGCCGAGAAAGCCTTGCATGCCGAGCACAATGACAATCGCGCTGACCGCGGTGATCAGGGGAAAGATCACGCCACGCACGCTGCGCAGGGCAACGGCGAGGAGCACCACCGTCACAATCAGCGAATAGCCGAACAGGCGCGGCATTTCCCGGCCGAAAAACGCCCGTTTTTCCACGTCGATAACGGGTAACCCCGCTGTTTTTGGATGAAGAAAACGGTATTTCGGTTGCGCCGCCACTTCATTGACGATGCGACCGATGGACAGATCCGGATTTTCCGCGTAATCCTTTTGCCAGTCATCGGGGATGGTTTTCATGCGCAACACAACCCAGGTGCAGCGGCCGTCCGCCGACACGATGCGCTCACGGATCACTGCCTTGGCATAGGCCTTTTCCCGGATACGCCGCAAAGCGTCCGGGTCCGTCGGCACGGGCGTGGGAACAAGTTCGCCGATTTCCAGACCGTCCGGGGTGCCCGCGGTGTATTCAAAATCGGTCAGGGAGACCACGTCGTCCGCATAGGGGACCTTTTTCTCCAACTCACGGCCCAACTCGCGAATCGCGCTCAGGGCCTGGTGGGAAAAAACATCGTCCGCCTCCACCAGCACGGCGCAAAAATCATCGTTGCCGAAAATGGCCTCGAAACGGTCCTTGACCGCCAGCAGGGCGTCATCCTCCATGAACCAGTTGTCCATGTCGATGTCGCTCTCCAGCCGGGTCAGCCCGACGACGGAAACCGCCAGCAAGGCGATAAACAGAAGCAGAGCCGGCCGGCGCCGGCGCAGGAGGACCTCCGCCGCGCGGCGGAAATAGCTATTGATTTTCTGAATATTCACCATAGATCGATTCCGTTACTGAAGGTCGTCATTTTCCGCCTGAATCCGCCGAACCACGCACGGATTCAGCTGTGGATCAAAAACTGTATTTGGTCTTTATCCAGACCTGGGAATTGCCCTCATATTGCCCGTAACGGCCGTTGCCGGAACTGAAAAGATCGGCGCCCACGGCAACATGCCAGGCATCCGTTACGGCATATTCCGCCTTGAGACGATGATAAAATTCGTTGTCATCCAGATCGTAGTAAAGCATTGTCGATAACGTCAGCGTCTGGCGCAGCAGCTCTTTGGAGAGGTTCAGGGTCGCCAGACAGGTGCGCCGTTCATCCGCCAGCGCAGCGTCGTAATTGATGATGGTGTCGCCCGTCAGTTGCCCGATGACACTCCAGTCATTGCCGGGAGACCAATCCACGCCGCCCAGCCATTTGACCACATCCCTGGCGATCGGATCGGCGCCGAGGTCGTCGCATTCCAAGTAGCGCCCGACATACCAGGCTGCTTCGCCGCGAAACACGAAATCGGACCAGGGCCGGGAAAATTCCAGCCCGAACACGGTCAGGCGGTGATGGCGCGGCAAATAGGTCACCCACAGATCATCGCCCTCGGAGGCAACCCGCCGGTGGTAAGCCGCGTAATCGTCCCAGGTGTAAAACACCGATGCGGCCACATCCAGACCGGAAAAATAACCGGACACCTTGAAGGCCAATTCACTGTTTTTCAGGTTCGTATTCGGTTCGTCCACGCCGTGCGTGGTGACATGGACATGGTCCGGTATCTCCTGACGCACCGCCCACGGGTTATCCCCTTTTGCCTGAACCGCCGCCTTGAACAGCGGAATCCAGATCAGTTCCGTGTCGAAATAATCCCCCAGCCAGCGCAACTTCACCGCATCCACGGGCAGCCGGACCTCATCGAGTTCACGGCTGATCGATTCGGTGTAATCGGGCGGCGAGATGATATCGGTGATCTGCACGCCGTCCGCCTTGCCCCAGATGATGATCTGGCGACCGATGCGCACATCCCAGCGACTGCCGGCGTATTCCAGCCAGACTTCATGCGGATCGACGCCGGTTTCGGCATCGATTTGCCAATTTTTTTCCGCGTCCAGGGAGGCGAAGGAATACAGCGCGCCGAAGTCTCCGCTCAATTCCAGGCGCAGACGGGCACGCGAGGTCAGGCTGTCGTGCGGCTCATGGGTGCGCAACGACTGCACGGCATCGAACCAGCCGGTCAGAGAAAACGGCGTCGGCCCGATCCGCGCGGCGCGAACCGTCACGGGAACGATCAGCAGCCCCAGGCCGAGCAACAGCGGAATAAATCGGTTTTTCAGCGAAAAAGCTACTTTCACGAAGATAAATCAACCGGTCGCGCCATCAGCGGATCGCGCCGCGCTGGATGGTGGCGACGCGAAACAGGCGATCTTTCAGGCCGCTGTCATAGATGACGGATTCAACCTGCCACAGGGTTTTATGACTGCGTGAGACGTTGTCCATCTCCGATCTGAACAGGGTCCAGAACCCGTCCTGTTTTCTGATGTCCCGCACCCGATACACCTTGAGCAGACCGTCCTTGTCGTAATATTCGGCCTGGACCACCATGTGGGATTCCTTGCCGACCCAAAGCACCTTGCGCGTGTACATATCGTCCGGATCAATGGGAACGGACTCGATTTTCCAGCAATCGCGCCCCTGAGCCGTTTCTTCTCCCAACAGGGTGTGCGTGTCTTCATCGACATTGCGATCGCCCATGTCGTCATAGGTGAAATCACTGCCCATGAAATAATCGTTTTTCCCCGAGCCGCTGATGCGGCGCTCTTTTTTCAAAGCCGGCAGATACAGCCATTTATCGTCATCGCGCCCCGGATCATCGTATTCCCACGACAAAAACGCCGTGTCGCGCACATCGGCCGGCGCTTCAAACACCATGACCGTCTTCTTGTCCTTGCCGTAATCCTTGGAAAAACTCTTGAGCTCGCGCACGCGTTCACGGCCCCGGTTGTTGATCAGGGTCATCTTCATACGACTGATGCGATCCACGCCGTCGGGGCGCTCGTCCACCAGGGTCATGATCTGCCTGCCGGTCAGCTCCGCGCTCAAGCCGGACAGGGGGGTGAAAACCAGCATTCCCAGAAGCATCACCAGAATCAATTTTTCACGTTGCACCATCACCGCCGCTCTCTTTCTCGATGTTAAAAGACTCCACGCACCGTCCAGAATGGCGCTTAAGCAATTCCGGAGTAAACTCGGATCTGTCTCAGCCCTGGGACGGTCCCGGATGCTTACGGGGCATGCAACGGTGGCAGTTTGCACCGCAAAAGCCTGGGACAGCCCCGTTTTTGCTGCACCTTCTCGTTAATCTCACCGTGTCTTTGAATAATCAACACCAAACATTTCTTGCCGCATACATAGAATAAAAGCACCGTCTTCCTCTCCCCCGAAACGGATAATCCATGCCCCGTGCGGGAAATAGTGCGACGGCCTGAGGAAACGCTCGGTTGCCGTTAACCGTAGACGGATCATTTCAAGAAAGCGAAGAAACAGGATCATACCGTGTCTGTGCTCCAAACCGAGGCTGCGTTCCGTCAGGCGGTGCTCCGCTCCCGGTCGACTTTTCGCGCTTGAAAGTAGAGCACTCCGCCATTGTCCGCGATGCGGGTGAAAACAAGTTGATTGGCGCCGCAGGCGGCGGCAAGGGCGTCAACCGTCAGGCTGTGCAGCCCGCGCGGTTCGGCGATGCGCCGCCAGCGTATGTCGAAATGCGCATTGATTCCGGTCACCGGCACGCTGCACACCAGGACGCCCTCTTTTTTCAGCACGCGGCCAATCGCGGCCAGCGTTTTTTTATAATCGGCAATCATGTGCAGGGCCGTATCCAGGACCACCAGATCAAACGTTTTCGCGGCAAATAAAAGTTCTTCGGCATTGCCGTGAATAAACCGGGCCGCGGCAAAGTTCTTCTTGCGCGCTTTTTTCCGCGCCCGTTGCAGCATGGGATAGGAGAGATCCAGCCCGGTATAGCGGGAACTCCGGTCGAGATAAGCAATGGCGGCGCCGGTGCCGCAGGCGATATCGAGCACCGCACATTTTTGAAAAGGGTTCAGCATGGCGGCCAGGATTTCGCCATGACGGCGGGTGTCGGCCTTGTGGATACGCGGCCGCACCCAGTGGTTTTGAGCCAGATCATACATCCAGGCGAAACGGCCGAAGGCCTTTTCACGGCGCAGGTTTTCCGTGGACAGCTCCGCGGAAAAATGACGGATAATGCCGTTGCTGTCAGGCGGCGGAAATGAGGCGCTCTCCATGGTTCAATCCTCAGAGAAAATCGCTCGGCTACGCAAGGCTCCCCCCCCCCTCAGCCGGGGGGAGAGCCGTTTACCTGCCGAACAAAGCATGATCAAAAACGGTAGGTGACCTGGATTCCCACCTCACCGGGTTCGCTGAACAGGGTGTAATAACCGTCGTAATACCCTTCTGAGTCGTATTCTTCGTCAAAGATGTTTTTACCGTACAGATAGATATCGTAATGCTCCGTTTCATAGCCGAGTTTCAGGTTGATGATTTCGTAGGAATCCCTCGAATATTCATTCGCCCGATCCAAAAACATCTCTCCATAACCGATCAGATCTACCCGGGAGTAAAAACCGCTGTAATGCCTGTACTGGACGCCGATGTTGAAGGTGTATTCCGGCGCGTAGGGTGCTTTGTTGTCTTCGTAATCGCCCAGGGCGTCGCTGAAATCGTCGAACTCGATATGGTTGTAGCCGAATCCCGCCATGGCGGTCAGCCCGTCGGTGAGTTTCGCCCTCAGCTCGCCTTCAAAGCCTATGGCCGTTGCTTCAGCCGCATTGGTCAGATAGGACATGGTCGGCGAAACGGCTTCATAAACCTGCATATCGTCAATTTCCATGTAGTAGACCGCGCCGTTCAGGATGATTCTGTTGTCGAAAAAGGCGCTTTTCACGCCGAGTTCATAGGACCAGAGCTCTTCTTCGTCATAGCTTCTGTATTGCGGGTCCGTCGCCACCGTGTTGAATCCTCCGGAACGATACCCTTTTGTAGCGCTGACATAGGCCATGATGTCGGGCGTGAAATAGAACTCCAGAGCCAGCTTGGGCGACAAATCGTCCCAGGAGTCGTCGTATTTCGTGCCGGAGACATGGTTTGTATATTCCTGATCCTGTTCGCTGTAGCGCAGGCCGCCGACAACACGCAGACTTTGCGTCAGGAAATAGCCGGCCTGGCCGAAAACGGCATAGGAGTCGCCGTCGAATTCACGATCGGTGGTGCTGACCATGGAAGGGATCATGGAGTCCTGTTCGAAGCCGACGTCGTTGTCGTCATTGTCGTAGTAGAAACCCAGCAGCCACTGCAATTTGTCGGAAGTCGAATCCAGGCGTATTTCCTGAGACAGCTTGACGTACTCGTTGTCCTTGATGGAGTGCAACAGGGTATACGGGCTGAAATCCCAGTCGATGGCGGACCTCTCGTGGTACTTTCTTCTCGCGGTGATAGAGGTGACGGTCAGGCTGTCGGTGAGGCTGTAGGTGATTTTAAGCGCCTGGCTGTCCCCCTTAGCCTTGTTGTATCCCAAGAGATTGGCGGAGACCTTGCGGTCTTCGAAGGTGGGGAGCCCGAACATGGCGGCGCCGCTTTGCGCCATATTCATACTGACCGAGTCGTCATCGTATTCGATCGATGACGCGATCAGCGAAATGTCCAGCCGGTAGGTGGGCGTCCAGCGAAGATGTACGCGACCGGACCAGTTTTCCCTGTCGTTATCGGTGTCATTCGTCGTCGTATTTTCAATGAATCCGTCCTTTTGGTAATACTGCCCGGACACGCCCAGAAAGAGCTTGTCCTTCACCACGGGACCGCTTGCGTTCAGCGAATACAATTGTTTGGTGCGGTCTCCGGTTTCGGCGGACAGCAGCATGCCGCCTTCGGCGGACACCCGCGCCCTAAATTCGTTGTCCGGCTGCCTGGTGACGATGTTGACGGCGCCGGCTTCGGTATTCTTGCCGTACAGGGTGCCCTGCGGACCGCGCAGGACCTCGACGCGCTCGACATCGAGCAAGGCATCATCAAAGCCGATGGCCATCAACACGGGAACGCCGTCGACATAGAGCCCCGTAGAGGTCGTAAGGGTCTCCGGGCTTGCGTGGATCCCCCGCATGGACGGTGAATTCATGCCCGACGCATGGGTGTAAATCATGAGATTGGGCACGAAATCGGCAATTTCTGTGACGGATTCGATCTGTTGGTCCTCCAGGTCCTGACCGCTGAACGCCGATACGGCGATCGGCACATCCTGGACATTCTCCTCCAGTTTTTGCGCAGTAACGGTTATTGTGTCCAGCTGCTCTTCCGCGAAACCGCTGGTTGCGACCGGGCAGAGCATTACGATGGCGCAAAACACCATGAGCCTTTTTTTCATTTCGCCTCCTGTACTGTGTCAATAATTGATATTGAAATGCATTGTCATGAGGCGTGGAGGGTAACAGAAACCAAGCCGCGTGGCTAACGTTGGCGTCCTTTTTATTAACGCTGCAGTTTCACATGGGCCGTTACGCTGAACGGTGGAGGAGTTCTCCCGGAGCCACTCCGAACATGGCTTTAAACGCTTTGGCGAAATAGCTCAGATTGGTGTAACCCACGCTTAACGCCGCTTGTGTAACATTGATTTCGCCATCCTGCAGAAGCAGCATGGCTGTTTGCAGGCGATGGTTGCGCAGGTACTCAAAAGGGGAAACGCCGTAGGTTTGCCGAAAGCAGCGATGCAGTTTACTGCGGCTTAACCCAGCGGAGCGCGCCAACAGCGCCATGTCGGGAGGATTCTCCAGATCGGCGACCAGCATTTCGGCAACGTGAACCACACGTTCCCGGTCCGCGGCCTTCAGCGCGCACGGCCCATTGTCATGGCGCATTGCGGATGGGTACAATTGTTCCAACTTGTGAGAGAACAGCTCAATGGCCTTGCTTTCCAAATAAAGAGCGCCGGTCTTTCCCTGATAGGGACAGGCTTGAATCTGGTGCAAAATGGCGTTCATCAGCGCGGTGGTGGGGTGGACGGTGCGGCTGGGTTGCTTCTTCTCCAGGGCTGTGAGCAGTGGCGAAAAATAATCCTCATCACCCTGCGCGAAATCCGCTAACGAATCGGCCCCCAACATCAGATAGATCCTGAGCATGTGCCCGGAGGTGACATATTCGGTAAAATCCGCGCAACCGGGCAAGGTAAAAAAGCCGCTGTCTCCCGCTCGGACGGGAGACGTCCTTGTTGAGGAGCCGAAGCGGCTGGCAAACTCTCCGCGGAGGCAAAAGCCGAAACCCGCAACAGACTCAGGAGTCCGGCCTTCAATGCGTAGCGGTTGTGAGGCCTCCGTTCGCATCACAATCAGCTTCAGCCCGGAACGGAAAACATTGATGTTCAGATTACATCCGTCCAGGCCGCAAGATTGAGGCAGATCAATCCTGAAGCTGTCGGCGGTTTCCGTCAATCGCGGAGGGGCGAAGTGAATCGTTTCCATGGCGTTTCACCGTAAGATGACCCTTTTGGCTATCCGTTCCGGGCACCGTGGGTCGTTGCGCATAAAAAAACTCGAACGTGATTCGTGCAAAAATCTTGGGCGGCCTTTTTGCAAGAGATCCATCGGTGAAAATACACACACCACCCGGCCGGATTCAATGACGAGAATCACGCCAGGAGTGTTTTACTGGTTTGCGCTTCAGAACTTCCAGCCCTTGACCCGCTGCTGTTCGCCCCACAGTTTTTTGTACAACCCGTCACGGGCCAGCAGCTGTTCGTGGCGACCTTCTTCCACCACTTTCCCCTGGTCGATGACGATGATCTTGTCGGCGCGCCGGATAGTGTTGAGACGGTGGGCGATCACCACCACCGTCTTGTGTTTCACCAGTTCAGCGATGGCCGCCTGGATGGCGCTTTCGTTTTCCGGATCGAGCGCCGCCGTGGCCTCGTCGAGCAGGACAATGGGCGCGTCCTTGAGGATGGCGCGGGCAATGGAGATGCGCTGTTTTTCGCCGCCGGACAGAGTACTGCCGCCCTCGCCAACCAAGGTGTCGTAGCCGTCCAGCAGCGCCGCGATGAAATCGTGACAGCAGGCGGCGCGGGCCGCGGCCTCGATCCGTTCGCGGCTCGCTTCGGGGCGACCGATGCGGATATTGTTGAGGATGCTGTCGTTAAACAGGTAGACATCCTGAAAGACGATGGCGATCTGATCGAGCAGATAGTCGTTGGCGTACTCCTTGATGTTGCTGCCGCCGACATGGATCTCACCGGCGTCCACATCCCAGAACCGGGCGATGAGCCGGGTCAGGGTGGTTTTCCCCGAGCCGGAGGGGCCGACCAGAGCGGTAAGGGAGCCGGTGGGGATCTCCAGGCTGACGTTGCGCAACACCTCAGTCTCCCGGTAGTGAAAAGAGACATTGTTCAGCGCGATCCCCTGATGCGCCATGGAGGTCAATCCGCGGCCTTCGGCAAGAGGCCGACTGTTGCGCAAGGTTTCAATCCGTTCCACCCCCAGAGCAAAGTAATGCGCCTCGGCAAAAAAAATCAGGCTATGGGTCAAGGGCTCATACACCCGCGATCCGAGAAGAAGAAAGACAATATACACCGGCAGCGACACCTCGCCCGCCGCCAGCAGGGTGAAGCCGAGCAGAATGATCAGGGTGAAACCACCGTTGAGAACGAACGAGGAGAGAATCATGGTCGGCCCGCTGCCCCCTTCAAGGCGGATGCTCTCGCTCTTGAGCTGACGAAAGGCGCTCTCCAGGCGGTCGAACTTGACGCCGCCGAGATTAAAGGCCTTGATCAAGCGGATGCCTTGAATATATTCGATCATGCGCGCCGCGACCCGCACCTTGGTGCGCTGGTGCCTGGTGCCGAAATAAGTGATGATCTTCACGGAAACCCAGGCAGCGGGCAGACTCACCGGGATCACCAGGGCCGCGGCCAGGGCCAGCTTCCAGCTCATGGCGGTCAGGAAGATGAGCAGAACCAGCGGCGAGGCCACCCCGCCGCAAACCTGGGGCAGCTGATGCGATAACAGGCTCTCGATATTGGCATAGTCGGTGACGATGTAGGCGCCAATATCACCGGGATCGCGCGTCGTGAAAAAACCCATGGGCTGACGCCGCAGGTGCTCGACAATGTCCAGCCGACCATCGGCGCAGATCTCGTAACTGTCGCGGTATGCGGCAAAATAAGCTTTGCGCCCGACCAGATAAAGCAAGACCAGACAAACCAGCAGGGCCAGGCACCACAGGGCAATGGCCCGCGCATCGAGGACCAGCGCCGGGTCTTCCAGAGGCTTGAACAGCTCCCACACCACCATCAGCAGGATACCGTAAGGCGCGCCGCGCAGAAAATATTCCAAAACCGTCCAGATAACCATTGGCCGCACCCGCCGGGGCCGCCCTATGGTGGCCGCGTTGATCACTTTGGCGAAATTCATGATTGCGCCCCCTCAGGGTTCGCAACGGACGTCAGTTGCCACTCGCGCGACCGGTTGTAGGTCTGCCACATGCGCTGGTAAAGACCGTTCAGAGCCAGCAGTTCCTCATGTCGCCCCTGTTCAACAATGGTCCCTTGGTCCACCACCAGGATGCAATCGGCATTGGTGACGGTGCTCAGGCGGTGGGCGATGACGAGCACGGTCTTGCCCTTTATGAGGCGGGCAAACGACGCGAGGATTTTGCTCTCGTTCTCCGGATCGGCAAAGGCCGTGGCTTCGTCCAGAATCACCACCGGCGCATCCTTGAGGATGGCCCTCGCCAGGGCGATACGCTGCTGCTCGCCGCCGGACAGGTAGATGCCGCCTTCGCCCACCAGGGTTTGGTAGCCCTGATCGAGCTTTTCGATAAAGGTATGGCAATGAGCGGCTTTTGCCGCCGCCACCACATCCGCGAACGGCGCTGTGGTGTTGCCCATGCGGATATTCTCTTCAATGGTGTCGAAAAACAGCAGATTGTCCTGAAACACGAAAGAGATATGGCGCATCAGCTCGGCTGTGCCCATCTCCCTGATCGGCACGCCGCCCATGCGGATCTCCCCCCGGGTCACATCCCAGAAGCGCGCCGCCAACATGCCGATGGTGGATTTTCCGGCACCGGACGGCCCGACCAGGGCGGTCAGGCTGCCGGGTTCGGCGCAAAAGGAAATATTCTTCAGCACCGCTGCCTTGTCGTAGGCAAAGGTGACCTGATCAAACGTAATGCCGTTATCCACGGGACAACGGGGATGTTCCGGCTCCTCGATTTCAGCGCGGTCGAGGATGTCGTCGATCAGTTCCACACCGAGGCTGTTCTGATTGAACAGGCTGCCCAGGTAGAGCAGTTTTTGCAGCGGGAAAAAGGTGCCGCCGCCGAGGATGAGAAACAGAAACACCGTCGGCAGATAGGCCGGGTAAGACGGTGCCCGAGTAAGAAAAAACACCGCCGTCGGAATCAGAAACAGAAACGTCGAGGACAGCAACGTCAGATAACCGGTATACGCCGGGGCAAAGCTTCGGGTCATGGCGACGCTGCAATCGCGAAAGCCGAGGATGTCGCTCTTGAGCCGTTCAAACCCTGCCACGGAGCGCCCGAACACCTTGACCACCTGGATCCCGCGTACGTATTCGACAATGCTGCCGTTCATGCGCCCCAGAGCGCTCTGGTATTCCTCGTAGCCCCCCCTCATCCGCGACGTCAGCAGCATCAGTCCCTGCAAGCCGATGGCCGCGACAAACACCGCGCACACTACCAGAGCCGGCCGCCAGTCAACGCTGAACAGGTAGATAAGCAACAGGAGTGGAAACACCACGGCCGAGGTGATGTCCGGAATATGATGAGCGACGAACAGTTCGATGCGCTCCACATCCTCGGACATCACCTTCTTGAGATACCCGGAGGTCTTTTGCGAAAAGAACCCCATGGGCAGCCGTGCCAGTTTGCGTGCCAGGGCCATGCGCAGCTCATAGAGGATGGTGAACGCGGCAATGTGCGAAAGCATCAACGAAATATAAAGCAACAGCCCGGAAAGCAGCACCGCGCCCAAGCTGGCCAAGCCCCAGTTGCGGATGAAATCGCCGTCGATCATCTGAGGCTGTCGCGCGTGCGCGGCCAGCTCGGTCAATATGTTATATGCCGCCACATAGGGGACAAACTGCGCAAGGGAAAAACACACGGACAGCAGCATGGAGCTGATCAGCCACCACTTTTTGCTCCCGGAAATTTCGATCAGCCGCGCAAGGCCGGTTTTACGTTTTTTATTCATCGCCTCTGCAATTCGTACGGGTAGAGTGCCGGAACCGTCTGTCGGCAACGGTTCCGGCCATGGTGGAAAGGGGTGCGGGTCAGAATTTGTAACGGACTCCGATGCCGAAGGTGCGCGGCTCACCGAAGGTAGCTACGGAAGCCAGGCTGTTGGCGCGGAAACCGTTGACATATTCTTCATCTGTCAGATTTTTGCCGAAAACGTAAATGTCCAGAGGGGTAAACCGGTAACCGACTTTCACGTCAACAATCAGGTAGGAACTTTCCTTTTCGAACTCCTGATTGGTATCGTTATAGAAATAAACTTCTCCGACATTGGTGACATCCGTGCGGGCGTACAAGCCGCCGGGATGATAATAAGCGAGACCGATTCTCGCCGTGTGGTCCGGTGTTTCCTGAATCCGTTCACCATCGAAGACAACACCGTCGCCGGCGTCATAGTCGTCGTATTCGGCATCGATGATACCTACGGCCGCCGTCAGCTCAAGGGTATCGGTCAGAAACCAGGTCATCTCCAGCTCCGCCCCCTGGGAATGAGCACGATCGGCATTGCCCGACAGATAAATCCCGCCGCCCAACGATTTGTAGACATGGATATCTTCGATGTCCATGTAGAACAGGGACGCCGCCACCCGGAAGCGACTGAACGCGCCCTTGATCCCGACTTCGTAGTTGGTCGATTGCTGGGGATCGAAGCTGTTGTCACGCGCTGTCCCCTGGGTGGCAAAAAAGTTGAATCCTCCCGGCAGATAACCTTTCGACCAAGAGGCATAAGCGGTCCAGTCGTCATTCACCGCATAGGACAGGGCAACTTTGGGCAAAAAGGCATTCCAGGTTTTGTCGGCTTTGAGTTGGTAATAGGCCGCTCCGCTGACTCCCATCGGCAGATAATAGCTGCTCAGATCGATCTCTTTTTCGATGCGCTGATAGCGACCGCCCAGGGTCAGTTCAAAAGCGTCGGCAAACGGTACCATCACTTGTCCGAAGGCGGCCTGGGTATTAGTGTCGGTCACGGATTCGGCGTTCACTTCAAAATTTCCGTAAAAAGTTCCGGCTGCGTCGTAATAAGGAAATTGCGCGCCGTAAGGCCCCACATCATGCTCCTCTATGTCGAAATAGACACCGCCGACCCAGCGCAGCCCCGCTGTATTGTTACTCGCCAGGCGCACTTCCTGGGTCCAGGTGTCGGTCTCGCTGTTGTTGAAGGTTGCAAGGCCGGCGTATAAGGTGTTGTTGCCGAAATCAGCATCAAAATTACCTTTGGCTTCGAGAACCCTGTGTGTCGTTGTTGAAGTAAGGGTAAACGGATCCAATTCATAACTCAGATTGAGACTCTGGGTGTTGCTTTCCGTTAGCTGAAACACCTTTTCGTCATAATCAACATGCTCGGCATCGTCTCTGTCAAACTCTCCCACCGTTGACCCCGTCGGCAGGCCGTAGCCGTCCTCCCAGTAATCCTTGGAATAATCGCGCGACAGCGTCAGCCGGGCCGAAAACCTGTCGTTTGGTTTGTAAAGCAGATAGGAGCTGATTTTATGATCCTTCTCCCGGTTGGCGTCTTCTTCCATGCCGGGATAATCGTTTTCGATCCAGCCGTCATCCCGCCGATATTGGCCGCTGATCCCGAGGAAGAGCGTATTTGGGACCAATGGACCACTGAGGTTGACGGTTCCCAGTACGGAATTGAAACTGCCGTACTCAGCCCCGATTGTTCCCTGCCATCGATCCTCTGGATCCTTGCTGACGATATTAATAACCGCGCCGATGGCTTCCTTGCCGTAAAGGGTGCCCTGCGGCCCGCGCAGCACCTCAATGCGCTGCGCATTGACCAGCGAGGCATCGAAACCATAAGCAAGGCTGTAAGGCACGCCGTCGATATAGACCACCACCGGGTTATTGCTGGTGAACACGGAGGTGTTCAATCCCCTGTAACTGACGGTATTGCCGACGGCACTGGCGGAATTGGGCGTGGACCACATATTGGGGATCTCCCGGACGACATCAGGAAGGTCCTTTATCCCCTTTTCCTCAAGGGTGTATGCATCGAGAACCGTGATGCTCTGGGGAACATCGGTGACATCCTCCTCGATCTTGTTGGCCGTAACGGTAATGCTTTCCAGCTCCTGCGCCGTACCGTAGGGAGCGGCTCCTTCCGTGCCTTCGCCGGCCCACGAAGGACTACTGAACAGGCTGAAACTTAGCAACACTCCGAATAGCACTGCAGCCGCTCTTTTTTTTTCGCGAAGTTTCTCCAAGCCTTTTCGATTCAACAATTCAACCTCCTGATCATGGCAATTTCAAATTCCTTCCAAAAGCCCCGTCTTGTTTTTTTGATTTTGATAGACATTATCATCAAGACCTAACACTGCAGCAGATTCCCCGACATGCGCCACCCAAACCGGGAAAAACACTGCCTGACGCGGGAAAAACGTGTCAAGACGACGGAAAGGCTCTTTTTTAGGGCAGGAGGAGATACTTTGCTCCAGATGGCGGATCGAGTCTGGAAGAGGAATGGAGGCAAATCGATGCCGAGTGCCGCTCTGGTAGATATTGTCGCGGTAGTGCAAACAACAGTCGCGCAGGGACTTTTCCAGGGTGAGCCGCAGCAGGGCCGGATCGATCATCAGCTGCACCATCTCGATGGCGTCGCTGCCATTTGTTTCGGCGAATCCCTGTTCTTTTCCGGCGGAGCCGATAAGATTCGACCTGCCAGCGCCTAGGAGTCTGTCGGGCTTTCCATGAATCTACTGCGAAACCATCTGATCGAAACCAGATATTCGATCAGCCGATTTCTCGTGACGATCCGGAAAGTCCGACAGACTCCTGGCCTCGGCTCAATCTGGCCGTGATGCAGCCTTGCCGACCACTCTCAGTTTTTAGTCAGATAAAAGGAC
The DNA here is from genome assembly GCF_963676955.1 of uncultured Desulfuromonas sp. NCBI lineage: Bacteria > Pseudomonadati > Thermodesulfobacteriota > Desulfuromonadia > Desulfuromonadales > Desulfuromonadaceae > Desulfuromonas > uncultured Desulfuromonas sp. Next base: position 893,684 of record NZ_OY781461.1, on the reverse strand, counting down.
GGCAACCGCCCGTAAAAACGCTTGAACGCCGCGCTGAAATGACTGGGGTTGGAATATCCGACGCAAAAAGCGGTTTCAAGAACGGAGTGATTACCAGATTCGATCAGTTCAAGCGCTCTTTCCATGCGCAGCTTGCGTACAAATTCACCGATGGACAGCCCGATGATTTTCCGGAACCCCGCTTTGAGGTAGCACTCGTTGATTCCGACCCGGCGCGCCAGAGCCGCAATGGTTGGCGGGTCGACCCATTCGCTACGCAAAATATCCACAGCTTCGTCAATCGCCGCCCGGTGGCGCGCTCGCCCGCGCGGTTCAATTTTGTCTGGACAATACTCCAGGGACAACAGGCAGGTCAAAAGATCCAGAGCCCGGGACTCGAACTGCAGCTTTCCACAGAACGTATCACGCGGCGTCGCCAGCAGCCGTATGGCTGCATCGATAAGCTCGGACTTCCGCTGACCCACGGAGCCCAGCAAACAGATCCCCGGAATCCGGTTATGACTTCCCCGGCCCCGGCCGTTCATCAGCTTTTCCAGGCTTTCGGCCAGATACCCGGGGGCGCCGTCGAGCCAGGCTTCGACCATAGCGGTCGGCAGCTCGAAACCAACCCCGCGCATGGCGCTGCCCGGTTGTTGACGATAACGAAAATGCCCACAACCACCGTGTCGCATCCACAGCTCTTGGCTACGCATGAAAGCGCTGATGTCAGTTCCGGGAACAGAGAGCTCAAAACTTCCGGAAAGGATGATTTCAAAACCGAGAGCACTCTCGATATGGACCATCTCCTCTTCGAGGTAATCGTCGAGATGGTAATCGCACAGGCCGACGGTCAGGCCGCGGCTGATCTGGTTCATCTCCACCCAACCGCAGCCTTTGCCGGTCGGTAACTCCATGCGAAAATGTTCCCAGAGAAGTGTTCGGGACGGGCTTGCCTCGACAAACAGGTCTCTGTCACGATAGTAGTTGCGATATTTATCGATCAGTGACTTCTCGCTGGGAATAGCGGATATTGGTTGGGAAGTTAAAGGCATCGACTCATTCTCACTGCGGCATTTGATCAAAACAGCACGGAATGCGCAGCAATCCATTCTATGCAAACGGGATTTTACATAGTAAGCCCGATTCCCCGCACTGAAGCAGTGATCGCTGTCACGCCCGACAACAAATTATACCGGGCGCGAATTAGGGAGCGTTCTCAATGAGTGTTCAGGGCACTATTTGGGCTCATGAATAACTTTTTCGGGAGCGAATTTATTCGTAAATTGGAAGGGGCATTGAAAAAATCGCGCCTGAAGCCGCTCCTGCAAAACGGCCGACGGCCATGGAAAAAGCACGGCTCGTTATTGCGTCAGGACAGGGCAAAGAGGCGTTTTTTGTCTTTGATCGGGCTGAGGCCGAAATGCTTGCGATACATTTTGGCAAAGTGACTCAGGTTGGAGTAACCCACGTCGAAGCAGGCTTCGGTGACATTGCATTCCCCGGAAGCCAGCAGTTTTCGGGCTTTTTCCAGGCGCAGGGTGCGCAGGTGGTCGTAGGGGGTCTGGCCGAACAGCTCCTTGAAGCCGCAGTTAAGGCGGTTGTGGTTGAGCCCGCACTGCCTGGACAGCTCCGCCAGAGACGGAGGGTCCTGAAGGTGATCGGCCAACAGCTCACGGGCGTGATAAAGGCTGGCGGTTTCTCTGGAATTCAGCGTGGGGGAAAAACCGTGGCCGCGGCAGCCGGAGGTGACGGTCTGGAGCATGAGGCTGGCGATTTCCAGCGCCTTGCCTTCCAGATAAATGTGGGACAGCCCGCTGTCTACGGGCGGGGCGACGATCTGGGAGACGGCGGTGTTGATCTGGGGCTGAACCGGCATGAAACGAAAGGCGTAGGGACGATTTTCAGCCCATCCCGTTTCGTCCGCGAACAGAGGCGGGCGGCAGCATCCCTGCTGAAAAAGGCCCTCCATTGTGTCCAGAGGCATGGAGACGGAGAGCAGGGAAAAGAGGGTCGCGGGATCATAGACCGCGAGGCGGTTGAGCCCTTTGGTCTCACGGTAGACGCCGCACACGCCTTTGCGGATATGCACGACTTCCCCGGTATCCTCCACCGTGATGCAGTCATGCCCGGACAGGCAGAAGAAAAATCCCATCCGGTCCTGATCGCCCCGAACCTCTATGGAGCGTTTCGATCCGCTCCGGACCACGAAATGCTCCACCAGAATGTTCCGGGGCAGGTGATAACTCTGGGCCCTCAAGGTTGCAATCGGTGTTGTGACGTGCATAAAGCGTTTCTCCAAGCGTTGGGTTGTTGCAATAATCCGACATTAGTAAACTGGTTTCGCCGCCCGGGGCAATGACGACAGTCACATTTGATAATAATTTTCAATTTCTATTAAGGCGAAATAAAAGGACCCGGACAGCAGTGAAGAGGGCGTGGTCGGTTTTGCAACAGTCTGCAGCACACCTATGAAGTGCTTGCCGTGCCATCTTGGCGGTCACAGCCTGACAACATGGGCTCCGCCATCACAACCTCCACACAAAAATTGAACTTTTCCCATATGGTGGTCCGCACTTAATGAATTGGCGAAAAATAGTGCTATATTTAATACCGCTTCAACATTAGCGCGTGATTCGAGCATCATAGAAGGATCGCCATAACATAGCGAATATGCTGTTATTATAAAGGTTTTTATGGGTTTCCCGGCGACAGTCAGAGTCGTATTGTTACTACTCATCGCCCTGTTTTTGCCTGCTATGCTGCGGGCGGAAGAGACCGTGCGGATCGGTGTGCTCGCTAAACGCGGCCCGACACATACTCTGCGCCGCTGGCAAGCGACCGCCGACTATCTCAGCCGCGAAATTCCCGACGCTCGTTTTACCATCGTCCCATTGGCTTTTGAAAAAATCGACCCCAGTGTAGCGGGTAATGAGGTGGATTTTATCCTGGTTAATTCCGCGATTTATGTCGGATTAGAAATGCATTACGGCGTCAGTCGCATTGCCACGATCGTCAATCAACTTGGCCGGGGAAGTTCCTCGGAATTCGGCGGGGTGATTGTCACCCGGGCTGAACGATCGGACATACAGCAACTCGCCGATGTGAGCGGCAAACGCTTTGCCGCCGTAAATGAAACCTCGCTTGGCGGCTTTCTCGCCGCCTGGCGTGAAATGGCAAAATTGCATATTTCGCCGGACAAAGACACCACCCTGAAATTTTGCGGCACCCATGATGACGTAATTTATGCTCTTCTTGACGGACGCGCCGACATTGGCACGGTACGTACCGATACCTTGGAACGCATGGAAGAGGAGGGCAAACTGACCCTGGCACAATTCAAGGTGATCAATCCGCGCTCGCCTCCGGGCTTCCAGTATCTGTGCAGCACCCGGCTTTACCCGGAATGGCCTCTGGCCAAGCTCCCTCACACCTCCGAAACCCTCAGCAATCTGGTCGTCTCCGCTTTATTGCGCATGTCGGCTGACGATCCGGCCGCCCTGGCGGCGGATTTGAGCGGATGGCGGGTGCCGTGTAATTACCAACCGGTTCATGATCTGTTGCGCGAACTGCGCATCGGTCCTTACGCGCAACTGGGAAAAATCACCCTGCGCGACCTGTTTGTGCAGTATTGGCACTGGATGGTCTTTTTGGCTATCGCCGTGCTGTTACTGAGCGCCGCGGTGGTTTATGTCAGCCGTCTCAACATGCGCCTGCGTGAAACGGAAAGCGCCCTGATCGACGCCCGCGACACCCTGGCGGACAAAGTGGTGGAGCGCACCCAAGAACTGGAAGAGAGCTACCGACGTCTGGAGCGGATCAGCAAGGACTGGAACGATGCCTTTGATGCCATTGTCGATCCCATTTTCATCCATGACCACAACATGCAGATCGTCCAGGCCAATCCAGCCTATTGCCAACGGGCCGGACAGCCGCTGGAGGCAATGATCGGCCGACCCTACTATGAATTCTTTCCCAAACTCGACGCCCCCATGCCGCGCTGTCTGGAGGAGGAGTACCTGCAGCCGGAAGGCACGGAACTGCAGTTACCCAATGGGGAAATTTTTGTTTCCCGCTCTTTTACGATTGTTCGCGCCGACCAGAGCCGCCGTCACTCCATTCACATCCTCGAAGATGTCAGTGCGATCCGCCGTGCCGAAACCCGCCAACGCACGTTGAGTCGCGCTCTGGAACAGGCGGGCGAAGGGGTCATTATCTTCAACGCGCAGCGCCGGCTGGTGTACTGTAACCCGGCATTGCGTCGCTTACTCCATGTCACGGATGATGAACACTGCCGGGGGCGCGATATTATGATGGGCGAGATTGTTTCCAGCCCGTTCACCCAGCATCTGCTGCAGTTGTTTCAACGTGCTGAACAGGGGAAACCCGCTTCCGGTGAAATGGAACTGGCCGTTGATCCGGCAAAAAAACAACCGGTATTTATCACGGTTACCTGCCTGCGCAGCGACGATGATCACGCCAATGACGGCTATATCATGACCGTGCTCGACCTGAGCGATCTTAAGCAGGCGGAACAGGCGTTGACCTATCGGATCAGCCTCGAATCGCTGATCGCCGGGATCGCCTCGCGCATGGTCAATATCGCGCCGGAATACATTGACGCGGAAGTGGATAATGCCCTGCGCCAACTCGGCGAGTTCGCCGCCGTGGATCGGGTTTATCTGTTCGATTATCACGCTGAACACAACACCATCAGCAACAGCCATGAATGGTGCGCCGCAACGGTTGCGCCGCGCCGGGAAACGCTGCAGGCCCTCCCGTTTTGCCGGTTTTCCTGGTTAAACGAACAGCTTCTCGCCCAGCAGGATGTGATCGTTGCTGATCTGGCCACAGCCGCCGAAGCAGGCCGCGAGGATTGGCACCGATTGCAGGCTGCTGACAGCAAATCGGTGCTGATGGTTCCCCTGCACTATGGCGGCAGCTTTTTCGGTTTTATCGGCTGTGACACACTGCGCGAGCAACGCGACTGGAGCGATGCCGATGTCCATCTGCTGCGCCTTGCCGGTGAGATTATTGTCAACGGCCTTGAACGGATCCGCACCCTGGTTCGCCTGCAACGCAGCGAAGCCAGCCTCGCCGCCGCCCAATATCTTGCCCAGCTGGGCAGCTGGGAATGGGACCTGAGCACGAATGAGTTACTCTGGTCGGATGAAACCTATCGCATCTTCAATCTTTCAGCGCAAAAGGGTCCGCCCAGCTATCAGGCTTTTTTGCAGGCCATTCATCCCGATGATCGCGATTTTGTCACCGACGCCGTCCATAAGGCGTTGGCCGGCGAAAAAGACTACGCCATCGACCACCGCATCCTGCGACCGGACGGCTCCGTGGCCATTGTCCATGAGATCGGTCAGGTGGAGCGCGATGAAACGGGGCACGCCCTGCGCATGGTGGGCACGGTGCAGGATGTCACCACTCTGCGTCAATCCGAGCTGGAAACGCAACGGTTGAATCGGGCGCTGAGGACATTGAGTAAATGCAATATGACCCTGGTTCATGCACGCAATGAGCAGGCGTTGATGAACGACATCTGCCGGGTCCTTGTCACCAGCGGCGGTTACCGTTTTGCCTGGGTGGGCTATACCCATGACAATGGAGAAAAATCCATCCATCCGGTGGCCTTCGACGGCCATGAGCATGGCTTTATTGACACCCTCAACCTCACTTGGGCGGAGGAGGATTGCGGCCTGAACCCGGCCGGCTATGCCATCCGCAGCAAAGAGCCGTTTATCGCCCGCCATATTGCCGCGATGACGGACTGCTATGAGCCGTGGCGCAACGCCGCGCTGAAACAGGGGTACCAGTCGGTTGTCGCCCTGCCGCTGATTTCGGAAAATAACCAGTACGGCGTTATCGTCATCGATGCTTTGGAGCCGGATGCCTTTGATGAAAGTGAATTGCTGCTGCTCAAAGAGATGGCCGGCGATCTGGCCTTTGGCATCCGCACGTTGCGGATTCGTGATGAACGCAAACGCGCGGAACAGGCGCTACGCGAAACGGAAGCCCTCTATGAGGAGTTGTACGAAAACGCGCCAAACGGCTATGTGTCACTTTCCCCCGAGGATGGCCGGCTGCTGCAATTCAACCAGGCACTCTGCACCATGCTCGGCTATGATCGGGCCGACTTGAGCGGCAAGACCATTTTCGACCTGTGCGCCGATGACACTGATGGCGCTAACGGCAGACCCGTGGCCGAGCACCTGTTACGCCGCTTTGTTCCGGGAGAAGACACCCGCACTGCCGAATTGCACTTGCGTCACGCCGAAGGGCATTCGGTCTGGGTCAGTATCTCGGCGGATCCGGTTGTCGATGCCCAGGGCAAGGTTACGCAATGCCGATCGAGCTTGACCGACATTACCGTGCGCAAACAGGCCGAGACCGAGCAAAAACACTTTGCCGAGCAATTGCAAACCTCGTTGCTGCAGACCATTCGCGCCATTGCCCTGACCATTGAAAAACGTGACCCGTATACCGCCGGTCATCAGGAGCGGGTTGCGCAACTGGCCGTTAAAATCGGTGAGGCCATGGGCTTGGATGACAACCGCCTCAGAGGACTGCATCTTGGTGCGATGATTCACGATATCGGCAAGATCTCGGTGCCCGCAGAAATTCTCAACCGCCCGGGACGCCTTGAACCGGCGTTGTTTACCATTCTCAAGGCCCATCCTCAGATCGGTTTCGATATCATCAAAGCCATTGATTTTCCTTGGCCGTTGGCCGATATGGTGCTGCATCACCATGAACATCTCGACGGCAGCGGCTATCCCGACGGTCTCAAAGGGGATGAAATCTCTCTGGAATCGCGTATTCTGGCTGTGGCCGATGTGGTTGAAGCCATGGCCTCACATCGGCCTTACCGGGCAGCGCTGGGCCTTGAAACGGCATTAAAAGAGGTCGAAGAGGGCAAAGGCTCTTTTTACGATCCCGACGTCGTTGACTGCTGCCGGCGTATTTTCCGCGAAGAGGGCAGTCCCTGGCGTGATTCAACCTGAAAAGCACATTCTGCAAGCCGGCCCCTGTGGCGTGGCTCCTCCCGGGCGGCAACCTGGTTGACTCGTCAGCCATACGGATCCGTTTTCAATCCCCTTCTGCAATGTTCTATTCCATACGCGTTTTTTTCGCGTGGACAGACCTTCACGCAGCCACTCAGTCAAATGACCGGATCAAGATCGAAAGGGCTATAACTTTTGTTATAGCCGTCATCTCTGCATAAACATGTAACATCGTGTTTTGGCAGCAGTTTGTCTAAAACATAGAAACTGGCTATTCATTTGCGCATAACCATTACTCCTTTGCATTCAACACTGCAATTAAAAAACACGCACAAATTCATGGTGTTAAATAAGTTGAGTCAAATTGGCACTGTAGTTGCTTTATTAAAGAAAAAGGCTGAATTTTTACGGGAAATCTCTCTGCGTTTTTCCATCTGCCCGATAAATTCAATCAAAGTGTTGCTGGGGATAAAAACTCAGATAAGCTTGGTGAAATCGTCGAAAAGAGTATTTACATAAAAGATTCTAACTCAGTTTGCATCAGAAAAGATTGAACCTTCAATCTTCTGGTGCCTTTTTTCTCCCAATGTCAATAAAGGGGTCGATTATGTCTTTTTTACGCAATCTGAAAATCAGAACCAAGCTGATCTGCGGTTTTTCTCTGATGATTTTTCTCCTTTTGATCACCGGATACGCCGGTCACAGCAGCTCCAGCCATCTGTTCGACAATATGAAGCTGTTTTACAGTGTTGAACTGCCGAAGATGGATTTTCTGATTGAAGCGGACCGGGATCTTCAGCAGCTTCTGGTTGCGGAGAGAACCATGATCTTCGCCGATCATCACGATGGTTTGTTCAATGCTTTGCTCGACGATTACGAAACGAACCTGACGCAGGTGAAAGAACGGATGGATAAATTTTCCCGTTTGTCGCCGAGTCCGAGATCCCAGGACCTCTATCGGCAATTTCTTGCGGCCCTTCAGGCGTGGGAGCCGGTATCCAGGCAGGTCGTTGAAAAGGTGGCGACGGATCCACGGGCCGCCAGTGCTCTCAGTCTGGGTGAGGCTCTGGATAAATTCGAAAAAGCCCGTGATTATATTGATCAATTGACGGAAGTGGTGCTGGATGAAGCGACACAGTCTGAACTTATCGCTGCAGCAAAATACCGCTCAAGTACGCTGACGATTCTCATTACGGTCTGTGCCGCTGTTTTGATTGCCGTGTTGGTCTCCTGGTTCATTTCAAACAGCATCAACAAGCCCCTCAAAAAAGCCGTCGGCATGCTGCACGATATGACAAGGGGCCGCCTCGATCAAAAACTTCAACTGGATACCATGGATGAGATCGGGCTGATGGGCAGGACTATGGATGAGTTTGTCGATAGCATGCAACACGATGTTGTTCGCCCACTGCAGATGTTGGCAAACGGAGATCTGACTTTCAATGTTCAACCTGCGGACAGCGAGGATATTTTACGCAATGCCATCAAAAAAGTCGGCGAAGATTTAAACCATGTTTTCGCCCAGCTGCAATCTGCCGGACAACAGGTAAATGCCGGTAGTCTCAGTGTGTCTGACGCGGCCCAGTCCCTCTCGCAGGGAGCGACGGAATCCGCGGCATCCATGGAACAGATCAACAGTTCGATGGATGAAATCGGCGGCAAGATTCAGCAAACAGCCAAAAATGCCACTCAGGCCGACACCCTCGCTGATGAGGCGCGCCATGCTGCGGATAACGGCAATCAGCAAATGACATCAATGGTGGCAGCCATGGCTGAAATCAATGACGCGGGAGAAAATATCCGCAAGATCATCAAAGTCATTGACGAGATTGCTTTTCAAACGAACCTCCTTGCCCTGAATGCCGCTGTGGAGGCGGCACGGGCCGGCCAACACGGCAAAGGCTTTGCCGTCGTGGCCGAAGAGGTGCGCAACCTGGCCGCACGCAGTGCCAAAGCGGCCAGCGAGACCGCTGAGCTGATAGAAGGTTCCGCCGTTAAAACCGCCAACGGTTCTCAGATTGCCCAGACAACAGCGGAGTCCCTGACCGGAATTGTCGAATCGGTTACCAAGGTCTCCGCACTTATTGCTGAAATCGCTACGGCCAGTAATGAGCAATCGCAGGGAATTTCTCAGATCAACCAGGCGCTCGGCCAGATTGACAACGTCATTCAGCAAACAACGGCAAACGCCGAGGAAAGTGCGGCGACCAGCGAGCAACTTTCCAGCCAGGCTGTGGAGTTACAACAGATGCTGAGTAAATTTAAACTGGCGGCCAGCGCATTCCATCAATCACTGCCTCAACCAAAGGTTGAGCCAGCATTGCCACTACAGACTCACGGTCTTGGCTGGGAGAATTAACCCCTTTTTTAACAGTTACCGCCCGGTGCCGCAGGCTGATTACCACAACGGCACCGGGTTTTTTTTGATCAGTGCCACACGTTTCATGTCTTGGCCCATGTTTTCCCATAAAAATAAGTTTCCCCGTGCTGATTTTGTTTTCAGGCGACAAAATTAAGCGTATAAGGTGAACAAAGTACCGGCACTCAGGAGAGGCGTAGATCCCCCTCAGGTACTGTCTTTGCATTGATGTAAAGTCACGCCGTTCATGGGAAAAATGCGTATTCGCGAGGCCTCGTTTGACGACCTCGACTTTCTCGTTCAGCTGGAAGCCAACAGCTTTGCCTGTCACCGAAAAAGCACCCGCCGCTCGATTCGTACCAGCTTGTCCAGTGCCAATCAGCAGGTCTATCTGCTCGAAAAGGTGAAGAACTCCCACCAGTCGTGCTCGATTGGCGCAGCAACCGTCTTCTTTTACAAGCGCTCCCTGCGTATCTACTCCATCGCCATTCACCCGGACTATCGCGGTCATGGCATGGGCGACTTTCTGCTGCGCTATATCATGGGTGTTGCCCAGCTTCGCGGTTATGAACGCGTGACCCTGGAAGCGGACGCCAACAACGCCAAGCTGATCGCCTGGTATGAGCACTTTTCCTTTTCAATCAGCCGGCAATTGCAGGACTACTATGCACCGGGTGAAGCCGCCGTGCGCATGGTCAATCAACTGCGAGATGACACGGATAATGCCATCTATACCGGCAACATTGTGGTGGTCGATCAGGTGCGCAAGTGGCCTATTGCCATTGTCGGTGTGGAGATCGTCTCGGCGCGCGATTATCTGACCCAGGAACGTTTCCGCAACAGTGAGCGCTATCACGTACTGAACCTGTGTCATTCGTACAAGAGCCATTCTGTTGGTTATTACGTCTCGTTGCTGGCTTCAGCGCGTAACCATCGCATCGTACCGCTGGTGATGGCGGTCAAGGATTTAACCAACCTGGCCATTGCCCAGAGTCTGGTTGAAGAGATTGACGACTTTATTCAACAGCGGCTTGCCGGGCGCAAAGAAACCACCTTTGAACTGCCGGTGATTCTCGGCAAAACCCCGCAAGAGGCGTTCAACGATCTGGCCAAGAAACTGTTTACCCTGTTTGAAGTGCCTTTTTTCTCCGTAGTGTTTAGCCGTAGCGGCCACTGGAAGCTGCGGCAGGTGAAACGTCTAAACCTGAGCACGGTTTTCAGTCTTTACCCGGAGGTACTGCCCCAGGCGATTGATCGCTATTTTCAGCGCAAACGCTACCGCCGCACCCAGCTCAAACAGCATGAGTACGACCTAGCCATCCTGGTCAATAGCGAGGATGCGACACCACCCTCCTGCCCGCAGGCGTTGGAAAAGTTCCGCAAGGCGGCCGAGCAGGTCGGCTTCTTTGTTGAATTTATCGACAAACGCGATTATCGCCGCTTGTGTGAATTTGACGCCCTGTTTATCCGTGAGACCACCGGCATCGAAAACCATACCTACCGCTTTGCCCGCCACGCTTATACCGAAGGGCTGGTGGTGATGGATGACCCGTGGTCCATCCTGCGCTGTTCGAACAAGATTTACCTGTATGAACGTCTGACACGTGGCCGCATCCGTCAGCCAAAATCGTGGCTGTTGACCCGCCACGCCATGAGCGAAGCTGTACGTAAATCACTGTCCTACCCGCTGGTGCTTAAATTGCCGGAAAGTTCCTTTTCGCTGGGCGTTTATCAGGTGAAAAATGATCTGGAGCTGCAGGAGCGGCTTAAAGCCATGTTCTGCCACAGTGATCTGGTCATTGCCCAGGAATTTCTCACCTCCAGCTATGACTGGCGCATCGGCGTGCTCGATCATCAGCCTTTGTTCGCCTGCAAATACTACATGGCCGAGGGGCACTGGCAGATCTACAACTGGCAGCCGGACAATCCCGCGCATCACAGCGGCCATTCTGAAACCGTTGCGTTGGACCAGGTGCCGCAAGCCGTCCTCAAGGCGGCCGTCAAATCATCGTCGCTGATCGGTGACGGTTTCTATGGCGTCGACCTCAAGGAAGTCAACGGCAAGGTGTACGTGATTGAGATCAACGACAACCCCAATATTGATGTCGGCGTGGAAGATGTTCTGCTCGGCGATGAGTTGTATCGCACCATCATGCGTTCCTTTTATCAACGCATCGAGCGTGAGCGGCAGCAGCCGCGTTACGTATTATGACTTTTTCTCGGAGACAAGCGTGATTCATCCCGCAACCACCTTTCGCCCGGTCAGTCCGGAAATCGGCAACGGCGTTTTTGCCACGGAGTTTATTCCACGCGGCACCATTATCGTCGTTCGCGACAGCTGTGATCTGGCCCTATCCCGTCAGGCTTTTTTCGCCCTTCCCGAGGTGCTTCGTGTATCATTGGAAACGTTCATGTATCACGACAAACACGGTCGGTTGGTGCTCGGTTGGGATCATGCCAAATACATGAACCACTGCTGTCATAGCAACACGATGATGACCGATTACGGCGTTGAAATTGCGGTGCGCGATATTGCCCCCGGCGACGAGGTGACCAGCGAATACGGACTGCTTAACGTCCAGGAACCTTACGATCTTTATTGCAACTGCCTCAACTGCCGTGGCGCATTGCGCCTTGATGACATTGATCGTTTTGCACCACAGTGGGATGCCCAGGTTCTCGGCGCATTGCAATGCGTCACGGAGTGTGCGCAGCCGTTGTGGGATCTTGTTTCGCCTGAGTTGCAATATGAAATTGGTCAGTTGCAACACTCCCCGCAAAGCTACCGCTCGGTTCATGAACTGAAATGGCGTGTGGCATAAATCGCCTTGTCCCAAGCCAAGAAGGCCGTTAGACTGTTAACGGAGCTTGTCTAATATCTTCTGTAACTATTGCAGTGAAACCAAAATCAAGGATCTCAGATCGTGATGTGGTGGCTTTTAATCCTGTTGTCCGTCGTCGGCGCTTATCTGTTATGGTACACAAAACGGCGGCACACGATGCTCGAGACGTTTGTCCAGGCTCACGGCTTGACTATTCGTCCCGAACTGGCCTCTTCCATCCAGCAGACTCTTGATCTGTATTTTTCCCTTGAAGATCCCGGGGTGGTCCGCTCTTTCTGCCAACTTGCCGGTATTGTCGATGGTGACACGGTCCGTTTGTTTCGTGCCATAGAGCTGCTTGATCTATCGCCCCACTCTTCAGCGTCTTCAACCCACTTTTCGCGCATCGCCGCTTTGTTCGAGGTCTCGACGGAGTATGATGATTTTTTTCTCCTGGATGCGTCCCTCAAGCCGACCCGACGCTGGTCCGGTTCGCCCAAACCTGACCCACGCGCTGTCACTTTGGCCAAAAAAGCAGCGACAGCCTCTAGCCCACGTCACACCTTGTCCATCACCTTAACTCATGGCCACGGCCTGATCTATTTTGAGCCTTTGATCACTGCCGGCGAAACGCAAGGCGACCTTGACTGTCTTTACGAAATCGCCCGACAGATGCACTATCATCTGTCGGAACCAAAAATTCACTTTCGGGTTGTCCAGGAATAGCTCTGCCCCCGTGACTCGGACCATTGACCTTATTGTCCATTGTGTGCCACCATCAACCTCCATTTTTCCCAACCGCTCAAGAGGTTCCTGTGGCCACTATTATTTGGAAATCCTGCTATGAAACCGGCAATGCCACCTTCGATGCCGAACATCGCGCGCTGGTGAACGCCCTCAATGCTCTTTATGAGGCGATCCGGGAAAAACGTGGTGACGAGGTCCTGACTTCGCTCCTGGCAACGCTCAACCTTTACATTCGCAAACATTTTCAGCATGAAGAGGAAGCTATGCTGAAACACCACTACCCCGGCCTGGAAGCTCACATCAAGGCTCACCGCACATTCAAAAAAACCGTCAACGATTACCAGGAACAGGTTCTTACCGGTTACACGGGACTTGCCGCTGATCTTTACAAGTATCTGCGCGATTGGTTATTGAATCACATCGTTAAAACCGACGGCCGCTTCGGTGAATTCCTCCGTGAAAAAAACATCTTCGACTGCGGACCACCCATTATATAATTCTCTGCTTCAGCTCTCATCACCACAAGACCTCATCCGATATGTCCCTCCATACAGCCGAAGCGATGCGCCCTTTCAGCGACACATAATTAGATTGTACGCTAATAGATTGTATGCTATCTAATCGCCCATGAAAAATCTCCGCAGCCAATCCAACCGGGAAATTCTCCTGTTCCGTCTCGGCGTCGTCACACGCCACTGGCGACAGCTCCTTGACCAGACCATTGAAACCACCGGGCTCACTGAAGCAACCTGGCGACCGTTATTCCACCTTTATCTGCTGGGCGATGGCACGCGACAGAAAGATCTGGCGCAATCCCTGGGTCTCAAAGGTCCTTCGATTGTCCGCCTGCTTGAGGCGCTGTTGGCCAAAGGGCTGATTCGTCGTGAGGAGGACCCAGACGACAGGCGGGCCAAACAGCTGTATCTGACCGATGCCGGTCGCACGCTGGTGCGCGAGATCCATACCATCATTTCGGACCAAGAAGGCGCTCTGCTCAGCCCGTTCAATGACGACGAAATTTCCCACATTATGTCCTTCATCGACCGTCTGGAACAGGCCGTTGCCATCCGCGACGAGGCGGTGAGCGGATGAGTGTCTCGGCGGCCTCTCAATGGTTCCCGGCACGGCGGCGCCAACTGTTGTTTGCCCTGCGCGCCACGACGGCGGCGTTTACCGGCTATGTGCTGGCCCTGGCACTGCATCTTGAATGTCCCTATTGGGCGGCCATGACCGCTCTGATCGTCATTCAACCGACACGTGGACTGCTGTTTGAAAAAAGCCTCTATCGCCTGGTGGGCACGGCGACCGGTGCGTTGGCGGGTCTGGTTCTGTTATCGACCAGCCAATCCCCTGCGGTGTTGACAGTGGCCCTGGCCCTGTGGGTCGGCGGCTGTGTCGGCATCGGCAATCTGTTATTCAGTATGCGTTCGTATGCCTGCATGATGGCGGGGATGACCTGTACCATTGTCGCCATGAGCGGTTTTCTTAATCCGCCTCATCTCTACGCCATCGCTTTTGGCCGTATCGGTGATGTTCTGATCGGCATCGTGGCCGCAACCCTGGTGACGGCGCTGTTCACGCCCCGTCAGTCGCGTGACGAGATCGTCGGCCGTCTTGAAACGGTCACAGCCGAAACCGTCCGCTGGTTGGCCCTTGTGCTTGAACATGGCCGTCACGGGCATGTGATTGATGCCGAACAGAACCTTGTGATTGAAATTGCCGAGATTGAAGGGCAACTTGAACGGATCGGTGCCGGATCACTGCGTTTCAAAAAACACAAACGGCGCTACCAGCAGCTGATCGCCCGGCAGCTGTCTCTGATGACACTCGGCCGTAATATTGCCACGTTACTGCAACAGAAGGGGAAATCGGGGCATTCGGAGAGTCACGGCCCCATCCGATTGAGGCAACACCTGAACCAGGTGGCCGATAAAATCTCCCGGTTTGAGACGATTCACTGCTTGGATGAGATGACGGCAACCGTCAGGGAGATCACCGAGGAGTTGCCGAGCATCGGCATCATGCTCAATGATGTGGTCACGGCACTCCACGACGTGCTCAGCCATTCCGGACATATCCATCGCGTTTCAACGCCGCACATCCCGTCGCGACGCCATCTGTCGCGCAATCGTCATGAGGCTCTGCGTGCCGCGTTACGTGCAACCCTGGCCATCGGCGTGGTCGGTCTGGTGTGGACTCTGTTTGACTGGCGGCAGGGACCGATGATGCTGATGGCTATGAGCATCATGCTGAGCATTTTTTCCACCAAGGAACATCCGGTCTCCTTTGTCGGCCAGATTTTTATTGGTGCCGCCATCGGTTCGGCACTGGCGGTGGGCTATCGTCTGTTGATTCTTCCGGAGGTCCAGACGGCGGTTGTTGCCGGTCTGGTTTTGTGCCCGATGATTTTTCTCGGCACCTATGCCATGTCGTGCCGACGCACGGCTATTGGCGCCACGGATGCCACGCTGTTTTTTATCTTTATCTGCCAACCCGGCCCCCCGGTAACGGTCGTTCCCGCTGAAATCGCCCTGGCGGCGCTGGCCATGGTGCTCGGTGTCGGCAGCGCCTGGTTGAGCTATCGTTTTCTGGTGCCGATCAATCCATTGTTACGCTTACGTTCGTTGCTTAGGGCGACCAACCGTGATCTGCAACGGATGTCAACGGCGGATCGTCTCCGTTGTGATCGCCTTCAGGCGCGTATTCATCATCGGGTCATTCGCATGGTCGCGTTAGCCAATCAATATGACCGCAACCACAGCCTGTTGCTAGAGGCGGGACTCGCCGCCCTGGCCGCCGGCACCTGTGTGCAGTGTTCATCCAACGATCATCCCGCAGACACCCTTAGCAGGCGGCCGGAAGAATCAGCCACTCCATCGCTGCCGCCGCGCGAGGAAGCCTTGGCGTTGTTTCACGCTGCCACCAATCAGTGGTTTCAACACCACCAACTCAGCACCCACTGACGACTGGCCTGCTTTAGGGGGATCTTTTCAACCTCCTGTCCGGTCAACGCCCGATCAGACTATTTACCCAGCATGCGCAACAACCAGTCCGGTTTAACCAGATGGCTGACCCAGCTACGCTCATGATCGCCCGGGTAACGGGACGCCTCAAAATCCCGGGTGTATTGATATTGCTTGTACCAGCGACCAAACTGCTGGTCATCCGTCATAATATGACCGATCAACCATTTATTGAGAAACTTGCGCAGGTCGTGAAGCCGTTCTTCATCCCAGGGATCATCATTGGCGATACATTCCGCGACAGCTGAAACAAAGTGGTCATGAATCTGACGATGACGATGACGATCCGGATAGTCACTCTCCTCCATCAGTGTCTGCTCGGTTGAAAAATGGCTGAACACATAGTCAGCCAGACCATCAAGCGTTTTTTCAATGGTCTCCAGCCGCAAACACTTGACCAGAAAAAAAAGGTGCTTGTGCTGGTCATCCACTTCACCAATTCCGTTACTGTAGGCGTCTTTCCATTCCACCACATAAACACGACGCTCTTTCGCTTCACGTTTCATTGCCACCTCCTGATCGATGTTTCTACCCTGCGGCATTTTTCCACAAAATATTTAAGACAAAAATAGTCATAAAATGCGATGCAACTCGTCTCTGATGAGATCCTGTCGGCCTTTACCCTGCAAAGGCTAGCCCTGAGCATCACTCCTGTCAATTATTACCGTTTAACTCTCATATATAAAAAAAACGATATCGGTTATCTTTAAAAGGCCTAGGGGGGCGTTCTTAATTAGAAGAATGAGGAATATTTTGAGGGATTTTTCGTGTCAACAAGGCACACGGAGGCGTCATCGCCGGTAAAAAGCCGTCTTCACAAAAAAACGGGGTGTTGCCGATTTATAACGATCCGCAAAGACAAGTTTTTGTGCAGCGGATGATAGTTACGGCGGCGTGCCTTTTCGTATCCTCCGGTTTTAAATCTGAATCGCGGATGGCAAAAAACACGCACCATGCACTGATTCAGAAGGAGCCCTTCGTGAGTGCCGTCATTTCCAAAAGCCCTGTTAGCCAAAAGCCATCGTCGTTTTTTTCATCATTTAAGGTTTTATGCCGCTCTGGTCACGAAATTTAAAATTATTTTCATATATTGTGAAAGCTCGCTGAATGCTGTGCGAAAAAAACTTCCCCTTCGAGAGCAGGCGCCAAAGGAATGAATCTTGGAAAATGAACACTTACTGAAGGAGAGAAACATGAAGAAATGCGTATCACTGTTGGTCGTAACCCTGGCAATGTTGTTCCTGTGCACATCCGTATATGCCGCTTATAATCCGGGCACCTACACGGGAACGGCGCTCGGGCGTAAAGACAAAAAGCATTCCGGGGTGATCAAGGTAGAAGTCACGGTTTCCGCGAGCACCATCGACAACATCAAGGTGGTTGAATACGAACAGAGCGTTGATCACAAAAAATACGGTCCGCTGGTCAATCAGGTCAAAGACGAGATTCCCGCCGCCATCGTTGCCAAGCAATCCCTTGACGTGGACGGCGTTACCAAGGCCACTCTGGCCTCCAATGGCCTGCAACTGGCCGTGGCCAGAGCGCTGGCCAAAGCGACGGCCTCTTATACGCCCGGTACCTACACGGGAACCGCGCTCGGTCGTAAGGATAAAAAGCATTCCGGGGTGATCAAGGTGGAGGTGACGGTTTCCGCCAACGCCATCGACAACATCAAGGTGGTTGAATACGAGCAGAGCGTCGATCACAAAAAATACGGTCCGCTGGTCAACCAGGCCAAAGACGAGATTTCCGCCGCCATCGTCGCCAAGCAATCCCTTGACGTGGACGGCGTCAGCGGAGCCACCCTGGCTTCCGACGGCCTGCAACTGGCCGTGGCCAGAGCTTTGGCCCAAGCCCGTTAAGCGGAAGATAAACCGGTCGCGTTCAGCGGAATTTCCGATGTCGGCGTTCGACCGATATTCACGTTGATAAAAGCAAAAAGCCCCGGCATCTTAAAATGCCGGGGCTTTAAAACATCATGCTAACTGAGTTTAGTCGGCCATAACAAACCGGCCGTTTTTCACCTGAACAATCACCATGGAACCGGTGTCGAGTCCATTGTGGTCTTCCGGAGTCAGATTATAGATCCCCGAGATGCCCACGTAGCCATTGGTGTTTTCAATCGCGTCACGCAGAGCAGCCTTGTCGGTACCCACCTGCTTCATGGCATTGGCCACGATCATGATGGCATCCCAGGCGTAGCCGGAGTGGGTGTTGATGGGGAACTGCTTGTCATACCCCTTTTCCTTATACAGACGGATAAACTCCTGGATAACGGCTTTCTGCGGATCGCTATCGGGTAGAGCGTCAGCCACCAGCAGCTTGGTAGACGGCATACGGTCTCCCTCGCAGGCGCTTCCTGCCAGCTCGATGTATTTGGGGTCGGGCAGACCGTGGCACTGGAACAGAGGCAGATCAATCCCCAATTGCGCCTTGTTTTTAGCGACAATGGAACCGGCCGGACCGATCGTCCAGGTAACGATCGCCTGCGGCTGAGCATTTTTGGCGTTGGTCAACTGAGCGGTCATATCGGTGTCGCGGGTACCGAACGATTCATCGGCGACAATCTCAATGCCGTATTCCGGAGCCAGCTTCTTGATCCAGCGGGCACCGTCCTTGCCGAAACCATCGGCCGCGGACAACAGGGCGATTTTGGTCAACCCTTTGGCGCGCAGGTAATCGAACAGTCGCTGAACGGCAATACTGGAGCGCTGCGGCGATTTGAACACCCAATCAAACGGGCCGAACTTGCCGCCCATGATCACCGGATCACCACCGACGGTCATGAAGATCGGCGTCTCACCCTTACCGGCCATGGCTTTGACGGTCATGCCGGTATCGGTCATGGTGGGGCCGATGATGGCGGCCACATTATCCTTGTAGATGAATTTCTTGGCCAGGGATGCGGCTTTGGCCGGGTTGGCCTCGGTATCGCCGATCACCAGTTCCAGCTGTTTGCCGTTGATGCCGCCCTCGCTGTTGATCTTGTCAACAACCATCTCGGCCACCAGCTTGGTGGGGGTACCGATAAAGGCGGCGCGACCGGACAGGTCAAAAAAGGCGCCGAGCTTGATGGTGTCCGCGGCCAGGGCCGGGCTGGCCAATACCAGTAGGGCCAGCAGAATCAGTGTCAGTTTTTTCATTGTCTCCTCCCGGAAAAGTGTCTGCATTCCGTCATCACCAGAACGCGAAAAATACCATTTCATACGTATTTATCATGACTTATCAATTACATATCGGTCTTTTTCTCACAGATGGACAGAGTTTGACAACTGGTTTCCTGTTCTTTGAGTCATTCCTTTGCTGCGAAAAACACCATTGTCAGGTGCCGGAAGGGAATCTGATGATTTTGAGGCTGACGCTTAAACACAAGAACGACTAGACAATAAGCCACTATGCACTGAAAGTCTCTAAAGCAAAAATCAACACCCGGTTTCTATTGATCGTCATTCCGGCAGGGTTTAAGCCGGAATCCAGAGACTTTCCCCTCCTGGATCCCTGCCTTCGCAGGGATGACGGCTAAAACGAGTAGCACCCGAAAGGCTTGGACTGAAAGTCCATGGTTTTAAACCTGCGGGGTGAAACAATAAACCGTGTCGTCGTGGTATTGATCACAGGAGTAATACTATCGCCCCAATCCACCAAACTGTCGTGCTGTAAACAGCTCGGTTGAAATGTGTTGAAACCCGCACCAGACCGCTGTTTTCTTGACCTTTTCAACCATCTGACATACCCTGTCGAAATTCAATTTATCTCCTGACCAACGAGTGGTTTTTTGCAAGCATCCAACGACCTTCTCCAATTTATTATTGCCGGGCTGACCAATGGCGCCATCTATGCCCTGATTGCGCTGGGTTTCAGCGTGGTGCATAACGCCATGGGCATTGTCAATTTTGTGCAGGTCGATTTCGTGTCGTTGGGCGGTATGCTGATGTTTTCCGCTCTGCTCACCCTCGGTTTGCCGATGATGCCGGGTTTGCTGCTGGCCGTGGCCGGAGTAGCGCTGGTCGCCATGCTGGTGGAGCGCTTCGGCTTGCGTCCGTCACGCTCGCATAACGAGCTGGTACTGATCTTTCTTACCATCGGTTTGTCGATCATTCTGCGCGGGGCGATGAAGCTGATCTGGGGTACCAATCGCATGGCTCTGCCGCCGCTCAGCGGTGAGGAGCCGATTGCCCTGTTTGGCGCGACCATCCTGCCGCAGGCGGTGTGGATTCTGGTGCTGACCGTGGTGGCGATCAGCCTGCTGCACGGGTTCTTTCACCACACGCCGCTCGGGTTGGCCATGCGCGCTGTAGCCTCCAACCCAACGGCAGCGGCCGTGGTCGGCATTCGCGCCGGACGTATTCGCCTGACCAGCTACGGTATTGCCGGGGCACTGGGCGGGCTGGCCGGGGTGCTGGTGACGCCGATCACCACCCTGAGTTACGACGTCGGCGTGTTGCTCGGCTTGAAAGGCTTTGCCGCAGCGATCCTTGGCGGTTTTGGTTCGTTTCCGGGGGCGATCCTTGGTGGCCTCGGGCTGGGTTTGCTTGAATCACTCTCGGCGGGGTATTGGTCGAGTGCTTATAAAGATGTGGTGGCTTTTGTGGTGCTGCTGCTGGTGTTGTTTGTGCGGCCCAAAGGGTTGTTGGGCAAGTGAGCGTGGTGAAAATCTTTGCTTCACGATACCCTCACGATCACTTCGGATAAAGGCCACGATGAAAACCAAGGGCCTTGTGTGTTGTCGCGATATCATCAGGGACTTTATCTTGCGGCTGAAAAGATATTGCTTTTAAGAGGGTTTAGGTAACAGAGCGTAAAATCTTTGCTTCACGATGCCTTCGCGATCTCTGCGGATAAGAGTCACGATAAAAACCAGGGGTTTTAGGGTGTTATCGCGAAGTTATCGTGGCCTTTATCGCGAGGCTAAATAAAGGGTTTTCGTTTTTAAGTATTTAACGGGAAAATTGCTTCCGCAACGAAGCGGAACGGCTTGAAGATCAAAGAAAAGAGATAGATATGACTGAGCAACAACAGGTTGAATTACTAATGGGCAACGAAGCCATGGCGTGCGGACTGATCGAGTCCGGCTGCCAGGTGGTCGCTGCCTATCCGGGTACGCCGTCCACGGAGATTCTCCAGGCGGTGGTCGATCGTCGCGCCACGGCTGAAGAGCCGCTGCATATCGAGTGGTCGGTGAATGAAAAAGTCGCGTTTGAAGTGGCGCTGGCCGCCAGCTACACCGGCAAGCGCAGTGCCGCCATCATGAAACAGGTGGGCCTGAACGTCGCTGCCGACCCATTCATGCGCAGCGCCTACCTCGGCGTCAAGGGTGGTTTTGTCACTATCGTCGCCGATGATCCCGGCCCGCACAGCTCGCAAAACGAGCAGGATACCCGGTTGTTCTGTCTGCAGGGACGGGTACCGGTGTTCGATCCGGCCAGCCCGGCCGAGGCAAAAGAATTATTGCCGCTGGCTTTTGAACTGTCGGAAAAATACGAAATGCTCACCGTGCTGCGCCCGGCCACGCGCATTTGCCACTCGCGGCAGAATGTCAGCCACCAGCCGGTCCAGCAGTTGCAGCGCAGCGCCCGCTTTGAAAAAGATCCCAACCGCTGGGGCGCAACCCCGGCCTTTCTGCCCGCCCTGCACCGCAAGCTCAACGACAACCTCGTCGCCTTTGCTGCCGAACCGGCGGTACAGCCACGTCTGACTCAGGGTGATGGCAGTCACGCCCGGCTGGCCCTGGTCGCCTCCGGCATTGTCTATGGCCATCTGGTCGACCTGCTCGCTGAACTGGGCCTGACCGACACCATCGATCTTTATCAGGTGGTGATGCCGTATCCGCTCAACAGCGCATGGATCGATACAATGCGTGCGGACTATGACCGGGTGATGATCCTTGAAGAAACCTATCCGGTGATCGAAATGCAGCTGGCCCATGGCTGTGCGTTCGGCAAACAGAGCGGCGACATCGTCAAGGAAGGGGAGCTGACCCCCGATGTGGTGCATGAGGCTCTGGCCCGGTTCCTCGACCTGGAAGCTCCGGCTCCTGCCCCGGCCAACAGCCGTGGTCAACGACCGTCCCTGTGTCCGGGTTGCCCGCACCGCAGCGCGTTTTACAGCATCAAGAAGACCTTCCCCAAGGGGATTTTTCCGTCCGATATCGGTTGCTACACCCTCGGTGTCAACCTCAAAGTCGTGGATACCGCCCATTGCATGGGCGCCTGCATCAGCCAGGGAGCGGGTTTCTATCAATCCTATGCTCAGGACGGCGAAAACTTTCCGACTGTGGTTGTCACGATCGGTGACTCGACCTTTTTCCATTCCGGGGTGACAGCACTGATCAATGCCGTGATCCAGAAGGCGCGCATCATCGTAGTGATTCTCGATAACGCCACGGCGGCCATGACCGGCGGTCAGCCCGTGCCGCATCTCGGTCGCACAGCCATTGGCGAAGCCACCAAAGCCATTGCCATCGAACCGTTGGTCCAGGCCAGCGGGGTAGAATTTCTCGAATGTTGCGATCCGTACGACAGCGATGCGTTTGAAGGTGCGCTGAAGCGGGCCGATGCCCATATTCGTGGCCCGCAGGGCGGCGTGGCCGTGGTGATCTCACGGCACGGCTGTTTGATGGAGCGCGACGTGGTCAAGAATCAGCCGCGCTATGCCATGGAGATTACCAGCGACTGCATCGGCTGCCGCCGTTGTGTGGAAGCGTTTGAATGTCCGGCGTTGAGCATGGACGGGGCCACCACCATGGCGGTGCTCGATCAGGACCGCTGCATCGGCTGCGGAACCTGTATTCCGGTCTGTCCGGTACACGCCATCAAAGGGGCTATCAAAGGAGACTTGTCATGAAGCAGCAGATCATTGTCAGTGGTATCGGCGGACAAGGGGTGCTGTTTCTCACCCGGGTGATTGCCCAGGTGGCGGTGAATCGCGGCATCCCGGTATTGACTTCGGAAACCCACGGCATGGCCCAGCGTGGCGGCACGGTATTGTCATCGATCAAAGTCGGCGACTTTGCCAGCCCGTTGATCCGCGCTGGTCAGGCCGATGTCGGCCTGCTGTTGTGGGACGCCAACCTCGGCGTGCATCAACCGTTGCTGCGTGCCGACGGCACCCTGGTGATCAGCAGTGAGCAACCCGGTGCCGGTAAGCGGATTGCCGCGGCCAAGTTGGCTCGTGAGCTGGGGAATGCGGTACTGGCTAACCTGGTTTTGCTTGGGTTGGCTGTGCGCGATGCGGTGTTGTTCTGTACGGTGGAAGAGTGTGAAGAGGCGATTCGGCAGCTGGCTCCTGCTCGGTTTGTTGAGCAGAATTTG
This sequence comes from uncultured Desulfuromonas sp., assembly GCF_963676955.1. Lineage (NCBI taxonomy): Bacteria > Pseudomonadati > Thermodesulfobacteriota > Desulfuromonadia > Desulfuromonadales > Desulfuromonadaceae > Desulfuromonas > uncultured Desulfuromonas sp. Next base: position 870,437 of record NZ_OY781461.1, on the reverse strand, counting down.
GCGGCGTTCAGACTTGGGTTAGAGGGGTCCGTCTAAGTATCTTGGGTGCTCTGGCGGGTTTCATCCGTTTGCGTGGTTTGGTACGCACGTGACGTGGGCTTCCGCGCCCACACGTCGGGTTCCTTTTGCGTCGTCAAAAGGAACCGAAAAACGACTCCCAAGGGGTTGTCATCAATCAGAGTTCACGGAGTTGTTGCAGATCTTTTTCACGTCAGCGGCGTTATCGGTCGTCGCCATAGAACCACTATGGCTTCTCCCTCTGCCTTGCTGACGCAAAAAATCTCAAGCAGCACCTCTCGTTCATCTGATCAATAACAACCCCAATGCGCCCTACGGGTTCCCTCACAGAGATGCTCTTTAAGTTCGGCTCTGCTGAACGAGAAAACTGGGTTGCTAAATAACCCACGACTGAAGGGTGGGCTCCGTCCCACCCGTTAGATCGGTGCCACACTAGAGATAGAGAAAGACGGGCGATTATTATCAATGTTTTACGCCATAGATGATGAGTTGCATGATTTGCCGAGCTAAAGGGAGGCAAGCCGAATCCGTTTCGCATTACGGAAATAAATTCAGTGTAGGTTGAGCTAGGTTCAGAAGAAGTTCAGCCGGTTTTTGCATCCTTTTGAGCGGCCAGTCAAAAGGATGTCGCCTGCCGGGGCGAGTCCCGGTGACCTTGACCTTAAGCTTTTGATCTTACATAAAGAGATTTCAAGACTCGTTATGACTGAGTCCCAAAACGCGAATAGCGGGGAATTTATCTTTGGCGATCCCATGCCCTAAAGTGCTCTCCGGTAAAATTTCGGCTTCGTTTTCCATATCTACAGGCCATATGAATTGCGCTTTTGCCTTTGATATATCCGACAATCTGAGCAACCGCATATTTCGGCGGCATTGCGATATTCTTACTCAACGAATGCAACTTTAAAGATCGGCACATAGATCGGCACTAAATTACTGAAATATGATTCTGAAGTTTTATTTTTCTTATTATTTCTTGATAGTTGCGCATTAAAAATATTGGCGCTATGATTGGCACATGAACATTACATCCATACAGCCCCTGTTGCCCAATATTGAAAAATGCGACGAGCTCAGAAGCCAGGCGTGCAACGTCATTGCCGGCTCGGCCGCTATTGCCGGGAAACTCCACCCAAAGACTCTTCAAGCCGTGGAGAACCTGTTGCGAATCGTCAACAGTTACTATTCCAACCTGATTGAAGGGAACAGTACGCACCCGAGCGATATTGAAGATGCGACAAATGGACACTATGACGCGGATACCGCCAAACGTGAACTGCAACTCGAAAGCCTCGCTCACATTCATTGTCAGCGGATAATCGCTGAGAGACTTGCCTCTGGTGAAGAGTTTCGTCCTGCCGGTAAGGACTTTCTGTGTTGGGTCCATAAAGAATTCTATGATCAACTTCCTGAATCAATGCACTACGTTACGCACAATGAAAAAGACGTGCGAATACGAGTCGTTGGCGGCGAATTGCGAACTGGGGGAGTTATCGTCGGGCGTCATGTTGCCCCACCGGAAGATATTATTTCTGACATGTTGCGGGTTTTTGAAACAACTTATGCCGGGAGAGTTCATGGCGATACCCGCATTATAGCGGCAGCGGCAGCACATCATCGCCTGATGTGGATTCATCCGTTCTTCGACGGCAACGGTCGCGTTGCTCGATTATTCACCGACGCCTATTTTAAGTCCATTCCCGTGCTCGGGTATGGATTGTGGAACGTCAGCCGTGGATTGGCCAGAGATCGTGACAAATACAAGGCCATGCTTGCAAACACCGATATGGTAAGGCAAGGGTCTCTAGATGGTCGTGGAAACCTCTCGGAAAAACGACTTATAGAATGGTGCGGGTATTTTCTCGATATGTGCCGTGATCAAATAGATTATATGTCCCGCATGTTGGATGTTGATAACCTACTTTCACGCGTTGACGGCTACGTCCGGCTTCGTCACGAACGCATGATTCCCGATCCTTGTCCAGAGCGTTACCAGGGCCTGAATCTTGAAGCGGCCAACGTCATTAAAGAGGTCATTCTTCATGGCGAGCTTGGCCGGGGCGAAGCGGCCGCATTTACCGGGCTGACTCGAAAGGGCCGAGATATCGTCGGGCAATTGGTCAGCGAAAAGATTCTGGTCTCTGATACGCCCAAAGGGCCGGTACGCCTCGGGCTGCCGGTTGATATGGCCGGGAAATTATTTCCGGAAATCTACCCTGATAAGGTGGGGATTTTTGTATGACCAGCCGCAATGTAGTCGTTTAACTTGATACCCGATCGTGCTTGATCTGTTTCTCGGTATTTTATCTTTTAAGAATGCGAAAAAAACATCATGACCCGCCAGGAACATCTCAGCTATTTCATCCGCCTGCATCGCACCGGCCTCACGGTCACGCTGCTGTGCGCGTTGATCGTGCTCTACCCGCTGGTGCAGGACAACCCCTACACCCTCGGTCTGTCCAACCTGGTCGCCATCCATGTCATCGTCGTCCTCGGTCTTAACCTGTTCATCGGCTATGCCGGACAGATCTCCCTCGGCCATGCCGCTTTCTTCGGCCTCGGCGCGTACGGCTCAGCCATCGGCACCGTCACTTATGAACTGTCCCCCTGGCCGACCATGTTCGGCGTCGCCGTGCTGGTCGCGTTGCTGGCGCTGGTCATCGGCGTGCCCACGCTGCGCCTGTCCGGACACTACCTCGCCATGGCTACCCTCGGCTTCAATCTGGTGGTCTACACCGTGCTCCAACAGTGGGACGAAGTTACCGGCGGAGTCAGCGGTTTTTACGGCATCCCCTCGCTGGCCATCGGCAGCTTTGCCTTTGACGACGAAGTGCGTTTCCACTATCTGGTGTGGGGCATGGCGCTGCTCAGTCTGCTGTTGTGCCTCAACCTGGTGCGCAGCGGTGTTGGTCGCGGCCTGGCGGCCCTGGCCGGGGATGAAACAGCGGCCGCCGCGCTCGGCGTGAATACCCAGATCAGCAAGGTGAAAGTGTTCGTGCTGTCGGCAGTGCTGGCCTCGGTCGCCGGAAGCCTCTACGCCCACTGTTACAGCTACATCAGCCCGGCGTCCTTCGACATCTTTGTCTCCACCGATCTGGTGATCATGGTGGTAATCGGCGGCATGGGCTCCATTTGGGGATCGCTGTTTGGCGCCACCCTCATCACCCTGCTGCCCGAGTGGGTGGATGTGTTCGAGTCGTACAAGGATTTCGTTCACGGCGGTATTCTGGTGCTGGTGTTGATGTTCCTGCCTCAGGGATTTGTCACCGGTCTGGTTGATCTGGTCAAAACCCGTCAGGCTTTGCGCAGGAGTCGCCATGCTGCATCTTGACGCGGTCAGCAAACAGTTCGGCGGCCTGCCTGCCCTGTCCGATGTTACCTTCAGGGTGCCGCAAGGGCAGATCACGGCACTGATCGGTCCCAACGGGGCTGGAAAAAGCACCCTGATCAACTGCATTACCGGCGTGCTGACACCGACGCGTGGTTCGATCAGTTTAGGCCTGCAGGAGATCAGCACCCTGCCGTCCCATGCCATCTCCCGGCTCGGCGTGGCGCGCACCTTTCAGAATCTCAAGTTGTTCGAGCGGCTGTCGGTGCTCGACAATGTGCTGGCCGGGCTCAATAACGAGGCGGGCAGCAGCCTGATCATGGCCCTGCTGCGCCTGCCTTACCTGCGCCATCGCGAACGCCAGCTCAAACTCCGCGCCCTGGAAGCGCTGGACCGTTTCGGCCTCGCTGACAAGGCCGACTGGCCCGCGGGGGTGATGGCTTATGGCGATAAAAAACGCCTGGAACTGGCCCGCGCCACGGTGAGTCAGCCGCAATTGATCCTGCTCGACGAACCGGTGGCCGGTCTCAATGCCACCGAAACTCTGGCTGTCGAGCAGCAGTTACGCCGCCTGCGTCAGGAGGGGCAGACCCTGTTGCTGGTGGAGCACGACATGGAGCTGGTTATGGGGCTGGCCGATCAGGTGGTGGTGCTTGACAGTGGGTGTGTTATTGCTTGTGGTACGCCGGACGAGGTGCAACGCAATCCTCGGGTGTTGGAGGCTTATTTGGGGAGTATTGAGGCGACGGCTTAAACTCTATGCCGTATTTGTGCATGGAATAAGCTTTGGTCTAAAGCGGGAAGGTTTCCCACGTGACGCGGGGTTGCGCCCCGCACGACGCCTGACTTTCTTTGCTTGTCCAAAGAAAGTCAGCAAAGAAAAGACACCCCGCGCCTTGCCCCTTTGGGGTTCCCTCCATAAAAGGGCTCCCTGGCGGAAGGACAAAAACTCGGTCTGTTTGCAACAGCCCTCAAACAGTTTGTCCTTCTGTTTCGCCAGTCCGCCCTTTTATTCCGGCTGCGTTACAGGGGACCCCGGGAAAGTCACAAGCAGGTGGTTGAAAATGGATAGAGTGCTTATATGAAGCACCCAAGTTCCCCCGTTCAGCAGCGCCGAACGGAGTGAATGTCACCGCGATGCTCGTCGGCAAACTGTCTGAGCGTAGCGAGTTTTTGCCGACATCGCGGGGTAAATGAACGAAGAGAGGGAACCCGCAGGGCGCAATGGTCGGGGGTCGATTTTGCGCCACTTTTGTCGACGCAAAAGTGGCCCGAAGTGTGGGCGCGGAAGCCCACGTCACGTGGGTACCAAACCGCGTAAACGGATGAAGTACGCCGAAGCAATGCATCGAAACAACACGCCAGAACTGAGATGCTGCAATCCCCTTTGCCCTCGCTGGAGTGGAGCGGCGATTCACCGGAAAAAGCGAACAACTGTCTGAGGGCGCAGCCCGAGTTTTGTGAGCGCGGTGAAGCGCCGTGGAACGGAAGGCACCTGCCACAGGCAGGCGAGGGCATGGGGTGTGTTTCTTTGCATCCTTTCTTGTCACACAACAAGAAAGGGTGTCGGGTGTGGGGTCGATACCCCACGTCACGTGGGAAAAAGCCACGCAAACAGACAAAGTTAGCTAAAGCAACATACAAAAATAACGGATAGAAACAGATGACAGCCGAAAACAAAACTCCACTGCTGGAAATCACCAACCTAACCGCCCACTACGGAGCGGCCCAGGCCCTGTTCGGCGTCGATCTAAAGATCCATCAAGGCGAAACCGTCGCCCTGGTCGGCGCCAACGGTGCCGGCAAAAGCACCCTGCTCAAGTGCGTCATGGGACTGGTCACACCCACCGGCGGCACCATCCACCTCGATGGCCAGCCGGTCACCGGCAGCACTCCGGCCGCCATGGTGCGCCACGGTCTGGCGTTTTCCCCGGAAGGGCGCGAAGTGTTCCCGCATCTCAGCGTTGAGGAAAACCTCACCCTCGGTGCCATGGCGCTCAAACTGCGGCGCGGCGAACAACAGGCCCGCCTCGATGAAGTCTATCAACGCTTTGCCAAGCTCAAAGAGCGGCGCAGCCAACTCGCCGGCACCCTGTCCGGCGGTGAACAGCAGATGCTCGCCATGGGTCGGGCGCTGATGGCCCATCCGCGCCTGCTGCTGCTTGACGAACCAAGCCTTGGCCTGGCGCCGAAAATCACCGATGAAATCTTTGCCATTATCCACCAACTGTCGCGCAGCGGCACCACCATCCTGTTGGTGGAGCAGAACGCCGCCCGCGCCCTGAGCGGCTCCGACCGCGCCTATCTGCTGGCCAATGGTGAAATGGTCCAGCAGGGGCAAAGCGACCAGTTGCTCAATGATCCGGCTTTACGTGCCGCCTTTTTAGGGGCAGCCAGCCATGACAGTCCCCAGGCCAGCCGCCTCGGCGCCGCCGGTCTGACCAATATCCGTCTGGAGAAACCCGATATGCGTCAACAGAACTTTATGCCCGCGTTTGACAACGAAGAACAACTCAAAGCCCACCAGCTGGCCGGTCTGCAGTGGACCGTGCGCCACGCCTACGAAGGGTCGAGTTTTTACCGCCAGCAACTCGATAATGCCGGGGTCACACCCGAAAGCATCGTCAGCCTCGACGACTTGAAGCGCATGCCGTTCACCGATGCCAACGACTTGCGTGATGGCTATCCGTTTCCGTTGCGCGCCGTGCCGTTTGAACAGATCGTGAGGATTCACGCCAGCTCCGGCACCACCGGCAAACGCAAGGTGTTGTGCTATACCCAGAAGGACCTCGACGACTGGACCGACTTTTTTGCCCGCTGCTATCAGATGGCCGGGGTGACACCGCTCGATCGCATCCAGATCGCCGTCGGTTACGGCGTGTGGACGGCCGGAATGGGCTTCCAACTCGGTTGCGAGAAAATCGGTGCCATGGCCGTACCGGTCGGGCCGGGCAACATCGACATGCAGATCCAGTTTCTGATTGATTTCCAGTCGACGGTGTTCTGCTCCACGGCGTCCATGGCGCTGTTGATGGCGGAAGAGATTCACCACCGCGGTCTGGCCGACCAGATCAACGTCAAAAAGATCATCTACGGCTCCGAACGCTCGTCCGTGTCGATGCGGCGCAAGATTTCCGAGCTGTTCGGCGGCGCGGAGCTGTTCGATATCACGGGTTTAACTGAATTATACGGTCCCGGTGCCGGCATGGAATGTTCCGATCACGACTGCATTCACTACTGGGGCGACTATTACATCCTCGAGATCGTCGACCCGGAAACCCTGCAGCCGGTGCCGGATGGCGAATGGGGCGAAATGGTGGTGACCAGCCTGTGTAAGGAAGCAGCACCGTTGATCCGCTACCGCACTCACGATATCACCCGCATCATTCCCGGCACCTGCAGCTGCGGCAATCCACTGCCGTGCCATTCGCGCATCAAAGGCCGCTCCGACGACACCATCAAATTCCGCGGCGTTAACATCTACCCGAGCAGCCTCGACACCATCCTCTCCCAGGTGCCGGGGCTGGGCAGTGAATACCAGATTCATCTCAGCCGTGACGAGGATTCGGCCCGCGACCACATGCGCATGGTGGTGGAGCGTGGCCAGGGCGTCGAGGCCGGGCGCAGTGCCGAGCTGATCCACGAGGCTGTGCATCAGATCAAGAAGCAGTTGCTGGTCAGTGTTGAGCTGGAAGTGGTGGATTACGGCACGCTGCCGCGTTCGGAGAAGAAGAGTCAGCGGGTATTTGACACGCGGATTCAGGATGAGATTGTCTGAGTCTTACGCCTTTTTCTAGCGGAATTCATCCGTTCGCCATTCTTATACCGCCTTTTACATTGTTCAAAAGGGACGAAGAACGGACTTTCGGTGTTGTGTCGTCCAAAGCAAAAAACTTCCGTCTTTTGGGGGGGGCAGAAAGCCCCCCCCTTTTTGGGCATTTTAACACCTTGCCTTTTAAGCGGTTTTTACGTTTTTAAGCTATTCCTCGAATCCCACCATCTCACCAATCAGATCATACTCGGTGGTGTCGGTGATCTTCAGCTCAACAATATCGCCGACATTGGCTTGTCCCGACGTGACATAGACCAGGCCATCGATATCCGGTGCCTGACTCGGGCTGCGCCCCTGCAGCAGCAGCTCCGTTTCTTCACTGTAGCCTTCAATCAGCACGGGAACAATCTGCCCGACCAGGGTGCGGTGTTTGCGAAACGAGACCCGGCTCTGGGCTTTCATCAGCTTGTCGAGTCGGCGCTTTTTGATGGTCTCATCCACCTGGTTGTCCAGTTTGGCGGCTGCGGTGCCCTCTTCACGGGAATAGCGGAACACACCGACGCGATCAAAATGGCCTTCTTCAACAAACTCGAGCAGTTGCTGATATTGGGCATCCGTTTCACCGGGGAAGCCGACAATAAACGACGTGCGCAAGGTGATGTCAGGGATACGCTCGCGCAGGCGGCGTATCAGCGCGCGGCTGCCCTGTTCGTCAATGCGCCGGTTCATCATCGACAGGATGTCGTCATTAATATGTTGCAGCGGCAAGTCGAGGTAGTTGCAAATTTTATCTTCGTCGGCGATGAGGTCAATCAACTCATCGCTGATGCCGTCGGGATAGGCATACAGCAGCCGCAGCCAATTGAGATCCTCAATTTTGACCAGTTCGCACAGCAGTTTCTCCAGGGTTGTGCCATCTGTGCGATCCTGACCGAAGGCGGTGATGTCCTGGGCGATGAGGTTGACTTCCTTGACGCCCTCCTGCACCAGTTTCTCAACTTCCTGAACAATCGAATCGATGCTGCGTGAACGCAACATGCCGCGCAGTTTGGGGATAATGCAATAGGAACAGTAATTGGAACAGCCTTCGGCGATTTTGACATAAGCGCTGTAGAACGGCGACGCCTTGGCGCGTGGTGTGGTGTGATCGTACAGGGCCTGAGGGTCGGCGCTGGTGGCATTGAGCTGTTGTTGCGAGGCTTGCCATTGATCGATCAGCTCAACAATGCGTGCGGCATCGCCGGTGCCCATAAACAGATCGACTTCCGGAAGCTCACCGGCCAGCTCCTCCCGATAGCGTTGCGGCAGGCAGCCGGTAACGACCAGCATGCGACACTGCCCTTCCTCTTTGAACCGCGCCGCTTCGAGGATGGTGTCGACGGATTCCTCCTGGGCGTCGTTGATAAACGCGCAGGTGTTGATGATGAGAATATCCGCGGCTTCTTCCTCGGTGGTGATCTCAAAACGGTCCGGCGGCAGATGGCCGAGCATCACCTCGGCATCAACAAGATTTTTCGGGCAGCCGAGGCTGACCAGACAGACTTTTTCTCTGGACAAAATTCAATACTCCACGGGCTGCAACACCCTGTTTAAAAAGAGGGCTAAACCATCAGGAACGCATATTGACGAACTGCAGCTCAATATCGAGATCTTTCGATTTGAGCAACTGCATCACTTCCTGGAGGTCGTCAATTTTTTTTCCGGCGACGCGCACCTCATCTTCCATGATCTGGGGTTGCACTTTGAGCTTGGTGTCCTTGATCATTTTAACCAGTTCTTTGGCCTTTTCTTTGGAAATGCCCTGGATCAGGTTGATGGGCTGACGCACGGCACCGGCCGAGGCATTTTCTTTTTTGCCGAGGTCGAGACACTTGGCCGAGACATTGCGCCGGGTCAGCTTGCCCTTGAGAATGTCGATAATCGCGTCGAGTTTGTAATCGTCCGCGGCCAGAATGGTAATCGCATCCTTGGTCAGTTCAATCTCGTTATGGGTTCCCTTAAAGTCATAACGCTGGCTCACCTCTTTGCGGGTCTGGTTAACGGCGTTATCCACTTCCTGAAGATCAATTTTGGAAACAATATCAAAGCTGGGCATGGTTTTCTCCCTGGGGTGAACGGATGATAAATAGGCTTATTTGAGGTTCAACTTTAAATCAGACGCTTTGATAATTTCAACCTGTTCAGGCAGTTTGAAGACAAACTGGTCGGTTTTCGGTGCCTGATTAAGCGTGACATGGCGAAATTCGATTTCCGTCTGGTTGTCGGTCTGGTCGACAATCGCGGCTCGTAACAACGGCAGTGCCAGCGGCGGCTGGGCGTCGGCAATCCATTTCGGTAAGGTCAGAATGAGCGTCTGGATATAGGCGGAGGGCTTTTTCGGGGTCAGCTCGAGGCGGTAATTGCCGGAAGTCTCATCGGGGCTGCTGAGTAATTCAGCAGAGAAATACTGCTCCAAGCGACCAAGGTTGCGTAAAAACAGCATCGGGTCATTACTCTGGTCCAGTGAATCATCAAGCTGCGAAATCATCACTTGATTGTTCTCCGGCAGATACACCCATAAGGTGGTGCCGTCAGAGTAGATCTGCTGGTTGCTCGGTACCTCATAAATCCAGCGAAGCAGGGTTTTTGATGCGGCCTGATCCTGATTGTCAAAACGCATGGTGATGGTGCCGCGTCCGGTCCGGGTTCGGCCGAGGCTGGCGATATAGGCTTTCTGATAAAATTCCGCGTTAAAATCGTGAATCGCCTGCGGATGTTGCGGGTTTGCAAAGCGTTGTTGCAGGCGGTCAAGTAACTGATCGGCACTGATCTCTGCGGCGAAAGCCGGCGCGCAGAACAGAGTCAGCATGATAAAGAGCAAAAAAGTACGCATGCTCGGTTCCTTTCTGGAATGTCCTGGAGGGGCTTGGATGGTCATGAACGGAAATGGTTGAAGCCGCGTGCTTCAACCCGGTGTTCCTGGCCGTTGAGTTGAACAAGAGTCAGACCTTGCTCGGCGTTCAGCAAGGTCCCGATGCGGGTTATCGGCAGGTTCAGGCGATGGCTTAAGGCGTCGATATCATCGCCACAGCGTGACGGTGCGGAAAAAAGCAACTCGTAATCTTCCCCGCCCTGGAGAATAAGGTCCTCATCTTCCGGGTGGTTCTGTAGGTGTTGACGTGCATCGCTCGACAGGGGAATCTGCTGCTGATCAATATGGGCCCCGAGTCCTGATTGTTTGAGGATGTGACCAAGGTCAGACAGCAGCCCGTCGGAGATGTCGATCATGCTGGTGGCCAAGCCTTGCCGGGCCAGTGCCTGGCCCAGGGCAAGACGCGGAGTGGGGCGGTGATGCCGCTGGCTGAGGAAATCGCTGGGATTTTCATTCCGTTGCAGCAGAGCCAGAGCCAGGGCGCTGTCGCCAAGGGTTCCTGAGACGAAGAGGGCTTCACCTTCCTGGGCGGCTTTGCGGCTGAGCATTTCCGTCGCGCTGACACTGCCCTGCACGGTCACGGAGATAATCAGCTTATCGGAGCTGCGGCAGGTATCGCCGCCACACAAGCTTGCTCCGGCTTGGTCAACCTCATCGAGAAAGCCGCGACTGAAATTGTCCACTTCAGCCAGACTCAGATCCGCGGGAAGTCCGACACCCAGATAGAGATGGTGCGGGGTCCCTCCCATGGCGGCAATATCGCTCAGATTGACCGCCGCGCTTTTGCGGCCCAGGCTGTACATGTCCGTCCAGCAGCGACGAAAATGAACCTCTTCAATCAGTAAATCCTTGCTGGTCAGCAACACTTTTCCTTCAGCAAGATGCGTGGCCGAGCAGTCGTCACCGATACCGAGAATCACACTGTCGTTTTGCTTGGCCTGGCGTTTGATCCGCTCGATGAGGCCGAATTCACCGGCCTGAGCCAAAGATGTCAAAGGGGTCGTTTTTGTCATGGCCACAGAGTATGCAAAGTTGCCTGAAAAGTCCAGATGAAGCGCTGTCCTGTCGAATGTTGCCAATGGATTTTTATCCACAAGCATCTTTTCCTCAGCAAGAGTGTTGGCATTACGCTTATATTCTCCTTAGGATTTTATTTTTATAAATAATTTAAATTACAAGTAAATTCATTTTTTATAAGTGAACACGAGATGTGGACTTAATAATTTTTTGGGTAATTTTCCCGCGTGAGTAGGGGGAGGTGAAAGTTGTTGTGGAAGCCACACGGTGGATTGTGTTTAAACAGAGAACTGCTATAAATATTAGAAAGATTCGAATTATTAAAAAGAGAATGCCTCGTATGGGAAAAATTTTTTTTAACAGCCTTGCTGCATTAAGCAGTTTTCTCGTGTTCGTAACGGCGTCTATCGCAGCGGCTGATGACCCTATTGTGCTTGGTATGTCCACGGCCTTGACCGGACCGACTGCGGAATTGGGGCGGCGGATGCGCGATGGCGTAATATTGGGGCTGGAGCGGATTAACCTGGAGGGCGGTATTCAGGGGCGGCAAGTCGTGCTGCGTGCCTATGATGACGGCTACGAGCCCCAGCGGGTTGCTCCGAATATGCAACGCCTGGTTGTGGACGACCAGGCGTTGGCCATTGTCGGCAACGTCGGCACACCGACGGCGATTGCCGCCTTGCCGATCATCAAGAGTCATGGTGTTCCTTTTGTCGCTCCGTTTACCGGTGCCGGGTTGTTGCGGAAAACACCACCAGAGCGTTATGTGATTAACTTTCGCGCCAGTTATGTTCAGGAAGTCACGACGATGGTCCGTGCTTTGATTGAACAGGGCGGAGTTCGTCCTGATGAGATCGCCTTTTTTACTCAGCGTGACAGTTATGGTGATGCGGGATATGTAGGGGGCGTGGCCGCTTTAAAGCATTATGGTCTGCATGACGTCCGCAATATTCTCCATGGGCGTTATGAGCGCAACACCCTGGCCGTGGAAAACGCCTTGGCGGACCTGATCTATTCTCCGCGCAACATTCGAGCGGTTATTATGGTCGGAGCCTATGCCCCTTGTGCCAAGTTTATTCGCCTGGCCAAACAGGTCGGATTAAATGCGGTGTTTCTCAACGTGTCTTTTGTCGGTAGCGAATTGCTGCTGCGTGAGCTTGGCGACGAAAGCGATGACGTTATTGTCACTCAGGTGGTTCCACCTCTGATGGGTGACGGTGTTGCCATCGTTCGCGACTATCTTGCTGATTTCAAAAGATTTAATCCGTCGGGGCGGCCGAATTATGTCGGGTTTGAAGGGTATATTTCCACCCGCCTATTGCAAAAAGCCCTGCTGCAGATCGATGGTCCGTTAAGTCGTGAGAAGCTTGTTGACGCCTTAGAAGACTTGGGAACGTTTGATCTTGGGCTGGGTGTTTCTCTGCTGCTGAGTCCTGAACGGCACCAGGCGTGCCGGCAGGTGTGGGGGACATATTTCAGCTATGGTAAGATCCTGCCGTTTGCCTGGTCGCAGCTGCCGGAACTGCTTGATTCGAAGAGGGGGCATCAATGAAGATTCCCCCCAGTCTTACGGTCTTTATGTTGGTCTGGCTGTTGATTATTACCGCAGTCCTCTCGGTGTTTGCCCTGATGGGGTTGGGGTATAACCTGGTGACGGATTTAAGTGCCCAGCGCGATGAGATTCATCGTGAACTGATTGAAAAACGTGCGACCGTTGAACGATTACAAACGATGCTGGCTGAAATCCGCTCGGAATCACTGAAGCTTTTTTATGATCAGGATCAGGACAATCATCACGATGACGCCGTGCATCACTATACCCGAGTGCTGCTGCCGTTCATTGCCCGGTTCGATGTTAAAGATAATACTGATCTGGAACGTTGCCAACGCGCTCTTGAGGACCTGAATCGGTTTACGGATCGTGCGGATCAATGGGCCGGTAAGTATCGTGAGGTACGTCGTCAATACATAGAGGGTGGCGGATTGATGCGCATCCGGCGTTTATTGCGGCAATTACATTCGATTGCCGACATGGTGCAGGGGCGTCAGCGTTTGGCTGAGGCGGTTTTGGTTCGACGCTGGCGTGAGGAGCCCTCTTCGTCTGCGGAACAGGTGGCCAATCGCATCATTGAAGAACGGCAAAAACGCTGGTTCCCCTTTCTGAGGGAAATCCGCTCTGAAGTGGATAGCCTTGGCCAACAGGTGGAACAGCTGGCCAGTGCCACGCGAACCGATCAAATGGTCGACATTCGTGACAATATGCTCAAGCCCGGATTGGAACGCCTGAAAAGAAATCTGGTGATTCTTATTGAGGATCATGTTCTTGACGATGCGGAGGCTCTCGACCGCTTGGAGCAATTGAAAATTGAGCTGTTTGGCGAACAATATCACATTGACCCGGCGTATCAGACCGTGGTCGTCACCGGAGGGCTCTATAAACTTCACAAAGATCAGATTGAGCTGTTGAGCCAACGAATGGAGCTTGATACGTCGCTGCAGGAAAGTTATGTCGGTCTTGAAAGCCTCAATGCGGCCTTAGCCCAATTAACCAAGTCGCGGCTTGATGCGCTGGGCAAGCAGACGGAGCAATGGCTGCACGAAACCCTGGAAAAGGTCAAACATGGTGCTGTTGTGGTCCTGGCCATTTTTGTGATCATTGGGGCGATTATTTCAGGGTTGGTTCGACGGCAGGTGCGGCAGATGTTTCTGTTGCAACGTGATAAGGAATTGATCCTCAACGCCGCCGGAGACGGCATCGTTGGGGTTGACAGGTCGGGGCGAGCGAGCTTTGTCAATCCCGCGGCGGCGCAAATGTTGGGTTATGATGCGCAGGAGTTGCTGCATCGTCATGTTCTGGAAACGATCCCGGTGGTCCTTGCCAATGGTGAAGAGGTCATGGGCCAGGATCACCCGATCAGCCAAACGCGCCAACTGGAGCCTGGGTTGTGTGTCCGCTCTGATCTGGATGCGTTTCGCCGTCGTGACGGGACAATCTTTTCCGTGGAATATGTGGCAACACCGCTGATCGGTTCGGGGGGGCAACATGAAGGCGCGGTGCTGATTTTCAAAGATCTGACGCAACAGCAACAGGCGGAAAAACGGCTGGAGGAGAAAAAGCAGCTCCTCGACCACATGAGTAATCACGACAGTCTGACCGGGTTGCCCAATCGGCGGTTGTTTCAAGACCGGCTCTACCATGCCGTTGAACGGGCACGCCGTCGTGCCGGGGAAATGTCGGTGCTGTTTATCGATCTTGACCGTTTTAAGAAGATCAATGACTCTCTCGGCCATGAACTGGGCGATAAATTGCTGATGTCTGTTGCGCACAGACTGCAGAGCCATTTACGGCGCTCCGATACGCTGGCTCGGCTTGGCGGTGATGAGTTTGTGGTGATTCTTGAAGAATCAAGTCATTCTCATTTCGCTGCGGTGATGGCGCGCAATCTGCTCAATGAGCTTTCTGACGTGTTTGATGTGGATTCCCATCGCCTGTTTGTCACGGCGAGTATCGGCATCAGCCGTTATCCGCATGATGCCGAGGATGTGACCGGCCTGATGTCCAGCGCTGATGCCGCGATGTATCATGCCAAATCGTGCGGACGCAACAATTTTCAATTTTATGCTCCGGAAATGAATGGTCGTGCCCAGGAGTTTCTGGAGATGGAAACCCAATTGCGTGATGCGTTGGCGTTGGAGCAGTTTGAAGTGTATTACCAGCCCCAGTATGACATGCGTGATCACTCCCTGGTTGGCGCGGAAGCGTTGTTGCGTTGGAATCATCCCGAGAGGGGGATGGTGCCGCCGGGAGATTTTATCTCATTGGCTGAAGAAACCGGTGCGATCATACCGATCGGTCAATGGGTGCTGATGCAGGTGTGCCGACAAAACCGCCTGTGGATGGATGAGGGGCTGATGCCTGTTCGGGTCGCCGTCAATATTTCGATCGCCCAGTTCCGCAGTAATCTCAGTCAGACACTGCAACAGGTGCTGGAACAAAGCGGCATGCCGGCGGAGTTGCTGGAGCTTGAAATTACCGAAAGTCTGTTGATGGAAGATGAGGGGAATACCATCGTCTTGCTCAATGAATTGAAGGAAAAGGGGCTGCACATTTCCATTGACGATTTCGGTACCGGCTATTCTTCGTTGAGTTACCTGAGAAAACTGCCGGTGGATAAGTTGAAAATCGACCGTTCCTTTATCACCGATGTCGTGCATGATAAGAGTGATGCGGCCATCACCGGATCGATTATCGCGTTAGGGCAGAATATGGATTTAAGAATTCTCGCCGAAGGGGTGGAGAATGAAGATCAGAAGGATTTTCTGTTGCAGCATCGATGCTATATTGCCCAGGGCTTTCTTTATGCCAAGCCGATGATTGCCGAGGATTTTGCTCAGATATTGCGCGAGCGTGCCTCGAAACCTATGGAGACAACATGAAATATATCGGTGCTCACGTCAGTGCCGCCGGCGGCGTAGAACGCGCCGTTGCCAATGCCGTTCGTATCGGGGCGACAGCCTTTGCCCTGTTTACCAAAAACCAGAAACGCTGGTCTGCGCCCCTTTTAACAGAGGAAACCATCAACGCCTTTAAACAGGCCTGTGCTGCACAGGGCTTTTCCCCTGAGCAAATTTTGCCTCACGACAGCTATCTGATTAATCTGGGGCATCCGCAGACGGATAAGTTGGAGAAATCTCGCCAGGCGTTTATCGATGAAATGCAGCGTTGCGAGGTGCTCGGACTGACCCGGCTCAATTTTCATCCCGGCAGCCATTTGCGGGAAATTGATGAAAGTGCTTGCCTGAGCCGTGTGGCGGAATCAATCAATCTGGCCCTGGCGCAGACGCAGAATGTCATCGCTGTGATTGAGAATACCGCCGGACAGGGCAGCAACGTCGGTTATTCCTTTGACCATTTGGCGGAAATTATGCGACAGGTCGATGATCAGAACCGGGTGGGCGTGTGTCTGGATACCTGCCATCTGTTTGCCGCGGGATACGATTTGCGTACAGAAGCCGCCTGTGATGAAACCTTTGGCGCATTCTCTGCGCAGGTCGGCTTTGACCGGTTGTATGGTATGCATCTCAACGACAGCAAAACCGCCCTCGGTAAGCATGTGGATCGTCATGCCCCCCTGGGCGATGGTGAACTCGGCTGGGCGGGCTTTGAATACATTCTCGGCGATCCCCGTTTTGACGGCATCCCGCTGATTCTTGAAACCACGGAGCCGGAGCGCTGGCCGGACGAAATCGCGACCTTGAAGCGCTTTGCCGGTCAGGGGTGATTTTTTTGCAGCCATAAAAAAAGGGGGTGTTCCGTTGGGAACACCCCCTTTTTTGTTGAGGTAGAGAAAATTACTTGGCCAGCGGACCGGCGTTGCGAATCTCTTCAGTGACGCCGTCAGCAAACTTCTCGAAATTGGCGTGGAACGCCTTGGCCAGCTGTGTGGCCTTTTCGTCGTAAGCGGCTTTGTCCTGCCAGGTGTTGCGCGGGTTGAGAACTTCCGCGGGAACATCCGGGCAGCTCTGCGGAATGTGCAGGCCGAAGATCGGATCCTGCTGGTAGTCGACCTCGTTGAGTTTTCCTTCCAGTGCCGCATTGAGCATGGCGCGGGTGTAGCTGATTTTCATCCGGGAGCCGACGCCGTAAGGGCCGCCACTCCAGCCGGTGTTAACCAGCCAGCACGAGACGTTGTGCTCGCGGATTTTTTCTTTGAGCAGGTTGCCGTACTCAGAAGGATGCAACGGCATGAACGGTGCACCGAAGCAGGCGGAGAAGGTGGTCTGAGGCTCGGTAACACCTTTCTCGGTGCCGGCCAGTTTGGCCGTGTAACCGGAGATGAAGTGGTACATGGCCTGCTCGGGAGTCAGCTTGGAGATCGGAGGCATGACACCAAACGCATCGGCAGTCAGCATGATAATGTTTTTCGGGTTGCCGGCAAAACCTTCGGGAACAATGTTGGGAATGTGGGTAATCGGGTAAGCCGCCCGGGTGTTTTCAGTGATGCTGGCATCATCCAGATCAACATAACGGGTTTCGGCGTCCAGACCGACATTTTCCAGGATCGTACCGAATTTACGGGTGCATTTAAAAATCTCCGGCTCCGCTTCCGGGCTCAGATTGATGACCTTGGCGTAGCAACCGCCTTCAAAGTTGAACACACCAGCGTCTGTCCAGCCGTGCTCATCATCACCAATCAGACGACGGTTGGGATCCGCGGACAACGTGGTTTTGCCGGTGCCGGACAGACCGAAGAAAATTGCCGTATCGCCATCAGCGCCGACATTGGCGCTGCAGTGCATGGGCAGCACGCCGCGTTTAGGCAACAGGTAGTTGAGGACGGAGAACACACCTTTTTTGATCTCACCACTGTAAGCGGCTGTGGCGATCAGAACCAGCTTGCGTTCGAAGTTGATGATGATGGCCGCTTCAGAACGGGTGCCGTCAATTTCCGGAATTGTTTTGAAATCAGGAGCCGCAACAACGGTAAAGCCGGGCTCAAAGTTTTCCAGCTCTTCCGCCGTCGGAATGATCAGCATGTTACGGGCAAACAGGCTGTTCCAGGCGCGGGTGGAGATGACGCGAACCGGCAGGCGATAGTCTTTGTCGGCGCCGGCAAAGCAGTCCTGAACAAATAGGTCACGTTGTTGGAGAAACGCCATCATGCGGTTGTACAGAGCATCGAACTTGGCCGGGTCAAAAGGACGGTTAACATCGCCCCACCAGATATCTTCACCACTTTGTCCCGCTTGAACAATAAAGCGGTCATTGGGAGAACGGCCGGTGTAGTTGCTGTTGGAGACGACAATCGGTCCCTGATGGGACAGGTGTCCCTCTCCACGGCGAATAATTTCTTCGTAAAGAGCAGGGGTGCACTGGTTGCGTTGGACACTTTTGACGTTGGTGATGCCGTGTTGTTCGAGCAGATTACCGCAAGCGGTTTCACTTTGACTCATGATTCCATTTTCTCCTGATCGGGGTGTCGATACACATAGCGTATACGATAAAATGAACAATACAATCGGCTGGGGTGTACAGGCCTCAACCGCGTCATAAAATTTTTTTACCGTTAGTGAAGAAACTCTTCATAGCTCCTGAGCTGCCAAGAGTCAAGTAAAAGTCGCAAAAAATTAATCACCTGCTGACAAACCACTGAAATAGCGTGTTTTGCCACAGCTGTCCCATAAAAGGTCGCATTTGCCATCGGCGGTAACGTATTCAGTGAAAATGAAAAAAATCGATGGCTGTCAACGATGCCATCGATGAAACAAAAACAGGGCTTGCGGATGGGAACCGTCAAGCCCTGTTTTTCGATATGGAATACTAGGGGGCGTTCTCAATTGGCAGAATGAGAAATATTTTGAGGGATTTTTCGTGTCAGCAAGGCATACGGAGACGCCATAGTCATTCTATGGCAACGACGTATAACGCTGCTGACGCGGAAAAGATCCAAAATAGTGCCATGAGTGCTCATTGAGAACGCCCCCTAGGTGGTTATTCAGATAAATCCGCCGTGCCACCTCCGGGGTTGATGCAGCGCAGCATCAGTTCCTGGGCAATCTCTTTGAGGGCAACGGCCGTGGGAGAGTCGGCTGCAGATTCAACCACCGGGGTGCCGTTATCACCGGCATCGACCATGCGCGGGTCAATGGGGACTTGTCCTAAGAAGGGAACCGTCATCTCTGCCGCCATTTTCTGACCGCCACCTTTTTTGAAAATATCGATGACCTCATTACACTTGGGGCAGACAAAGCCGCTCATGTTCTCGACGATGCCGAATACCGGCAGCTTGACCTGGCGGCAGAAAGTGACCGACTTGCGGACATCAACCAGAGCGACTTTTTGAGGTGTCGTGACCAGCACTGCACCGCTGTTTTCGCCGAGCATCTGGACGATGGACAGGGGTTCGTCACCGGTTCCCGGCGGACAGTCCACCACCAGGTAGTCCAGCTCACCCCATTTAACATCCTTGATGAACTGTTGGATAACCCCAGCCTTGACCGGTCCGCGCCAGATCAGAGCATCGTCGGGATTGGCAACCAGAAAACCGATGGACATCACTTTAAGGCCATTGCGATTGACCGGGACCATGAGCTCATCTTCGACGGGCGGACGCTGGTCTTCAAGGCCGAGCAGCGTCGGGATGCTGGGGCCGTGCAGGTCAATATCCATCAGCCCGACTTTGGCACCGGTCTGTGCCAGGGCCAGAGCCAGGTTGGCTGCCGTGGAGCTTTTGCCAACGCCGCCTTTGCCGGACATGACCAGAATCTTGTGTTTAATCAAGGCTAAGTTGTCAGCCATTTTTTTCTTGGCGTGTTCTTGTTCGCATTTTTGTTTTTCCGCATCGGAACACGAGCCGCTTTGAGAGCAGCTGCTACAGGCGCTGTCTGCCATGAATCTCCTCCGTAGCATAGGGAATAGAATAAAATAGGATTTAATTGCTGCCTGCAGAGACTAATCCCCGCCGTCGTCCTTGTCAATTTAGAATATTTTTTGCGCTGAAAGATAAACGTATTTCCGCATATATGCATCAGGTGGTTTTGTTTCAACAAACTTTGTGTAACTTGCTGTTTTGTTGCGATAAACTTTTTATAACTCCGTTTTATTTTTTCTTGACGGATAAAATTTTGATTGTTAGATTCCCATGCATTGTGTGTGGCATAACATATCTAATTTTAACTGGGAGGAAAGAAACACATGAAAAAGCTGTTGATGCTGGTTGCCGTACTGGTTGCGGTATCCTTGGCGGCACCGACTTGGGCTGCCATTGAGTTCTTCGGTACGGCCAAAGTCAAGCCGACCTACTACAAGAACTTCGACTTTGACGATGATGCCAGTGACATGTTCATGATCAATGAAGCCGGCTCCGTCAAGGGAGAACATTTGCGCGCTGAATTGCGCCTGGGTTGGAAGGCCTCGGGTGAAAAATGGTCGGTGAAGATGATTACAGAGGCTGATGTCGTCATGCAGAAAGACACAGCGGACCGGACCTACTACACGACTGCGGAAAAACTTGATAATCCGAACACCGGCGGCGAATTCGGTATCGAGCGTGTCGAACTGCTTTACAAATTCATGCCCGAGCTGGAACTGCAAACCGGTTGGGATATCCGTGCTCTGGACATCAAAACAGGTGGTTTGCTCTTTGGGGATGACCATCCGTTTATCGGTTTTCGTGGCCAACTCTCAGAAAATACAAGATATGAACTGCTTTACCTGCCAATCTATAACATGACTGAGATTACGACAGATCCCTTTGAGAGCGATGAAATCAATGACTGGCGTGTTTACAGTCTTAAGGTCAACCAGCAGGTTGGTAACTTCAATCTCAGCCCTTTTTATGCCTATAGTGATAACGACAGTATGGAAGCAGAGATTCATTACTACGGCGCTGAAATGACGGGCAAGGTCGGCAAGTTTAAGCCTTCTTGTGAAATTGTTTTTGCCGATGGTGAATTCGACAATGGCGCGGATATCTCTTCATGGGCTGCGTTTGCCGGGGTAGAAATGGATGTGTGCAAAGGCTTTACGCCCTATGTCGCCCTTCGTTATACCCAGGGTGATGATGATGCGTCCGACGACGACGTTGAGGGTTGGGTTGGTATTACCGATATCGGCCGTTTTACGCCACTGATGGGCATGGATGGCGGCATCCTCAGCGAGGACCTTGGTCAAAGCTATGGTGCAACTCTTTACTCCTATGCTCCTGAGCGCGAATTCAAAACCAACAGATACGGTGGTATCAGCAATGGTGGTTCCGGTGATAACCCCGGCCAGATCATTGCTGCTGTCGGCGCCAAAGGTGACCTGTCCGCAATGGTTGACAAGTTGAGCTATAAAACTCAAGTCTTCTTCATCTGGTACGATGAAACAGATAATCTGGTGAATATCAAAAACCCGGGTGAGGATGTTGATGACTATGCCGGGACCACATTTGATTTGCAGTTGAAGTACGCACTCGACAAAAACTTCAGCATTGACTACATCTTCGGTGTGTTTGTCCCAGGTGATGGCATTGAAGACACTGAAGGTGACGATGTTGCCATGACCAACTGCCTGACTCTGGCCTGGAGCTATTAAAAACAGCTGACGCGTCTGGTTGATGTTATACTGCTCCCCGGCGGGCTCGATCCCGTCGGGGAGTTTTTGTTTAAATATCATAGGTTTTTTTGTAAAAGGCTCTTATTGTTCGTTCTGCTTGGAACAAATCTTTCGCCATTCACCAGGAGCGGCTTCAGCCGGGGTGTTTAAGGTTGCATGTGTTGGGTCGTTGACGTGATGCGCGATTACAACTGTTCCTGCCGGTAATGATCATCTGCGGAGGATTGAAATTCTTCAGGTTTTTGAAATGTTTCAACGATGAGGTGGTTATGAAACAAGGATTCAAATCAATTGTCACAATGGTCTTGCTGCTGGGGATTGCTTCCTTAGCTGTTGCGAGCCCGTGGCCCCAAATCACGGATCGGCTTGAGAAGTGGCAAGGTGCCAAAGAGGTCGTGTTGCCGAAAGGGGTGGACGTGTTTGCCGATTCGGCTCTGACACCGCTGGTTGAGCTGCTGCTTGAGCAGGGCTATGCTGTCTTACCGGAGGGGCCATCGGAGCACGGGCTGGCCCTTGACGTGAAGGAAACCGCAGCCGGAAAGAGATTGCTGCTTAAGCGGGGATCGGACAATGCCATTTTGGCTATGGAGAAAATGGTTTCAGACCCTGCGCCGCCGTCAGCGCCTGAGCCGGTTGTTTTGCAGACCCCGCGTCGTACAGCGGCGGTGCATCAGATCACACCGGTCGCAGCGCAACAGCCGCGTGAACTTTCGGTTCAGCATCAACAGCCCATGACGACCCCTGGCGAGCTGGTGTTTGAACTCCCCGGAAACCCGGTTCAGGTGATCAGCTGGCCGGGTGTGGAAGGCGTTGAGCTCTATCTTCTTTACTCGGATCGTGTGCAGCATTTTCGCACTCGCGGCCAGTATTTTGAACCGCTGGAATCCTTTAAACCGCCTGTTCATGTGTCACGCGGGCTTAGGTTGACCTCGGGCGATTTAAATGGCGACGGCCAGCCGGAGATCGGTGCGGTATGGAGTGAGGATATTCATGATGTTTCTGAAGGAACCGACTCTTTATTGCACAGTTGGATTTTATCCACGGCAACGTTGCAACCGATCAGTAAAGATTTGAACGGCTATGTCGATCTTTCTGATAATCAGGGGCGTCTGCAGCACCGTCAGAGTTATGCGGCCTTTGCCCCGGAGATTTTGCCGTTGCAAATGGAGAAAAACACTGTTTTTGCTGGCTCTGCACCCTTGGAGACATCGTCGCACCTGTTATATGAAACCATCGCATGGCCCAACGCCGGGCAGGCTCTGGTATGGAATGACGACCAGCGATTGATGTTGCAGGCGCGATCAAAGGACACGCGCATTCCCGGCACCACCTTGTTGACTGATTTTGGAAATTATCACGGGCCTTATGTATCGGTTCCATTGAAAAACCCTGAATATCGCAGTGGTTTTTCCGCAACGGATCAGGTTCTGGCCAAAGAGGTGGTTCTATCACGGCGTCTGGTGAAAGAGCATGGCGCTGTCTATACACTCATCCGTGGTCGCAGCAAGGGGCTGCCGCTGGTGGGGGGCGCCAGTGGTGCGGACCGGTTAGTACGGATTGACCAATCCGGACATGGCTTGCAGGCGCAATATCCTTTTGCCGCCGTCGATGCGTTTATTCTTGATTTTGCCGTGTACGGTGACCCGGCACAGGCGGTGTTGCTCCTCAATGAAAAAGAGGATGGCAGTGGAACGGCTTACCTGCGCTTCCAGAGCCGTCTCCAGTAACGCGTAAATTTTGTCACGAAAAAGGGGAAGGTCGAGAGCGACCTTCCCCTTTTTTTGGTGTGCCAGGCATGGCACGTGGTGCGAAAGCACCGTCTGTTTAACTGTGGTGGTTAAGCAGTGACTTGGAGGTGAAAGTCCTCTGCGGACCCTGATGACGGGAACCGCTAGCCGAACGGCAAGGGTGTCCGGGGTGACCCGGAATCTGAAGGAAGCCGCAGGCAAAATCCCGGCCCGACGAACAGGAATCACATACGAGGCAGTTTCATCCGGGCGAGAAGGCCAAGATCTTCAAAGCCCGATAGTCATCCGGGAGGGTGAGGCTGTAAATGTGGCGGGTATATGGGAGGAAGGTCGTGTGTCTTACCCTGGGAGGTCTGTCGGCCTGCCATGTGCTACTGGCATCGTAAGATGTCGGGATGGGCTGACAGAAGTCAGCAGAGGCCATAGTAGCTGGGCTAACCACCACAGCGAAGGGCCGAACCTGATATGCGGAGTTAAACTACTTTTCTGAACGTCTTGAGCAGATGCCTCGAAAGAGGGCCTAAAGCTGGAAGTGGCGACCGGAAGTCGTGAGGTAAAGCTGGGCGCTTATAGGGCGACGGGCATTGTTAGTTGATTAATGCAGAAGCAAATCAGGAACCGCCGTGTACGGAACCGTACGCACGGTGGTGTGGGAGGACGGCGGGGGTAACCCCGCCTCCTACCCGATTATGTGGTGAAACCGGATTAGCCGATCAACTCTTTGGCTTTAGCAACCACGTTGTCGGCAGTGAAGCCAAAGTGCTCCATCAGCTGGCCGCCCGGAGCACTGGCCCCGAAGCCGGTCATGCCGACAACGGCACCGTCAAGGCCAATGTAACGTTCCCAGCCGAAAGTGGATGCGGCTTCAACAGCCAGACGGGTGCGGCAGGTGCTCGGCAGGACCTCTTCTTTGTAGGAGGCTTCCTGCTTTTCAAACAACTCCCAGCTCGGCATGGAAACAACACGAACACCGATGTCTTGCTGTTGCAGTGTCTCGCGAGCCGCCAGTGCATGCTGCACCTCTGAGCCGCTGGCCATCAGAATCAGTTGCAGTTCCCCTTGCTCCTCCGCCAAGATATAGGCTCCTTTTTGAACACCCTCTGCGGACGCGTATTGGTTGCGGTCCAGAGTCGGCAGGTTCTGTCGGGTCAGGATCAGAGCGGTAGGGCCCTGGCGATTGATCAAAGCGGCTTTCCACGCCTGAGCCGTTTCATTGGCATCACCGGGACGCAGGACCGTCAGGTTGGGAACGCTGCGCAGACCACACAGTTGCTCAATGGGCTGGTGGGTCGGCCCATCTTCGCCGACGCCGATGGAGTCATGCGTCAGGACATAGATCGGAGCAATGCCCATCAGGGCAGCCATGCGCATGGGCGGGCGCATGTAATCGGAGAAAATCATAAAGGTTGCGCCAAACGGCAGCAAACCGCGGGTATGGCACAGACCATTGAGAATGGACCCCATGGCATGTTCACGAATGCCGAAATGAATGTTGCGTCCGGCTGTTTCCGGGGTAAAGGCCTCTTCACCCTTCAGGTGCGTGTTGTTGGATGGGGCCAGATCGGCACTGCCACCGAGCATCATCGGCAGTCCGGCGGCCAACGCGTTAAGGACCTGGCCGCTCGAAGAGCGGGTTGCCGCGCTGGAGCCCGCTTCAAACGTCGGCAGCAGGGCGTCAATTTGCTCTGCGGACGGCTCATTGCCGCTACACCAGTCGGCCAGGGCCGTATTGGTGGCACACTTTTGTTGGCACAATTGGTTCCAGCCGGCCTCGAGTTGCTGACCGCGCTCTTTGAGCTCTGCCATGTGGGCATAGACACTGTCGGGAACGACGAAACTTTGTTGAGGATCAAAACCGAGGGCCTGTTTGGTCAGGGCCAATTCATCGGAGCCCAGCGGCGCGCCGTGGGCGGCTGATGTGCCTTGCTTGTTGGGCGCACCCTGGCCGATGTTGGTGCGGGTGATGATCATCGACGGACGCGGGTCGCGCTTGGCGCGTTCAATGGCTGCATCCACTTCAGCCAGGTTTTCGCCGGTAACGCGCTCGACATGCCAGCCGTAGGACAGGTAGCGGGTGGCGACTTCTTCGCTGAATGCCAGCGACGTGTCACCTTCAATGGTGATTTTGTTGTCAAGGTAGAGATACACCAAGTTGCCGAGCTTGAGGTGGCCGGCCAGAGAAGCGGCTTCGGATGCGACCCCTTCCATGACGTCGCCGTCAGAGCAGATGGCGTAGATGGTGTAATCAAACAGTTCTTTATCCAGGGTCTGCGACAGGTAGCGTGCACCCATGGCCATGCCGGTGCCGACGGCAATCCCCTGGCCAAGCGGGCCGGTGGTCGTTTCAACGCCGGGCGTGTGGCCGAATTCGGGATGGCCGGGGGTCTTGCTGTCGAATTGGCGGAAATTTTTCAGATCGTCAAGGCTGACGTCGTATCCGGCCAGGTGCAGTGTACTGTACAGCAGCATGGACGCATGGCCACAGGAAAGGATGAAACGGTCACGGCCGGGCCAGTCCGGATTGGCGGGGTTGTGGCGCAGGTGACGGGTGTAAAGCAGGTAAGCCAGAGGAGCCCCTTCCATCGGGGTTCCGGGGTGACCGGAGTTGGCTTTTTCGACAGCGTCTGCCGAAAGCAGGCGGATGGTGTCAATGGTTTGCTTGGCGAGTACGGGATCAAACGTTTCAGCGTGCATGTGCATGGGCTCCTTTGGAGGTGAAAATTTTTTGGAGCCTAATTCAAGCAGGAATGGGGGCGTTTTGCAAGATGAGATCGTCGTAAACGGGCGCAGTAAAAGAAAAAACAGTGTGGGACGGACGTTAACGATTCAGTCCGCCCGCAATGAAGCGGGCAGACTGAAAGGAAATTAAACGGTTAGGACGCCAGGTAGGCTTTGATACTTTCGGCGATGGTTTCAAAAATTTTGGTGAACTCCTGCTCGTCGCGTTCCAACAAGGTGATGCGGAAGCCTTGCTCCGGCGTGGAGAAGGATGTCAAGGGAACCACGCAGATACCCGTCGACGCCAGCAGGTAATAGACAAAACGTTTGTCCGGTGAGGTGCCGGGCTTGGCCACCAGCTCCTCAACCATCTCGCGCACCTGGTCATTGTCGATGGGCAAAGTCTGAGTGTTGTTCAGACGTTTGCGCTCAAAGGCCACACTCATGTAAAACGCCCCGTTGGTTCGGTTTACTTTGATGCCGGGAACGCTCTTGAGCAGGTCATAAGCAATATTGGAAAACTTTTCGTAGCGGCTGGTGCGCTCCTTGAGGTAAACCGGATATTGCGGATGACTCATGATGGGCGGAATGGCTTTTTGCGGCAGTGTCGTTGAACAGACCTCGACCATTTTTGAATCGACGATCGACTGAATGTAGCGGGCGAACAGCGGATCTTTGTGGCGGTTGTACACTTCAATCCAGCCACAGCGGGATCCAGGCCAGGGCACCTCTTTACTGATTCCTTTCATGGCAATGGCCGGAACATCGCCGATCAGGTCGGACAGCGGTTTGGTCGACTCGCCATTATAAATAATGTTGTGATAGATCTCGTCACAGATGACAAACAGATCATACTCTTTGGCAATCTTGATCATCTCCACCAGGATACGCTCCGGGTAAACGGCACCGGTCGGGTTGTCCGGGTTGATGATCAACAGGCCGCAGATGGCCGGGTTGTATTTGACGGACAGGCGCAAGTCATCCATATCCGGGTACCAGTTATTGTCCGGATCGAGGCGATAGGATACGGGGGCCTGACCGGCATGGGCCGCCTCACCGGAAGAGTGGGTCGAATAGGTCGGTGAAGGGCCGATGACGCGCGCTTCACGCTTGAGCAGTCCATACACTTTCTGGATGGCATCTCCAAGGCCGTTGAAGAAGATGATATCTTCCGGAGAAATTTGAGCCTTGCCGCGCTGGTTGGTCAAGTCGGCAAGAAACTCGCGCGTATCAAGAATGCCTTTTGTCGCACAATAGCCATACGAGCAGTCCTTCATGGCCAGGTCGGCAACAATCTGCTTCATCCAGTCGGGAATTTTTTCACCCTTGGCAATCGGGTCACCAATGTTTTCCATGTTGGTTTTGATGCCAAGCTTGCCGAGGGTTTCGGCGATTTCGACAATTGCCCGGATCTCATAAGTCAGCTCTCCGGCACCGATGTGGACAATGTTGTTTCTCATGGTAGCGCTTCTTTCGTGGCTGGGATGTAAAATTATAAGCGAAAAAGTTGGTTAACATAGGGTCTTGGGGAAGTCAAACGAATTTGATGGCCGTATTGAAAAGTTGTTCAATGATGAAAAAATTGCCCGACATGGCATCAAGGGTCAATCTGTATACTGTATTCAGATTGACCGTTATTTTGTAAACAGTGTTTGAGAGAAGAAGGCTGTTAAAACAGAGAGTTAGGAAATAGCTGGGTTTGCGGGCGTTTGTGAGCTTAATAAAATCTTGACAAGAAGAGGTCATTCCGATAGAAAATACGAGGTTTTTTATACTGAATGAATTACGTGTATTTGCACGTTTGCGACTGGAACCTGTGCACAGACTGGTATCAGCGTCTGGGCACGAAATTTCCCTTCAGGGAGGCAAGAGGTATGGCCGAACAGTATTTGGTCGATTATGTCTATGTGGTGGTGTTCCTGATTGCGGGTATTGCCTGCGGTCTGGGACCATTGTTGATCTCCAGGTTGCTTGCGCCGCGTATGTTGTTTCGCAAGACGCTGGAGCCGTATGAATGTGGGAT
The DNA here is from genome assembly GCF_963676955.1 of uncultured Desulfuromonas sp. Taxonomy (NCBI): domain Bacteria; kingdom Pseudomonadati; phylum Thermodesulfobacteriota; class Desulfuromonadia; order Desulfuromonadales; family Desulfuromonadaceae; genus Desulfuromonas; species uncultured Desulfuromonas sp. The sequence continues at coordinate 842,803 of NZ_OY781461.1, read as the reverse complement.
GGATCCCTATGGGTCGGCCTGGAATATCCGTTTTGATATTGCTTACTATCTGTACGCGCTGATCTTTCTGGCATTCGATGTTGATGTTCTGTACCTGTTCCCGGTGGCCACGGCATTTGATAAGGTGTCCGCGGTTCGGGGAATTACTGAACTGGTTATTTTCGTAGGTATTTTGTCGCTGGCAGTTGTATATGCCTGGGTCAAAGGAGTATTCACGTGGCCGAAAAGAAAAGTCTGCTAAGAGTCCACTCCTACACCAAGGAGTGCGAAGAGCGCTACGAAGGTGCTCTTCCTGAAAGAACACAGCTCAGCGATCCGGGGGCGATGGTGCAGCTGGAGCTGGCTGACAAGATTCTCAATCTGTGTCGTGCCAACTCGCTGTGGCCGATGACCTTTGGTCTGGCCTGCTGCGCGATTGAAATGATGTGTTCCGGTATGGCGCGGTTTGATATCTCACGTTACGGTGCTGAGGTTTTTCGCCCGTCACCGCGTCAATCGGATCTGATGATTGTTGCCGGTACCGTCAATAAAAAGATGGCTCCGGCTGTCGTAACCCTGTACGAGCAGATGCCGGCTCCGCGCTACGTTATCGCTTTAGGTAACTGTGCGATTTCCGGTGGTCCGTTTGCGGTGGAAGCAAACTATGACGTGGTGCTCGGCGTTGATCAGCTGATTCCGGTTGATGTGTACGTGCCCGGTTGTCCGCCTCGTCCGGAAGCGTTGATTGAGGGGATTCTCCAATTGCAGGAGAAAATTACCGGCAAGCGCTTCCCGTTCCCGCAAAATAAAATGCCGGAGGGTCGCTGATCATGGATGTGAATACCGTTGTTCAACAGTGGAAAACTGTTACGGAAAAGGTTGAAGCCGTCGATTATGCCGTGACGGGTTATGACTATGATCTGAGCGTAACCGGTGACAAACTGAGAGATTTTGCCTCGCTGATGCTCAAAGAGGGGTTTTATCTGGTTGACCTGATGGCCGTGCATGTCAAGCCGGCTGTTGAGGTTGTCTATCAGTTTGCCCATGTTGCCACCCGTTGCCGGGTGATGGCGCGTGCGTTTGTGGACGAGAAAAGTGAAATGCCGACCATCGCTGATATTTATCATGGCGCAAACTGGCATGAGCGCGAGACCCGCGATTTCCACGGAGTTGTCTTTGTTGGCCATCCAAATCTTGAGCCGTTGATTCTGGCGGAAGAAGATGTGGATTTGAAGCCGTTGCTGAAGAGTGAAAAAGCGTTGAAGGACGTCACAGCTGTACGTCGGGCGGATCCTTCTGACGAAGCAGCGAAACCTGAAGCCGCCAAGAAACCGGAGCAGAGCTGATCGCCATGATGAATACAGAAGTATTGCAAGATGAAAGACATCATCGCTTCGTACTGAATATGGGACCTCAGCATCCCAGTACCCACGGGGTACTTCGTGTGCTGCTGGAGATGGAAGGGGAGTATGTTATTGAACCCCAACCCGTTCTCGGATACGGCCATCGGTGTCATGAGAAGATCGCTGAATTCAAGCCCGCCAAGTCGTTTATGCCCAATACGGCTCGCATGGATTATCTCGGCGCGTTGATTTACAACCACGGTTATGCTCTGTTGCTTGAGAAGGCAGCCGGCATTGAGGTGCCCCGTCGTGCGGATTATATCCGCGTGATCACATCGGAATTGAACCGCATCCAAAGTCATCTGTTGTGGTTTGGTGCGTATCTGCTTGACCTGGGAGCCTTTACCCCGATCATGTATTCCTTTGATGATCGTGAAGAGATTCTCGACATTCTCGAAGATGTGACCGGTTCTCGTCTGACCTACTGTTACTTCCGAGTCGGTGGTGTCTGCAAAGACATCGATGACAAGTTTGTCGCCTCGACCCGCAATTTTATTGATCGTCTGCGCAGTCGTTTTCCCATGTATGAAGAGCTGGTTAACGGCAACATTATACTGCAGAAACGTCTGAAGGGTATTGGTGAGTATACTCCTGAGCTGTGCGCTCGTTATGGTGTTACCGGGCCGCTGCTGCGTGGCACCGGCGTTGCCTATGACCTGCGTCGTGCTGAGCCCTATTCAGTGTATCCGGAATTTGATTTTGAAATTCCGACCGATCCCGGCGGCGATGCCTGGGCATCCTTTAATGTTCGTTTCCGTGAAATGGAACAGAGTTTGCGCATTATTGAGCAGGCTCTTGATAAACTGCCTGAAGGCCCGATTATGGCAGCCAAGGTGCCTAAAAAGCTGAAAATTCCTGCTGGCGATTACAACAGCTCTGTTGAGGCACCGCGTGGCGAGTTGTCTTACTATCTGGTGTCGGACGGCAGTGATGTTCCCTATCGTCTGAAAGTGCGTACCCCATCTTATTCCAACCTGAGTGTTGTTCCTGAAATGTGCAAAGGGATGATGATTGCCGACGTTGTATCGGCCATGGGTGCGCTGGACCTCGTAATCCCCGAGATTGACAGGTAGATCGTATGGAAACTGTAACGAATATGGTACCGGTGTTAGTCCGGTTGGTTGCATTCCTGATTGGCGCGATTGTGGTTGTATTTGGCAATGCGTTGGTTATGGGATATATGGAGCGGAAACTGGCGGGACATTTTCAGCGTCGTCCCGGCCCGATGGAAGTCGGTTTCCATGGTATTCTTCAGCTGCTTGTCGACGGTTTTAAACTGATGGGCAAGCAATTGGTGGTTCCGGCCCAAGCGGACAAGCGCTTGTTTATTCTGGCACCGCTGTTGTCCTTTGTTCCTGTTTTTCTGCCGCTGCTGGTGATTCCATTCAGTGACAAAATTCAGGCGTTCGACCTGGATATCGGCCTGCTGTTTATTCTGGCGGTTGCCTCTATTAACGTTCTGGCGATTCTCGTCGGCGGCTGGGGCTCAAACAATAAATATTCTCTGTTTGGCGCGTTTCGTTCGGTTGCCCAAAACGTTGCTTACGAAATCCCGATGCTGATTGCCTTGCTGGCTATCGTGTTTATGACCAACACATTCAGCCTCAAAGAGATTGTCGCTGCACAGTCCGGCGGCGGCTGGTTTATTTTCTTTCAGCCTCTGGCATTCCTGATCTATCTCATCTGTATGGTCGCGGAAACCAACCGTGCACCGTTTGACCTCCCCGAGGCAGAGAGTGAATTAACAGCGGGTTTTCATACCGAATACAGTGGTATGGGTTTCAGTCTGTTCATGATGGCTGAGTATACCAATATGTTTATTGTCTGCTGTATCGCCACGGTATTCTTTCTTGGTGGTACTTCCGGCATCCCTCTGCCTTATTTCGAATACACTGGAATTATCTGGTTCCTGGCTAAGGTCTACTTCCTCATGTTCTTCCTGGTGTGGATCCGCTGGACCTATCCTCGTACCCGTTTCGATCAGTTGATGAACTTCTGCTGGAAATATCTCATTCCGTTCTCACTGGTTAATCTTCTTCTTACTGTTGTGATTGTGAAGCTGATATGAAAGCCTATTTCTCAGAATTATTTACGGGCGGATGGAGCCTCATTGTTGGCCTGAAGGTCACACTCAAAGCCTTGTTTTCACCGACGGTGACGACGCATTATCCTCGTCAGAAGATCGAAGTGACGCCCAATTATCGTGGTCACATCGATCTGGTGAAAGACAGTGAAAGCGGCACCCACAAATGCATTACCTGTGGCAGCTGTATGCGCGAGTGTCCTTCGGATTGTATTGTTGTTGATGGTGAAAAACGTGAAGGGGTTAAAGGAAAGGTCCTGACCAAATTCACCCTCGATTTTACCAAGTGCAGCCTGTGCGGTGCTTGTGTTGAAGTGTGTCCCACCGACGCACTTGACTATAGCAACGACTATGAGCTGGCTGGATTCAAACGTGAAGATTTTCACTTTGATATTTTGAAGAGGTTGGAGGAACGGGAATGATAGCTTTTGAATACATCGCCGAAGCCCTCTTTTACGCGTTCATGATTTTGACATTTATGGGCGGGTTTATGGCTGTTCGGTCACGGATGCTGATGCATGCGGTACTGGGCCTGGCGGTTGCACTGTTTGGTGTCGCTGGCCTGTACTTCCATCTCGGCAGTCCTTTTCTGGCCATGATGCAGATCCTTATTTATGTAGGCGCTGTCTGCATCATGATCGTGCTCGGGGTTATGCTCGGCAATACTCCGGATCAGCTGTTTTCCGACAAACTCAGTCGGCGCAATCTGCTTCTCGCTTTGGCTGCTTGCTCCACCGGCTTTGTAACTTTGTTTATTGCGATTCAGCAGACTAAATTTGCTCCGGCAGCCGAGAAAGTTGGTGACTTGTCGATCCGCTTTATCGGTGAAAATCTGCTGTTTAAATACTGCCTGGCCTTCGAATTGATTTCGGTCATTCTGTTGACGGCAATTATCGGTGCCATCATTCTGGCGCGAGGCGGTCGGGAGGAAGTGGCAAAATGATCATCAGCGATAACTTAAATACCTATCTGATTATTGCAGCCATTCTGCTGGTTCTCGGTCTGTATGGCATGATGCGTCACCGTTCTTTGATCGGCATGCTGATTTCAAGTGAATTTATCCTGAATGGTGCAGCGCTTAACTTTATGGCGTTTAACCGCTTTGTTGCACCCAACCCCGCTGTCGGACAGATCTATGCACTGTTCATCATGGGTATCGCAGCCGCTGAAGCAGCAATTGTGGTCAGTATCATTATCGCAGTGTACCGCAAATATCGAAGTGAAGATCCTGAGCAGGTTCAGGATCTTAAGATGTGATATCGCTTTGCTGACGGTTATGGAATCTGTAACGGCAGTCACGCAGCTCTGCTAGCGCGACACACCACTTGAGAAAGCACTTGCAATGAACACGATTATCACCAGCAAGATTATTCTGACAACGCTGATCCCGATGATTACGGGACTGCTCGTCATGTTTTCGGGTAAAAAGCCGAATTTACGTGACAGTTGGTCGACACTCGGCGCCATTATCACTTTTGTCTCGGTTCTGAACTTTTTGCCGATCATTCTGGATGGACAACAGCTCCAATACACTCTGTTTGAGTTGTATCCCGGCATTACGGTCAAATTGAACCTTGATGCGCTGGGTGTTGTCTTTGCCTTGGTTGCCTCATTCCTGTGGATACTGGCCAGTCTCTACTGCGTCGGTTATATGCGTGGATTGAATGAGCATGCCCAAACCCGATTCTATGTCTGTTACGCGGTTTCCGTCGGTGCAGCCATGGGCGCGGCGTTTGCCGGCAACCTGTTTACCTTGTATCTGTTTTACGAAATTGTTTCCATCTTCACCTATCCGCTGGTTATGCACCATCAGGATGAAGAAGGCTATGCCGGTGCCAAGAAGTACATTGTTTATTTGATGTTTACTTCCAAAGCCTTTTTGCTCCCGGCCATGGCGATTATCTATGTGTTGTGTGGAACTCTTGACTTTAACACAGCCAATATCGCCCAAGGGATCTTCCCGGCAGAGGCCGATCGCTTTGTCGTCGGCATTGCCTACCTGCTGTGTCTGTTCGGTTTTGCAAAGTCCGGTATCATGCCGCTGCATAACTGGCTGCCGGACGCGATGGTTGCTCCGACACCGGTCAGTGCATTGCTCCATGCCGTCGTCGTTGTTAAAGTCGGTGTTTTTTCGACCTGCCGGGTCATGCTGTCAATCTTCGGCACCAATATTCTCCATGAAACCGGATTGGGAATTTTCACGGCTTATTTTGTGTCATTCACCATTTTGACGGCATCGGTCATTGCTCTTACAAAAACCAATCTCAAGGCACGTTTGGCCTATTCAACGGTCAGTCAATTGTCTTACATAATACTGGGTGTCGCCATGCTGACCCCCAACTCCATCACAGGTGGCCTGATCCATATCGCCAACCACGCCTTTGCTAAAATCACCTTGTTCTTCGCGGCAGGCTGTATTTTTGTTGCCAGCGGCAAGAAAGACATCATGGAAATGGGTGGGCTGGGCAAGCGGATGCCCTTTACCATGATAGCCTTCGGTGTCGCGTCGCTGGGTATGATCGGTGCACCACCCGTTGGTGGTTTCGTAACGAAATGGTATCTGGCCCTCGGCACGATGGATATTCATAACTGGATTCTGTTGTGTGTTCTTCTTGCCAGTAGTTTGCTCAATGCCGGTTATTTTGTTCCGGTATTTCTCCAGGCGTTCTTTGGCAAGCCCTTGCCTGCGGATGAAGGCCTGACTGGAAGTCTTGAGAAAAAACCTCTGATTCTGTTCATGGTGGTACCTCTTGTGATCACCGGAACGATCTCTGTTTTGATTGGTGTTTATCCTGATCTGTTTCTCGACCTCATTAACCTGATGGTGAAGTCATGATTGTGAAATTTCTTACTTATCTGCGTGAGAGACCGAACATGATGAAATGGCTGTTTATGGCCTATCTGGCGTTCGCTCTCGTATTCGATTTCTTTGCTGATCGTCACCATGCTCACTTCTGGGGTGACCACATCATCGGTTTCTGGGCCGTGTTTGGTTTGGTGGGATGTCTGGCAATGATTGTATTCTGTAAAGGGCTGTCACACGTATGGCTGGAGAGGGGCACGGATCATTATGACAAGTAGTATTTTTATGCATCCAGCCACCATGTTTATCGTCGGTGCGCTGCTGCTTCCCTTATTTAAGAAATTCAACGCCCAGAAGATCTGGCTGGTCGTTGTGCCGTTGCTGGCGTTTATTCAGATAAAGTATCTGCCGGCGTCCTTTGGCTGTGTCGAGTGGCTCGGCTTCAAGATGCAGTTCGGTCGTGTCGATGAATTGACCATGGTCTTTCTGCATGTCTTTACGCTGATGGCGCTGATTGGCAGCATCTTTGGTCTTCATGTCAAAGAGAGTGGTCAGCACGCTGCGGCCTGGCTATATGTCGCCGGTTCCTTGGGGACAACGCTTGCGGGCGACTACCTGGTGGTTTTCGTCTTCTGGGAGCTGATGGCCTTCGCCTCTGTATTCCTGGTCTGGTACCGCAAGCGTAAACGCTCCATCGAGGCTGGCTACCGTTATTTGTTAGTCCATACCTTTGGTGGTCTCGTCCTGCTGGGCGGTATCTTCCTGCGTTATCAAAATCTCGATGGTGATCTTTCTTTTGTTGCCATTACCGCGGATTCGGCAACACTCGCCGATTACCTGATCATGATCGGCTTTATGCTTAACGCTGCAGTTCCGCCGATTCATGCCTGGTTGCCGGACGCCTATCCTGAAGCTACCGTGACGGGTGCGGTATTCATGTGTGCCTTCACGACCAAGACAGCCGTTTATGTCTTGGCGCGCGGTTTCGCTGGTTTTGAAACGCTGGCAGTGATGGGTGCTATCATGACCCTATATGGTGTTGGATACGCGGTTATCGAAAACGATGCCCGCCGCATTCTGGCCTATCACATTGTCAGTCAGGTCGGTTACATGGTTTGCGGTGTCGGTATCGGTACTGAGATGGCCATCAACGGCGCTTGCGCTCACGCTTATGCCCACATTCTTTATAAAGCGCTGTTGTTTATGGGTGTTGGTAGTGTTCTGGAGATGACCGGACGCTCTAAGCTCAGTGAACTCGGTGGTTTGTATAAATATATGCCGATGTCGATGATTTTCACTGTTATTGGTGGGATCGCGATTTCCGGTTTCCCGTTGACCAGTGGTTTTATCAGTAAGTCGATGATTATTGCCGCAGCCGGTAATAACCATCAGCTGATTCTGATGTTGATGCTGTCTTTGGCTGCTGTCGGTACATTCCTTTCGGTTGGTATCAAGCTGCCCTACTTCATCTGGTTCGGCCCGAACGATTGCGGCCTTAAGCCCAAAGAGGCGTATTGGAATATGCAGGTCGGTATGTTCATGGCTGCTTTCATGTGTATTTTCCTCGGGGTTTATCCGGATTATCTCTACAACATGCTGCCGTACGCGGTGAATTATCATCCCTACAACAGCTACCACCTGACTGAAACCTTCCACCTGCTTGGTTTCACCGGCCTGGGTTTCTATATCATGGTGAAGTATCTCAAGCCGCACGATGTATCCAACCTTGACCTCGATTGGTTTTATCGTCGCGGTGCCGGCTGGTTCATGTGGCTTGCTCGTAAGCCCATCAGTGCAACAAATGAATGGGTTAGTAATGTTTACCAGACTGTCGGATTGCGTTTTACCATGGCGATGGCACGTGCTCTTTCCTGGTTTGACTGGGAGGGTATTGACTGGGCACTGGATGGCAGTGCACGCGGTTTCGTCAAGGGAGGCGAGCAGGTTCGTCAGTTCCAGACCGGTAAATTGCAACAATACATTGGCGGGGCAGTTGTACTGCTCTTCCTGGTACTGATTGTCGTGGTTCTGATCTGACACAGCCTGCGTGTAAGTGGATAGGCAATTACTCATAGACAGTAGGAAGTCATGGAAAAGTATCTAATCCTGAATACATTAAATTTCCCGATTTTATCGATGCTGCTGCTGATACCGGTAGTCGGGGCTGTGGTGGCCATGTTTTTGCGTGGTGACACCCTATTGAAATTCTGGGGTTTGGCAGTAACCCTGGTCACTGCTGTAATTTCGTTGCCGTTGTGGTCACGGTTTGATCAGACCACAGCGAAATACCAGTTTGTCGAACTGCGCCACTGGTTTCCGGCACTGAATCTTGATTATGTGCTTGGTGTTGATGGTATCAGTGTGCTGCTTGTTCTGCTGACGACCCTGGTGATGCCGCTGTGTATTCTGTGTTCCTGGACCTATATCAAGACACGGATGAAAGAATTCATCATCGTGACCTTGTTGATGGAAACGGCAATGCTCGGTGTGTTTGTCAGCTTAAATACGGTTCTCTTTTATATCTTCTGGGAAGGTATGCTGGTGCCGATGTATCTGATCATTGCCATTTGGGGTGGTGACAGGAAGGATTACGCTTCCATCAAGTTCTTCCTTTATACCTTCGGCGGAAGTATTTTCCTGCTGGTCTCCATCATCGCGATGTACATTACAACAGGAACCTTCTTTATTCCTGAGCTGATGGATCACACGTTTCCGTTTTCCTATCAGATGTGGATCTTCCTGGCCTGTGCTCTTGGTTTTGCCATCAAGATGCCGATGTTTCCGTTCCATACCTGGTTGCCGGCTGCTCACGTTCAGGCACCGGTCGCCGGTTCGGTTATCCTGGCCAGTATCCTGCTCAAAATGGGTGGCTACGGGTTCCTGCGTTTCTGTTTGCCCATGGCACCTTCAGCTACGCTGTACTGCATGCCTTACCTGATTATCATGTCCTTGGTCAGCATCATTGTTGGTGGTTATCTGGCTCTGGGACAATCCGATATCAAAAAATTGATTGCCTACTCATCCGTTGGTCATATGGGCTTTGTTACGCTGGGGATTTTCCTGCTCAACGATGCCGGGATCAAAGGCGCCATGCTGCAGATGATCAATCATGGTGTGACGACTGGCGCCCTGTTTATTATGATCGGCCTTATTTACGAGCGGACCCACAGTCGTGAGATTTCCGACAATAGTAAGCTGGGGATGTTCATGCCGATTTATGTCACTTTCCTCGGAATTTTCTCGCTGTCTTCCCTTGCTTTTCCCGGGACCAACAGTTTTGTTGGTGAGTTTCTGGTTCTGTTCGGTGCGTTTGACAAGTATCCGCTGGTCGGTGCTCTGGCGATTCCCGGAGCGATTCTCGCGGCAGCCTATATGCTGCGTCTGCTGCAGAAAATGGTCTGGGATGACTCCGATGGCCATGGTCACCATGGTGATGATCACGGTGATGAGCATCATCTCACCGATTGTAACTTTAGAGAATTTATACAACTGGCATTCTTGACCGTATTCGTATTCTGGATCGGTTTACACCCGACGCCGTTGCTTGACATGATGGACACCAGTGTGGCTCACCTGATCCATCAGGTTGATGCCGGTAGCGCGGTACAGGAAGCTGTTCACCATGGTGAACACCATGCCCTGCTGAATCAAGCGGGTGCCTGGGTCAAGAACCTCTTCTAACTCAAGAATCGGATCAATTATGTTAAACACAGCTTTTCTGCCCGAGTTGGCACTGATGTTAACGGTCCTGGTCTTGTTCTTCATGACCTTGGGCAAGTTTCGCACTGGTACTATTCAAGGTGCCAGCCTGTTATTGACTGCTGTGACGCTTGTTGCAACATTTACCTCTATGGGCGCGCAGGACAGTCTTTTCTTTGATGCTTATCTGGTCGATTCGCTTTCTCAGTTGTTCAAGATGGCGATTGTCAGCGGCCTGTTCTTGGTATTCCTGCTTGGTCGTGGCCTGAACGGAATCGAGGGTAAGCTTCACTGTGAATACAACATGTTCCTGGCTATCAGCGCCATGGGTCTGATGTTCTTGAGCAGTTCGGTTGAATTGTTGACGATTTTGCTGAGCCTCGAGATTTCATCTTATGCGTTGTATGTCGTGATTCCTTTCCGCAACGGTCAGGGGCGCAGTCATGTTGAGGCCGGCGTCAAGTATGTGTTGTTTGGTGCGGCATCGACTGGTCTGACCCTGTACGGCATGAGTTATGTCTTTGGTCTGGCTCACACGACTTATCTCAATGAACTGGCTCAGCTGATGCCGTCTCTGATAGCAACTCAGCCGCTGGCTGTAATTGCTATGATTCTGGTCATGACCGCATTCTTTTACAAGCTGGCCCTGTTCCCGATGCATTTCTGGACACCCGATGTTTATGAGGGTGCTTCCAATGAAACGTCCAGCTTTGTTGCCACTCTGCCTAAAGTTGGTGCGGTTCTGCTGCTGATCCGCTTTGTTGCCGTTGCCGGCTACGATGTCACTCAGTTTACAGCGGTTCTTGGCGTCATTGCGGTGTTGTCCATGACGTTGGGTAACATGGCGGCGCTTGTGCAGACAGATCTTAAGCGTCTGCTGGCGTACTCAAGTATTGCTCATGCAGGCTACGTGATGGTTGGTATTTTGACCGCCGATGAGTTGGGCATGTCTGCCGCGGTCTTTTATGTCATTGGTTATCTGCTGATGAATCTCGGTTGCTTCTATGTTATTTACAACATTGCTCCGAATGGTGAGAATGTCACTTTCGATGACCTGAAGGGCTTGTCGCGCCGTTCTCCTTTGCTGGCGCTGACATTGCTTGTCTCTGCTTTTGGTATGGCCGGTATTCCGCCGACGATCGGTTTTATCGGTAAGTTCATGCTGTTTACCGGTGCCATTCATAAAGGCTTCTATGCATTGGTCATTTTGGGTGTTATCAATGCAGCGATTGCAGCCTTTTACTACCTTAAAATGGCACGCGCAGCTTATTGTGCGCCGGACTCTGAGCAAGAGGCCATTGCCCTGCCGTTCAGTGCAAAACTGCTGGGTACATTCTTTATCCTGGCGATTATTGTGGTAGGCGCCATGCCGCAAAGTCTGCTGGCTAGTGCAAAACATGCGGTTCAAACACTGATGTAGTCAGAATTTTTATGACAAAAAAAGGCCCCTTGGAATTTCCAAGGGGCCTTTTTTTTGGTTTGCCCAGCGGAGCTGGCAAACCCGGCCTGTTGAAAGAAACAGGCGTCGCCCCGATCAGGGGGAAGACAATCCGAATCGCAAGGGCGTTTCTGGCAACGGCAGGGTCTGAAGGAAGCGATAGGAAGTAAACTGCACATAGCGCAAGCGAACCTGATTCGGCGCTACGGGGGGGGTAAGCGTGCTAAATAACGCGAAGCCCGATACCTGATCGTACCCCGTAGCGTGATTGAGGATGGGGTAGTTTACCGGGAGCCGGAAGGTAACTGGGGAAGCCTCGTATTGTCCCGAAGCTGTCGGTCAAGGCGTCGGGTAAGAAAGGCACAAGAGGAGACTCAAGGTCTTTCGACGCGGTGCGAGGTGGCAGATGAATCCGTAGTAGTGAAGAAGTCCCGGCCTGAGAAAGCTGGTAACAGACTGGAGGATAAAACCGGGATGACCTGTCGCTCAGTCGTCAGGGGCTGGTGAGCGCCAAAAGCCTCATCAGAACGCGAAGGGATGAAGTTCATTCGAAAGTTTCCGGAAACGACGGCAAGGCGTAGGGCCGGACACGAAGTCGCCTGACGAGGCGAGGTACGTTGCATGCGGTTGAGGGGAAAGCAGACTGCCGCAACGAACCGTCCACGTCCAAGCAACCCGAACCATGCCGCAGCCATATTGCCCATCGGGATAGAAAAGGTCGGCACTCGGGCCAGGAAGGGCAGGCAAAACGCGCTCACCGTCGAGGAAGGAAAACGCAGGAAGCACAAGAGATGGCGAAAATTTACTACAGTCTCTACGACCGGCTGTTACACGAACAGAGACTACTTCGGGCATACGCGAAAATCAGGTCCAACAAAGGCAAGGCCGGAATCGACGGCCAGAGCGTAGAGGACTTTGCCGACCACCTGCCGGAAGAAATCGCCGCCCTTGTGGGCGAACTCAAGGACAAGAGCTATCGACCAAAGCCAGTGAGGCGGGTAGAAATCCCCAAGCCTGACGGCGGCGTCCGCCGGCTCGGAATCCCGACGGTTCGTGACCGTGTCGTCCAGCAGGCACTGCTGGACATCTTGCAGCCGATCTTTGATCCTGACTTTCATCCGTCCAGCTACGGTTATCGTCCGGGCCGCAGTGCCCATCAGGCGATCGCCAAAGCCAGCCTGTTTATCAGGCGCTACCAACGGCGCTGGGTGGTGGACATGGACCTGTCGAAATGCTTCGACACCCTAGACCATGACCAGATCATCCAGAGCATTCGTCGCCGGGTGACCGATGGAAGCATACTGGGATTAATTCGGCTGTTTCTGCAAAGCGGGAACATGACGCAAGACGGCTGGCAAGCAAGCGAACAAGGGAGCCCCCAAGGCGGGGTGATCAGTCCGCTAATCGCCAACGTCTACCTCGACGCCTTCGACCAGCACATGAAAAACCGAGGGCATCGAATCGTCCGCTACGCGGACGATATCCTGATCCTGTGTGGATCAAGAAGCGGGGCGGAAAACGCCTTCAACGTGGCAAGAAACTATCTGGAAGAAACCCTTCACCTGAGGGTCAACGAACGCAAGAGCCGGATTGTTCACAGCAGCGAAGGCGTACCCTATCTCGGAGTCATCATCACGAGCCGGTACACACGCATACAGAGCGAGAAGGTTCGACAGTTCAAAGCCAAGGTGAAGCGGATCACCCGGCGCAATACACCAGTCAATCTGGCCAAGGTCATCCACGACCTGAACCCGGTACTGCGTGGATTCACCAACTACTTCCGGGTAGCCAACTGCCGCGAGCAGTTCAGAAAACTGTCCCGCTGGATTCGCCGACGCCTGCGAGCCAAGCAGCTGACACTGTGGAAAAAGCCGCAACGGCTCCACCGCAGACTCCGGCAGCTAGGCTATCAGGGCGAGTTCAAGGCCATCAAAATGAACTCATGGCGCAATGCCGCCAGCAACCTGGCCAACTATGCAATGCCGAACATCTGGTTTGCAAAGCAGGGACTTTTTGATCTAAGCAGAGTAGAGACGGGCTATCTGCCTCAGAGCTATTAGAGAGAAGAATGAACAGGAGCCGTGTACGAGGCCCGTACGCACGGTTCTGTGAGAGGGATGAGGTGAGAATTGACCATCTCACCTCACCCTACTCGATTATGTGTCCCGTCCTGAAATAAGTTTACACACAAGAACCTGCATCCCAACGGAGAAAACGCACACATTGCGATTTCAGCATGGGCTTTATGGCGTTCACAAGTGTTTACTTCGTACAGCGAGGCAAATTCGATTAGAGCAACCCGTATAGCTGACTATACCTGAAACACCCCAAGTAGAACGAGCCCTGTATAAACCATCAAACGACTCCAGCGCGCGTGAGAGGTGTGAACTATGGTCATGTTCGAAGCAGTCCTCAGGATAGAAAAGGGTATTGGCGACAGCGAGCAGCTTGCAAAGATTTTTTTTAGCTGAGTCAGTAAGGTTTTTGTCATAAGCCGACAAGGTGTTTGTCGGCTTATGATACGGAGAAGGCTAATGGTCGGTTGCCGCATGGGCGATGTTTTATTACAACTATGCGAAGGCGTACATTTCTTGTGAACAAGATGAAAAATTGAACGAATGGCTAGGCTGTGGTGTCTCTTTTCTTAATGTCAGACAAAAGCGCTTGATATTGTTCGGGATTTTTCTCAGGGTCAATGACCTCCACGGCAAAGGAAGTGTTATCGCAGCTGTCGGCGTTGCCGTCTTCACGTCCGCAAGTGCATGTGAGGTCCGCAAGTTTTCCCTCATGACTACTGCAGGAGCCGCTGATCCCTTTACGTCCAAAGAAAATGCCTATTGATAGGCCAAGAAATGCCAATAAAAAAATGATGATTGCTGGGATGAAAATTTTCATGGGGCTATGTCCTATTGCTTAAGATAAGGAATAAATGCTGAACTGGAGCGTTCTTCGAATCCCGTTTGTGTTTTAATAATCATGAATATGGACAAGCCATGTTTTTCCGCAAATTCCATACCTGATTTGGGACCTAGAACAGTTAAAAGGGTGGCTAACGCATCAGCATCCATGCATGTCTGCGAAATGACAGTGACGGAAGCTAACTTATGTTTAATCGGATAGCCGGTGCGCGGATCAATCGTATGGGAGAAACGCTGACCATCATGTTCAAAATAGTTGCGATAATCGCCGGAAGTTGCCATGGCGGATTGTCGCAGATGAAGCACTTTTTGAACAGAGCGTTGATCCGTTACCGGGCTCTCAATACCAATGGACCACGGTTGACCGTTTTGCTTGCTGCCGGATGTCCTGATCTCACCACCAATCTCGACCATGTAGTTATGCAGAGAATTTTGCTCAAGCACTGAAGCAACCGCATCAACGGCATAACCTTTGGCAATGGCCGAGAGATCAATGTAAATCGCCTCTGATTCTTTTAGAATCGCCATTGGTTCTTGGCGAAGCTGTAATTTTTTATAGCCGATTTCGTTACGTAGTTGATCAATGGTTTTAGAATCCGGAATGGCGTTGACATTTATGGTTGGACCAAATCCCCACAGATTGACAAGCTTGCCAACTGTAATATCAAAGGCACCATCACTGAGAGAACTGTAATGCTGCGCCGCATTGATGACGTGAAACGTGGGTTGAGACAGTGGAAACCATTGATTCGTCTCGAGCTGATTAAATCGTGAAACCTCCGAGTCCTCTTTGTATGTTGACATCAGGTGGTCGATTTTGCTCAACGTCGACGTGACTTGAGCAGAGATCATCTCGGGCGCTATTTTAGCCGCTGGCGGCAAAATAATTTTTAAATGATATGTCGTTCCCATTGTGGCACCGCTAAGTGACAGCGGGCCGATTTCGCGCTTAGAGCCATGGTTGAGATAGACGACTGCGGCTATAATGACCAGGCCAGCAAGGATAAGAAAACGTCGCAACATGAAATAGACTCCAAAAATAAAGAAAGGCCACGTCAGAGCAGACGTGGCCTGAAAATGTCAAGAGAAGTCGCCTCTCTTACATGTCGTTGATCCCCAGGGCAATGCGGGATTTGACATGCTTTTCCTGTTCTTCCATGGCAAGCAGATTTTCAAAAATTTCACGAATTTCTGCCGAGGTTGCCGTATCTGCCATCCCTTTGTACGATGCGATCAGACAGTTGTCAATGGTTGTGCCAACCTTGATGATATCATCAACGCTCATGTCATCCGTGTAACTCAGTGATTCAATAGGCTGAAACGTACGTTGATCTTTAGAAAACTGGTACCAGCTGTTCAATGCTTTTGTTGTGATACTTTGCTCATAGTCTTCCAACGCCCGCTCGAGATGTTTTTCATGGCGAACCATGTAATCAAGAAGCAGTTTGACTCGTGCACTCTGGGTTTGACAGGAAAGTTTCTGATAGTATGCACCTGCTTTGCGATGAAACTCACGAGCATATTCCAAGATCTCTTTTGCTTGTCCGTATGGCATGACATTTCCCTCCAGATAAAAGACGCCCCCCTATGTTGATTCAAAAAAAGAATAACATAAGGGGGCGATATCACAACTCAAAGAGTTTAACCACCGAAGTCGTCAAACATGATGTTTTCGCGCTCGACTCCTTGCTCCATGAGCATGTTGGTGACAGCGTTGGCCATCATCGGGGGACCGCACATGTAGTACTCGCAGTCTTCCGGAGCCTCATGGTCTTTAATGTACAGGTCGTACATGACATTGTGAATAAATCCTACCGGACCGGTCCAGTTATCCTCGGGCATGGGGTCGGACAAAGCACAATGCCAGGAGAAGTTAGGGAATTTTTCCTGCAGCTCGTTCAATTCCTCGACGTAAAACATCTCCTTGGCACTCCGTGCGCCGTAGAAGTAGGTCATTTTACGCGTGGTGTTCAAACGCAGCAGTTGGTCAAGGATGTGAGAGCGCATCGGAGCCATACCTGCACCACCACCGATAAAGACCATTTCGTTATCGGTTTCGCGGGCGAAGAATTCACCGTAAGGACCGGAAATAGTGACCTTGTCACCGGGCTTAAGGTTGAAAATAAACGAGGACATCTGTCCCGGAGGCGCGTCAGGTGCATTCGGCGGCGGCGGGCAGACACGAACGTTAAGCATGATAATACCTTTCTCCAAGGGGTAGTTCGCCATGGAGTAGGCACGCATGATTGGTTCTTTAACGACAGACTTATAACGCCACAGATCAAATTGATCCCAGTCTGCACGGTATTCCTCTTCAATATCGAAATCGGAATAAGACAGCTCATGGGGGGGCGCTTCGATCTGAATGTAACCACCGGCGCGGAAATCGCAATCCTCGCCTTCAGGCAGTTCAACGACAAATTCTTTGATAAAGGTCGCGCGACCCTCGTTAGAACGTACAGTGCACTCCCATTTTTTGATGTCGAAGATCTCGCGGGGAATGCCCAGTTTCATATCCTGTTTGACGTTAACCTGGCAGGCCAAACGTAGACCCTCACGGGCTTCACGTTTGCTGATATGGCCGGTTTCAGTCGGCAGAATGTCACCACCGCCCTCAAATACTCTGACGTGACACTGGCCGCAGGTACCGCCACCACCACAAGCAGAAGGGATAAAGATACCCTGATCGGCAAGGGCGCCCAGCAGTTTGCCACCAGGTTTAGTGGCAATAGTTTTGCTGGGATCATCGTTAATATAAAAATTAATGTCACCGCTGGGGACCAGTCCCTTGCGTGCCACCAGAATGATGGCAACAAGAGCCAGGATCACACCGGTAAACATCGTGCATCCAGCTATTACGAGTGTTAAATCCATAATTTCATCCAATCCTATAAGTACAGAGTTCTGTGCTTAAAAAGTCAAGCCGGAGAAGGCCTTAAACGACATCGCCATCAGACCGACAATGATGAATGTGATTCCGACGCCTTGCAGTCCTTTGGGGACATCACTGTAAGTCAGTTTTTCACGAATACCGGCTAACAGCATGATGGCCAGTGCGAAACCTGCACCAACCCCGACACCGTACACCGTACTTTCCATGACATTGTAGCCACGTTCCACCATGAACAGTGAGGCACCGAGAATAGCGCAGTTAACAGTGATCAAAGGAAGGAAAATACCCAATGCGTTGTACAGAGCAGGCAGGTACTTGTCCAAAGCCATCTCCAGGATCTGAACGATGGCGGCAATAACGGCAATGTAGCAAATCAGACCGAGAAAGCTCAGGTCCAGCTCAGGATAGCCGGCCCAGGCCAGAGCACCCTTTTTGAGCAGGTACGTGTACAGCAGGTTGTTAACAGGGACCGTGATAAGTTCAACAGCGATAACCGCGAGTCCCAGCATCATAGCCGTATCGACCTTCTTGGAAACTGCGATGAAGGTACACATGCCCAGGAAAAACGTCAGGGCAATGTTATCAATGAAGACCGAATTGAAAAAAATCGTAAAATAATGAGCCATGGCTTCTATTCCTATTCTTGGAGTTCAGGCTTCCAGGTCCGCAAACCCCAGATGATGAAGCCGATCAGGAAGAAGGCGCTGGGTGCCAACAGCATCAGACCATTGGTGACATACCAACCACCATCGTTGACAGGGCTGAGAATGGTCAGGCCAAACAATTTGCCTGAACCGAACAGCTCACGGACGAAACCAACCGCCATCAGAACCAGACCGTAGCCTAGTCCGTTACCGATACCGTCCATGAAGCTTTCAACAACGGGTGCTTTCATGGCGTACGCTTCGGCGCGACCCATAACGATACAGTTCGTGATGATCAAACCAACGTAAACGGAAAGCGCTTTACTCATTTCATAGGCGTATGCCTTCAGCATCTGGTCAACGATAATAACCAGAGTTGCAATGATGGTCATCTGAACGATGATGCGGATGCTGTTGGGAATGTGGTTGCGAATCGCACTGACCGCAGCATTCGAACAACCGGTAACAATGGTTACCGCGATGGTCATGGTGAAGGCTGTCGACAGCTTATTGGTAACCGCCAGTGCGGAACAGATACCGAGGATCTGCAGCGCAATGGGGTTGTTATTAAATAATGGATCCAGCAGAGCGTCTTTTGCTTTTGCCATGATTAACCTCTCTTTGCTTTCAGCTTAGCCAGGAAGGGGCCAAAGCCGTGATCGCTGAACCAGTAACGGATAATACCCTGGACTTTGTTGCCCGTAACCGTTGCACCCGCCAAACCATCGATGGTGTTGACTGCGTCAGCGGCGTTGGGATCGTAACTACCGTTTTTGACAATTTTCAGAGCCACATTGTCACCGGTGTAGAGTTCTTTACCAGGCCATTGTGCTTTCCATTTGGGATTGTCAACTTCGGCACCCAGACCCGGGGTCTCAGCGTGTTGATAGAAGGTCATGCCCTTGACCGTGTTGCCGTCATTCGCTACGGCAATATAGCCATACATCGGGCCCCACATACCGGCGCCGCGAATCGGCAGGATAACATCGCCGTTCTGGGCCACGTAGATGGTGGCGTATTTGGCACGAGAACCCATGCCCGCGACATCTTTATCCGCGGGAATCTTCACGGTCATGCTGGGATCTTCCATGGCCTCTTTTTGGTTATAGGTGGCAACATCGACAGCATCGCTGTAGTCACCGGTAGCCAGATCGACGATTTTCGCTTGCATGTTGGTGGTGAACAGTTCGTCAATGTTTCCGCCGTCATCAATCTGTTGCTGGTAACCGGCAGCAGCAAGGACGGTTTTGCGAATTTCGAGTTGTTTATTATAGGCTTCACGGTCGATACGCACGATCGCGGCAAGGCAGACTAACACCGAGCAAACGACGCACAGTAGAAAAGCGACCAGAAATGTTTTAAAAATAGAATCATTAGACATGGCGCAGCTTCCTTTTCTTGATGTGTGCGTTCACAATCAGCCGGTCAATCAGCGGCGCCGTAACACTGCCGAACAGGATGATCAGGCCGACACTTTCAGGCATCATCGGGTTGAAGACGCGAACAGCAACAACCAGTACGCCGATCAGAATGCCGTAAATCCACTGACCCAGGCCTGTCATAGCCGCCGAAGAGTGATCGGTTGCCAGGAAGACAATACCAAAGGCAAGGCCTCCAAGAACCAAGTGCCAGGCGGGGTTCATAGCCGTTGAATTAAACATACACAGCAAAGAGGACATGCCGATAACACCAAGAACGCAAGAGGTCATAATGCGCCATGAAGCAATGCCGGACACCAGCAGAATGACCGCACCAAGCAGGCAGGCCAAAGCGGATGTTTCACCCATGCTACCCGGGATGGTCCCAAGGAACGCGGCTTTCCAGGTAATTCCTTGAGCCGCCAAGCTGGCCGTTCCGTCGCTTAAGGCCATAGCCAGCGGAGTTGCGCCGGTGTAACCGTCAACCGCCGTCCAGACGGCATCGCCGGACATGGAACTGGGATAGGCCAGGGACAGGAACACCCAGGCAACCAGTGCCGGATTCAGGAAGTTCATACCGATCCCGCCGAAAACTTCGCGACCGATGACGACACCAAAAGAGGTGGCAATGGCGACCTTCCAAACGGGAACCGTCGGCGGCATCAGCAGAGCGATCAATACGGCGGTAACCAGGAAACCCGCATCAATGGTCTTTTTACGCATGGCGGCAAAAACAACCACCCAGATGGCTTCCGTGATCAGGGCAACGAGAAACACCGGAAGCAGCAGGCCTGCACCGGTAATCATATTGGCCAGAATCGATGTGCTGTCACTGAATCCAGGCAGCTTGTCAATCTGACCGGCAGCCAGCATCTGGTTCAGAGTCAGATTCTCTTGATAGCCGCTGTTCCACATGGCCATGAAGATGCAGGGCAGCAGAGCCATCATGATGATGCTCATGACGCGCTTGTGGTTGATGCTGTCACGGACATGGGTGGACCCTGTGGTCACATCCGCGGGGGAGTACAAGGTTGTATCAATGGCTTCGTGAACGGCGGCGTACTTTTCCCACTTGCCACCCTTCTCAAAGTGAGGTTTCAATTCGTCGAGTAATTTCACGGCTATTATCCCTCTTTCTCGATGGTGGTAAGTGCCTCACGCAGCATGACGCCGTAATCGTTCTTGCCAGAACAGGCGTAGGTGCACAGGGCCAGATCTTCTTCTGCCAGTTCCAGGCAACCCAGCAGCTGAGCTTCGTCCGTGTCGCCTGCGGCCAGGCTGCGCAGCAGGAAGTTGGGCAGAATGTCCAGAGGCATGACTTTTTCAAAGGAACCGATCGAAAGGATATTGCCTTTTCGGCCATACTGGCTGGTGTTCATCGGTGCCGAAGGGCCGCCGGTAAAGGCGGACAGGAAGGCACGCTTCAAAGAGAAGCGGTCGCCGCCAGCGGTCAGTGAAGCAAGGAACTCGCGATCGCGTTTTTCCGGCAGCACGGAAACCTGCAGGTGGTAGCGGCCCAAGAAGGCCAGAGGACCTTCAGCGTGAGTTCCGTTCAGAACGGAACCGGAAACGACCCGTTGGTTGCCGGCATTCAGCTCACCTGCCAGCAGCTCATCAAGATTTGCACCCATGCGGGTACGGATGAGGCGGGGATTTTTGACGCCGGGACCACCCAGAGCGATGATCCGGTCAAGGGGCAGCTTGCCGCTGACAAAGAACTTACCGAATGCGATCACATCCTGGTAGTTGATGGTCCAGACCATTTTATGTTCGTTGACGGGATCGAGGAAGTGAATGTGGGTTCCGGGAAGGCCCGCGGGATGAGGACCATCGAACTCCTCCGTACGTGTGCCTTCAACTTTAGGCAGAACCGCATTGGGTTTCTGGCAGACGTAAACAGACCCCTCAGTCAGCCGGGTCAGAATTTTCAGACCATTGGCAAAGGCCTGTTCCTCTTCCTTGATGATCAGTTCCGCTTTGGCGCAGAGAGGATTGGTGTCCATGGCAGCGACGAAAATCGAAGCCGGTGTGCTGTCAATTGCCGGAACCTTGCTGTAAGGACGTGTTTTCAGCGCTGTCCACAGTCCGGACTCCACCAGGTTGTTGACGACCTTGTCGCGATCAAGGCTGGCAAGCTCCTCTTCCTTGAACGAAGCGAAGACCTCAGCATCATCACCGTTGAGTTCAATAACGACTGATTGCAAAACACGACGATAACCGCGGTTGACGGCAACAACCTTGCCACAGCCGGGTGACGTGAAGATGACACCTTCGGTTTTTTTGTCTGCAAACAGTTTCTGACCAAGTTTGACCTGGTCACCCACCTTTACATTCATACTCGGCTTCATGCCGACATAGTCTGGGCCGAGTACGGCGACGGTTTTCACCGCCGGGCCGTCAGAGATGCTCTGTTCGGGGCTGCCGGTAATCGGCAGATCCAAGCCCTTGTTAATTTTGATCATTTCAATGCACTTTCTAAATAGGGTTATGAATCAATCTCAGTTCAACTTTGCATCTTCCGAACTGTGCGAATTCTTTTCGGGGCAAAATGGACGTGGTTGATTGGTTGGTGAACAGATGATGGATGAGGACCTGCACGAACAGCTGTAACCCACTGCATAATTATTACCTCCCCTTTTCAATGAAATCCAAAAGGCCGCAAAGCATCACGAATTAGCTCGGTTGGCGCGGCACAACATCAGAATGTGAGTAAACCCCCGTCCACTCACGCAATTACTCTCCAAGATTGTATACAGTATAGTGCATATCGTAACAGCTACTATTACGATGTAATGCGCGTGTGTGTCAATAGGTGGATGATGAAAAAGGAGGCTTTCGCTGATTTTCGTGTTGCTTTTCCAGTCTTTTATGGGCTTGGAGAAAATTTTTATCGAAAAAGCAGAAAAAACGTATGAAAAATGTATACACCAGAGGGGGTTAGAGGATTCTTCAGTCGGCAGGAGTCAAGCGAATTTTTTCCTGGCTGTCGATAAAATTACGAATGGCAAACAGGTCGGAGATGTTCAGAGACATAAACTGAACACCGAAGCCGGGGGGGATGTCCGGGTAGGCTGGATTTTTAGTGTGGTTAATCCAGGTGACGATCCCTTCACAGTGCAGCGTTTCTTTGCTGGGGGGCAGGGCCATGCTGATAAAGACCTGCTTGTTTACTTTCGGGGGGGTCTCCGTTGAGATAAAGATGCCGCCGGTACTGAGATTGTAGGCACAGGCGACGCGTTTTTGGTTTTTGTCGGTTCCGTAGTCCACCACAAGACTGGTCTGGAGACGGGAAAAGGAACGGTGCGCCAGGCCGAGAATGCGGCGGGCAGAGGTGAGAAACAGGTGGCTGTTGATCGGGGTGAACAGGATGTCATCCGGCCGTGCATGATGGCAGTGGTCAAGGTCGTCCGCTGCCGCACTGTTGACAACGGCAACAACCGGGATATCGCTGACGCGGGAGTCTTCCTTGAGAAGGCGGCAGCAGTTGCGTTGGTCGACTTCCATGGACGGAATGAGAAAAATGATGTCCGGATGGTGTTCTCGAGCCTGTTTGAGGAGGTCCTTCGCCGATGATGCAACCAGGATGGAAAAGCCTTCTTTCCTGGAAAAATCGTCATCAAGCTTCAGAAGAGCCTGGACGTCAGCCGAGATAAGTATGCTGTGTTGCGCCATGGAGATCCTTTCCGTGCGATCAGCAGTCGCAAGCTACCCCAAAGTCAGCAGATCGTGAATGATCGCCATGCCTTCATGGACATAAGGATCTTCGTTGACCTGTTTTTGCCAATCATCATCCTGGCCGGATTCTTCCTCAGTGCCGGGCATGCCCTCTTCTTCAGCCTTAAACGCATGGCGCTCTGCGCGAATAGCGGACAGCGTCAACGCGTGACGGGTATTCTCGATCCTCTTGCGTGCTTCTTCCGCCAGCTTGGCAATGCGTTGCATCTCCGGATCATCTGCCACGCGTTCTGAGCTGTGCTGTTGAAGGCGCAACAGGGGAGCGTGCATCGCCAATGGCTTGTAATCACTGCTTTGTATAGTATCCCACGGGAGCGAATAGTCAATATATTGTTCACCGCTTTTTACGGCTTCAAATCGATCAGGCAGGATGATGTCGGGAACAATGCCGCGGTACTGTGTTGAACCACCGCTGACACGGTAGAACTTCTGCACGGTAATTTTCAGTGCGCCCAACGGTTTGAATTGTTCCATATTGCGAAATGGCAGGTTGTCGTCAAGGTCGAGGACGGCCTGGACAGTGCCTTTGCCGTGGGTGTGTTTGCTGCCGACAATGATGGCGCGGTGGTAGTCCTGCAGGGCTCCGGCAAGAATCTCCGAGGCGGACGCGCTGAATTTGTTGACCAGTACGACAATGGGACCGGTGTAATACTGTTGCGGGTCGTCGTCGGCAAGAATCTGAATTTCACCGGTGCTGTCCTTAACCTGGACCACCGGACCCTTGTTGATAAACAGACCCGTTGTGTCCACGGCATCTGAGAGCGAACCGCCGCCATTGTTGCGCAAGTCGATAATCAGGCCGTTGATATTCTGTTTGACGAGTTTTTCCACCTCCTGGCGGGTATCACGGGTAACATTGCGGGCATTTTCGTCACCGTTTTTGAAATCCCGATAGAAGCTGGGAATTTTCAGGTAGCCATAGGATTCCTTGCTGCCGGGCGGGGTGATGACTGTGGATTTAACAAAGGTTTCTTTGATCTGGACCACTTCACGGACGATGGAAATGACACGTCTGGAGCCATCCGCCTTTTTGACGTGGAGACGAACTTCCGTGCCTTTAGGGCCACGGATCAGAGAAACCGCATCGCGTATCCGGGTGTCGGTAATGTCAACCGGTTCCTGATCGCCTTCAGCCACTTTGAGGATGGTGTCTTCACTTTCCAGCTGCCCTTCCTGCTCGGCAGCGCCACCGGGGATCAGGCTGACCACCTTGATATAGCCGTCTTCTTCACGCAACAGCGCCCCGATCCCTTCCAGGGAACCGCGCATATGGATGTCAAAATCCTCCTTTTGCGCCGGGGGCAGATAGTTGCTGTGGGGGTCGTAAGCCCGGGAAATGGCATTAAGGTAGCGGTCAAAGTGCTCGTCTTCCTGTTCTTTAAGCATCCGTGCCATCAGGTGTTGATAGCGCTTAGCCACCTTTTCCCGTGCCTGTTGGCGCAGTTCGTTGTCCGTATATTTTTTAGGCGGCGCAGCCTCGGCTTCTTTGTTGTCCGAATCCTTCTTAACCGCCTGAGGGTCAACGGGTTGTTCCTGCTCCTCCTTGAGGTCAAGGTAGCGGTTGGCTACCTGAAACTTGAGGATTTTGCGCCAACGTTCTTTGAGCTCCTGATCCGAACGGCAGAATTCAAGTTTTTTGTTATCGGTTTCCAGCTCTTCGTCACGGGTGAAATCAAAAGGCTTCGCCAGCAGGTCGTCAATCATCTTTTCAACAACAGGAATCCGTTCTGCCATGATCTGGGCACTGTAGATGGGCAGATGGATTTCACCGCGGCGGATTTCGTTGTCAATATAGCTTTCGTATGCCCCGAGCATCTTGACGTCCGTTGTCAACAGAAAGCGTTTCTGGGCATCGAGCTGTTTCAGATAGAGGTCAAAAGCGGCCACGGAGAGATCGTCGTCGAGGCTCTTGTGTGTATAGTGGTGGCGGGTCAGGTGTTGGCTGACGATGTAGCCCAGCAGTTTGGCGCGTTGCGGATCAAAGTCCTGGTTGGGCAGAGGGCTTGCTGACGCGGGAAGCGTCCACAGAAGGCACAGCAGTGTACAGAGGGTCAGGAGGCGCTGAAGCAAAGGTGTCGATGATGTCATTATTTTTCTGGTCCTTAACCTTCCCTTTACGGAGGAGCCACGGCGGAAGGTCGTGTTTGAATGTGGTGTTTTCCGTTACGCCCGTGCTTTTATGACGCCAGACTAACACAGACCTGAGCCGGATTAGAGCAAAAAAAAGGCCGGCGAGGGGAGGCTGCCGGCCAAAAAGTAGGAGGTTTTCTGTGGAAAAACCGTTTCCTGCTGTTGATGGTTAGACTATAGCCGGCCGCAGCATCCTTCGCCACGTGGTAACTCGTATTCTTTTGAGGACGATCTCTTGTTTAATTTCTGTGCATTTGCACAGCCGGCTAGTCGAGGATCACCAAGAGCCAGACCGTCGCGGCGCCGATCAGGGAGACAAACACCATGGCCGAGCCAATGTCTTTCGCACGTCCGGATAGGGGATGATGCTCGTCGCTGATGCGGTCAACAACCGCTTCCAGGGCGGAATTGGCCAGTTCCATCAGCAGGATCAGATAGAGACTGGCCAAAAGGAGGGCTGTCTGGGTTAGGTTGGAAGAGACCCAGAAAGCCAGTGGCGTCAACGCCAGGACCATGAGGAGTTCCTGGCGAAAGGCTGCTTCATTATGCCAGGCTGCCTTAAGACCGGCAAGCGAATAGCCGGTAGCGTCGAATATGCGGCTTAAGCCGGTTTTTCCAGGTTTGGCCATGATATCAGTCCTCCGTAGAAGGGGCGGCAGCGGAAAAGAAGTGCCGGAGTTGCTGTTGGATGGTGTGTGCCGGGCCGGTCAACCGTTGTGCCGGAGGCAGCGAGTTAAGGAAAACCCGGCCATAGCCTTTGTTGATAACACGCTGGTCGAGAATCAAAACGACGCCCCGGTCCTGACGGTGACGGATTAAGCGACCGAAGCCCTGCTTGAGGCGTAGCACGGCCTGGGGCACCGTGTAGTGCATGAAGGGATCAATGCCCATCTGTTCGAGATGCTCACTGCGGGCAATCTGGATCGGTTCCGTGGGCACGCGAAATGGCAGGCGGGTAATGATCACCTGTTGCAGGGCCTGGCCTGGAACGTCAACGCCTTCCCAGAACGAGTCGGTGCCGAACAGAATATGTTTCTGGTCGAGGCGAAATTTTTTCAATAACAGGTGGCGTGCGCTCTGTCCCTGATACAGACAGTTGAATCCGCGGGCGTGCAGAGATGGCTCCAGTTCGTTGTAGAGTTTTTTCAGCAGGGAATAGGCGGTAAATAGAACAAAGCTACGACCTTCGGACGCGATTACGGCCTGTTCAATCTGCTCAGCCAGCATGGCGGCATAGTTCTGGTGCGTCGGTGGGACGATGTCCGTCGGTACGGCAACCAGGGTTTGCGAGGCAAAGTCAAACGGAGAGTCAAGACACAGTTGTTGCCGCCGTCTTTCCGGACACAGGTTGAGGCCAGTGCGTTGTTGGAAATAATGAAATTGACGATTGACCGTTAAGGTGGCGCTGGTGAAGACAATGCTGCGGAAGCGATCGTATACTGCCTGTTTGAGCGTGGCGGCCACACTGATCGGTGCGCTGTTCAGCCAGAGGATTTTGTCTTTTTGACGGCCGCGTGATTCGGTGATTTCAATCCAGGTGCAGGCACTGTCTCCAGCGCTCAGGACAATCGCCAGATCGCTGCCCATGCCCTGGATGCGACCGGCCATGGCGCGAACGTCGGTCAACTGGCCGCTGGTCTGCTCGTAGAGTTTCTCCGGAAGCTGTTCACAGGTTTTGATCAGTTGCTCAAGATGATTCGAGAGGCTCTCGCATTGTTTGATCAGCGGGGCGAAGCCTTTTTGCAGCGCCAACCAGCGTTCCGTCTCGGTACATTGGTTGGTGATGCGCCAGCAGAAGCCATTGGCGGTTGGCGGCTCGTCCGTTTGCAAGAGCCTGTCGCGTTGACTGGTGAACGTTTCTCCGAGTTCATCGCGCAGCTGTCGACAGTCGAGTGCGGCCGTTTCAATGTGGCGATACAGGCTGTCATAGAGAGCGCTCAGGGGGTCCGGCAACTCACGAGCCAGTGTCGACAGCAGGCGGGGCAGCAGACCTTTTTCCGGTTTGCGTGGATGAACCAGGCGGTTGAGGCTGTAGGCGAAGCTCAACTGGCTCAAGCGAATGGAAAAATTGCGTGTCGCCGCATCTTCGAGATGATGTGCTTCGTCAAAGACAATCCGGCTGTAGGGCGGCAGGACCGCCGCCGAGCTGTAATTTTCCGTTTGGGCACGCAGGGACAGGTCGGAGAGCAGCAGGGCGTGATTAACGACCAACAGATCGGCGTGGGCGGCCCGGCGGCGAGCCTTATGGAAAAAACAACGACTGTAGTGCGGGCAGCGCGTACGCGGACATTGATCCATTTCGCAACAGACTTCCATCCATACCGCCGCGGAAGGGATGAAGGTCAGTTCGTCACGACTGCCGACGTTGGTGGCGGTTGCCCATTCGTGCAGTTGAGCGAGCTCGCTGGACTGTTCATTTTTGAACAGGTCCGGTTCGCGATGAGCGCTGTCCAGTCGTCTCAGGCACAGGTAGTTATTGCGCCCTTTGACCAGAACGGCATGAAATTCGCGGTCCATGACCTGGTTAAGTAGGGGCAGATCTTTGCTGATCAGCTGTTCCTGAAGGTTGATGGTATTGGTGGAAATGGCCACCGGTTGCTCATTGTCGAGGGCCCAGATGATGGCTGGAATCAGGTACGCCAGGCTTTTGCCTGTTCCTGTGCCGGCTTCGATGGTGGCCAGTCCATTGTGGTTGAAGGCGTCGGCCACGGCCAGTGCCATACGCAGTTGTTCCGGGCGTTCCTCGTAGCTGCCCAGCTGGCTGGCCAGGGGGCCGTCAGCGGCCAGCACATGGGCGACATCTTCGTGTTGGATGGTGGCTGATTGTGGCGCCGGGCAGGCGTCGACGACTTTATACACGTTTTCAACAGAGTTATCCACAATGTGAAAGCCTATGCCGGTCTCGCCCAAACGTGCTGCAATGCCGAGATCGGCATTGGAGGGTGTCAGGTCGCCGGATGGGTGGTTGTGGATAACGGTGTCGCCACAACGACAACGACTGGTAATGGCTGGGACAGCGGAGCGATGCCCGCGCGCCAGGACGGTGATGTCGGTGATGGACAGGTTGTCGTCGGTGTGGCCGAGGAAAAAGATTTCGTTGCCGCCGGATTCCTCAATTGCCCGGCGCATGGTTTCCAGGCAGTGGGCGGCGTAATGTGCCGTCATGTTTTCAGTCGCTGAAGCCACAGTGTTAAACGCTTTCGTCGGTTTGAGGATGTCGCATGGTTTGTCTGGAAAGGCTGTTGTTGCGCATGGTAAATAGTGTTGTTTGGCAAAGCGCGTCTGACGACGGTCGATGTTCTGCGTCTCGTTGAGCTGTCTATACTACTTGTTCTTGACTCATGCGGTAAAGCTGTTTTACGATAGTGAAATAAATCAGAGTGTTTCACTCAAGAATTTTTTTGGATGGGAGCGGTAAAGGATTATGTACACGGACAAAGTAATGGATCATTTCTCCAACCCGAGAAATGTAGGACAGATCGAGAACCCCAATGTCGTTGTCAAGGTGGGGGACCCCGGCTGTGGTGATGCGGTTCTGATTTTTTTGAAGATCGATAACGATGTCATTACCGATGTAAAATATAAGGTTTATGGTTGTGGTGCAGCCATCGCCACAACGTCGATGGCCAGTACCATGGTCAAGGGCAAGACTCTGGAAGAGGCTTTGGAGGTCACCGATGAAAAGGTGGCGGATGCATTGGGTGGGCTGCCGGATACGAAAATGCATTGTTCCAATCTCGCCGCTACGGCGATTCGGGCAGCCGTTACCCGCTATCTGACGCCACCTGAAAATGAAACCGCGTGATTGTTTAAAAAAGGATGTGTTCCTTTGAAGCCCTGGTCGGATTAACCGGCCAGGGCTTTTTTAATGGTTTCGGCCAGTGGTGTCGGCGCAATATCCAGTTCGCCGGCCCAGGGTTCCGGGTCGCAGACGTTGCCACGAATCAGCATGGAAATCTGGTCACTGGTCACCGGAAAAAAAGCAAAGCGTTCCAGCAGGCGCGTGACGGGTTGCATCAGGCACAGAGGCTGGTGCACCTTGATGGCATGTTTACGGCCCAGTCCTTGGGCGACGAGATCAATCAGGTCGTTGTAACTGCAGAGATCCGGGCCACAGCAGTGGTAGGTCTTGCCGACGGACTCGGAGCGGGATAAGGCATTGGCGAAGCCGAGTGCGACATCGTCGACGTCTACCGGGCTGAGTGGATAATGGCCGTCACCGATGACGGGAACGGCAGGCAGGAAGCGAATCTGCTGGACAAGCATGCGTGTAAAGGCGCCATTGTGGCCGAGGATGAGTGATGGTCGGAAAATTGTCCACTGCTGTCCGGATTGGCGGACCAGTTCTTCAGCCTGCCACTTGGTGGCACCGTAGGCTTCAGGGCAGTCCGGGCCGGCGCCATTGGCGCTCATATGCAGAAAGCGCGAAATGCCGGCTTCTTGCGCCGCGGTCAGGATATTACGCGTTGCCTCAATATGGAGTTTTTCAAAGGTGATTCCCCGCTGGGGAAAGGCGCGAATAATGCCAACCAGGTGGAAGACGGCATCGCAGCCGGACATGGCCTGTTGCAATCCGGTGGAGCTGGTGACATCGCCCTGAACGGTTTCCACCTGAGGGATGGTCGACAGTGCAGGGGTCGGCTTGCGTACCAGACAGCGCACGGCATGTCCTTGGCTGACAAGGGCCTGAATAGTGTGGTGACCAACAAATCCGCTGGCACCGGAAATGAAAATACGCATATTTTTCTCCTGTCACGGTTGGTGAAGTGCTTTTTGTCGAGTATAACAAATTTGTGCTAACGGCAAGAAATTGCACGATTGGCCGCTGTGCATCTGTGCAGAAGCGGGCTGTGTAATATTTTTGTTGAAAAGGTGTTTTATTTGTTTGGGAAGTGGTTGAGTATACGGTATTTTTTAGGCTTTTTTGCGCTATGAAAACAGCCGGCAAATCCCCTGTTTTTTCAGGATGTATACTTCGTAAGTGCTTGTAAAATTAGGATTAAATCGTTTGTGAATTGCATACAGTATACTCTATTTTTCCCTTGACAAAGGGGCCGTTTTGACTTAACTTGCACGACGCTAAAATTAGTGAATTATGCTTTGTTTAAAAAATATTAAGTAACCCTGTCAGGAGGAGCTGTTCCCATGCTTGAGAGTTATCTGCCGATACTCGTCCTCATAACCATTGCGCTGTTGTTTGCGTTAGGTTCAGTGGCTTTTTCGTTTATTTTCGGCCCCAAAAAGCCCAGTGCTGTCAAGCTTGCCCCCTATGAGTGCGGGATGCCGCTGATCGGTACGGCTCGTGAGCGTTTCTCGGTCAAGTTCTACATCGTCGCCATGCTGTTCATTCTGTTCGATATTGAGGCCGTTTTCCTCTATCCGTGGGCGGTTGTGTTCAAGCGACTGGGCATGTTCGGCTTTATTGAGATGGGCGTCTTCATCGTGATACTGCTGGTTGGCTACGTCTACGTCTGGAAAAAAGGAGCATTGGAATGGGAGTAAACACACCAGAACAGGCTGCTGGAGCGGAGCATAATTTCGTTCTGGGCAATAATATTATGACGGCTTCGCTGGATAAGGTTGTCAACTGGTCACGCTCCCGTTCGCTGTGGCCTATGACCTTTGGTCTGGCCTGCTGTGCGATTGAGATGATGGCAACCGGTGCCGCGCGATTTGACCTTGACCGTATGGGGGTTCTGTTTCGTGCGTCACCTCGTCAGGCTGACGTCATTATTATTGCGGGTACGGTTACCCACAAGATGCTGCCTGTTATTGAAACGGTTTATGAGCAGATGCCTGAACCCAAATATGTCATCGCTATGGGAGCCTGTGCTTCCTCGGGTGGTGTGTTTGATACCTATAGTGTCCTGCAGGGGATTGATCAGGCACTTCCGGTGGATGTCTATATTCCGGGCTGTCCTCCCCGTCCGGAGGGTCTGTTGTATGGTCTGATGAAGTTGCAGGAGAAGATCATGCGTGAGCGTAATAGCTTCGGCGCCGCTATCGGGGCCGGTAAAGTTATTCCCGGCTAGTTCTTTCCGGTTTAAACCGATCAAATAGGGATTAAAAAATGAGCCAAGCTGTCGTAGCAAAGCTGAAAGGAGCTTTCGCCGCTTCCGTGCTGGACGTTAAAGAGCATCGCGGTGAAGTCACGGTCACGGTAAAAAAAGAAGATATTGTTGCTATCTGCCGCTACCTCAAAGAGGAAGCCGGATACAACTTTTTATGTGATCTGTGTGGAGTTGATTATCTCGGTCAAACCCCCCGTTTTATGGTGGTGTACAACCTGTA
Organism: uncultured Desulfuromonas sp.; assembly: GCF_963676955.1. Taxonomy (NCBI): domain Bacteria; kingdom Pseudomonadati; phylum Thermodesulfobacteriota; class Desulfuromonadia; order Desulfuromonadales; family Desulfuromonadaceae; genus Desulfuromonas; species uncultured Desulfuromonas sp. Next base: position 811,369 of record NZ_OY781461.1, on the reverse strand, counting down.
CAACATCACAACCAAAGAGCGTTTGCGGGTCAAAGTGCCGGTTGAAGAGCAGGACTGCTGCGTCGATACGGTCAGCGGTGTCTGGTCGACGGCTAACTGGCCTGAGCGTGAGTGCTGGGATTTGATGGGGATCTCGTTCGCAGGACACCCGGATCTGCGTCGTATCCTTATGCCGGCTGATTGGGAGGGCCATCCCCTGCGCAAGGACTATCCGCTGCAGGGCCCTGGTCGCGATCCGTATCAGGGACGACTTTCGTAATTTCAGCGCAACCGATTAAGACGAGGCATAACACATGGCAACTACAGAGACGATGACAATCAATATGGGACCGCAGCATCCGTCGACCCACGGCGTGTTGCAGCTGGTTCTTGAGCTGGATGGTGAGACCGTTGTCAAAGCGGTTCCCCATATCGGATTCCTGCACCGTGGTGTTGAGAAACTGTCGGAAAACCGCAGTTACCACCGCGCTCTGCCCCTGACCGACCGTCTGGACTACTTGGCTCCAATGAGCAACAACCTCGGCTATGTTCTGGCCGTTGAAAAGCTGCTCGGTATTACCGATCAGATTCCTGAGCGTGCCAAAGTCGTTCGCGTGATGATGGCGGAGCTGACCCGTATTAAAAGTCACCTGGTCTGGCTGGCGACTCACGCCCTTGATATTGGTGCCATGACTGTCTTCCTGTATTGCTTCCGTGAGCGTGAAGCGATCATGGATATGTATGAGAAGTTGTCCGGTGCCCGTATGACCTCCAACTACTTCCGGGTCGGTGGGCTGTCGCTTGATCTTCCCGAAGGCTTCGAAAATGATGTGCGCGATTTCATCGATGCCATGCCGGAGCATATCAATACCTATGAAGGTTTGCTGACCGGCAACAAGATCTGGCAGAAACGGACCATTGGCGTGGCTAAAATCAGTGCCGAAGATGCTATTGATATCGGTCTGAGTGGTCCGGCACTGCGCGGCAGTGGCGTGGATTGGGACCTGCGTCGTGACAATCCCTACACGGGTTACGAAGACTACGATTTCAAGGTCATCACCCGTGATGGCTGTGACACCTTTGATCGCTATAAAGTTCGTCTGGATGAGATGCGTGAGTCGTGCAAGATCATCCAACAGGCTCTTGATAAACTCCAGCCTGGTCCCATTCTGGCGGATGTGCCTTCAGTGTGTTTACCTGAGAAAAAGAAGGTCGTCAACAGCATCGAAGGTCTGATCCATCAGTTTAAAATTATTACTGAAGGTTTCAAGCCGGAGCCTGGTGAGGTCTATCAGGGGATTGAAGCACCTAAAGGGGAACTTGGCTATTACATGGTCTCCGACGGTAGCGCCAATCCTTTCCGTATGAAAATCCGTCCGCCATCATTCGTCAATCTTCAGGCTTTGCCGCAGATGATTGAGGGCGCTTTGCTGGCCGACGTTATCGCCGCCATTGGTACCCTGGATATCGTTCTGGGAGAGATTGACCGTTAATTTGAGTCACCTGCGGATGGGATATCTCCCATCGATAAGTGGCCTGTCGGATGTTGAGACGGGTCTTTAGAGGAAGGAAAGAGGAAAATCATGTCTGAACTGCTTAGCCTCTCGAACGATCCACTGCTGTTTATCGGCGTGATGATTGCCAAAATTCTGGCCGTGTTTATCGTGGTGGTTCTGATTGTTGCTTATGCGACCTATGCCGAGCGTAAGATCATCGGTCGCATGCAGACCCGTCTTGGACCGACGATGACCGGACCCCTCGGATTGCTGCAGCCGATCGCTGACGGTTTGAAGCTGTTTTTCAAAGAAGATATCATTCCGGCTCAGTCCAGCAAGCTGGCTTTTGTTCTGGCGCCGATGATGATCCTGGTTCCGGCCTTTATTACCATTGCCGTTGTTCCCTTTGGAGATACCATCACCGTTGGCGGCTATGTTGTGCCGTTACAGATTACCGATCTGAATATCGGTATCCTGTACATTCTGGCCATGGCGGGTCTGGGGGTATACGGGATCGTTCTGGCGGGTTGGGCGTCCAACAATAAATACTCTTTGCTTGGCGGTGTTCGTTCCGCGGCTCAGATGATTTCCTACGAACTGGCTGCCGGTCTGGCGATTATCTCTGTCTTTATGCTTTCCGAGACATTGAGTCTGCGCGGTATCGTTGAAGCGCAGGCCGGATCGATTTTTGACTGGTACATCTTCTCACAGCCGTTGGCTTTCTGCCTGTTTGTGGTGACGTCTCTGGCTGAAATCAACCGGACGCCGTTTGACCTTCCTGAAGCGGAAACGGAGCTGGTTTCCGGTTTCTGTACCGAGTACTCTTCTATGAAGTATGCGCTGTTCTTCATGGCGGAATACGCCAATATGATCGTGATTTCCGCGATTACCGCCACCCTGTTCCTTGGTGGCCCTGCTGGTCCATTCCCCGGTCCCATCAATTTGCTGCTGAAGGTGTTCTGCTTCATGTTCCTGTTCATCTGGATTCGAGCCACCTTCCCGCGTGTACGTTATGACCAGTTGATGTTCATGGGCTGGAAAGTGTTCCTGCCGTTGGCATTGCTGAATATTGTGATTACCGGTGCCGTTGTTGTTTTTTAACGCAGTACCCCATGTATAGAGGATTGACCCATGATTAAAGAGTTTATCCAGGGCTTAAGTATAACGGCAAAGCATCTGCTTCCGGGTAATTCAACGACTGTTGAGTATCCGAAAGTCAAGCTCGAACCGTCTGATCGTTTTCGCGGTCTGCACCGACTGATCCCAGATCATAACCGGGAAAAATGTGTGGCCTGTTATCTGTGCCCGACCGTCTGCCCGGCAAAGTGCATTACGGTAGAGGCTGGTGAGGATGAGAACGGCGTCAAGTATCCCACGGTTTATCAGATTGATATGCTGCGTTGTATCTTCTGTGGATATTGCGTCGAGGCGTGTCCTGTTGAAGCCATCGAGATGACCGGCGAATACGAATTGGCCAATTATAAGCGTGAAGACTTCTGCTTCACCAAGGAGCGTTTGCTCAAATAATCGGTATAGGAGCCACCCTCATGGAATTAGTGCAGTTGTTCTTCTTTTATCTTGTCGCGTTTGTCGCCGTTGTTTCCGGATTTTGCGTGATCTCATGCAAAAACCCTATCAACAGCGCAATCTCTCTCGTTATGACGTTTTTCTGCCTAGCGGTTTTTTATGTCATGCTCCATGCCCCGTTCATGGCTGCGGTACAAGTCATGGTATACGCCGGCGCGATCATGGTGCTGATTATCTTCGTCATGATGTTGCTTAACCAGGGATCAGAAGTGATCGCCCGGTATCGACATGCCGTGACCGGTGCGTTTATCTTCGCAATTGCGATGCTGGTGCAGATTGTCGTTATTCTGAAAAATGGTGGAGTGAGCGGCTCTGTTGGCCCGGTTAACGCTGATGTCGTTGAAAGCGTCGGCCATGTTGAACTCATCGGTAAGGCGATGTTTACGGACTTCCTGCTGCCGTTCGAGATTGCATCCATTCTGTTGCTGGTGGCCATCGTCGGTGCTGTAGTTCTGGCAAAACGGGAAGTCTAAAGGGACGGGGGAATCACTATGATTACAATTACTCATTATATGGTTTTGAGCGCAATCTTGTTCTCCATGGGAACGATTGGTGTCCTGACCCGTAAAAATGCCATCGTCGTGTTTATGTGCGTCGAACTGATGCTGAATGCGGTCAACCTGACCTTTATCGCTCTGTCGAGTCATCTTGGTAATATGGATGGTCAGATCTTTGTATTTTTCATCATGACGGTTGCCGCTGCGGAAGCCGCTGTTGGTCTGGCACTGATGATCGCCTTTTTCCGTAACAGAGAGTCCATTGACGTTGAGGATTTCAGCCTGTTGAAATGGTAACATCTTCAGGGCTGTCTCTGGTTCAGTCCGCCTAGAGGAGATATAGATGTACGACAAATTATGGCTTATTCCGTTGCTGCCCTTTGTGGGGTTTCTGATCAACGGTCTGCTGGGCAAAAAGATTAAAAATGAAAAGGTGATCGGGGCTATTGCCACCCTGGCGATCTTCTCGTCCTTTATCGTGTCCTGCAAATATTTCCTGCAATTGCTTGGTGACAGTCAAAAGACGCACGAAGTCATTGTTGCGAGCTGGATGACCGTTGCGCCTCTGCAGGTTGACTGGGGTTTCCTGCTGGATCCGCTTTCCGGATTGATGATGATGAATGTCACCGGTTTGTCGACCCTGATCCACTTGTACTCCATCGGTTACATGCACGGTGAAGAAGGCTATTATCGGTTCTTCGCTTACCTTAACCTGTTTACCTTTGCCATGCTGATGCTGGTTCTGGGCAACAATGCCCTGGTCATGTTCGTTGGTTGGGAAGGTGTCGGCCTGTGCTCTTATCTGTTAATCGGTTACTACTTCGAGAAGAAAAGTGCCAGCGATGCGGGCAAAAAGGCGTTCGTTGTCAACCGTGTTGGCGACTTTGGCTTCCTGCTTGGCCTGTTCACCTTGTTCTGGTCTTTGGGCCAGCAAGGGGTGTGGACGATCCGCTTTACGGAAATTTCCGCAAACGCTCATCTGTTGGAAAACGGCGGCATTATTGTGACCATCGTCACCCTGTGTTTCTTCCTCGGTGCCACGGGTAAATCCGCACAAATCCCTCTGTACACCTGGTTGCCGGATGCGATGGAAGGTCCGACCCCGGTTTCGGCATTGATCCATGCTGCGACCATGGTTACCGCCGGTGTGTACATGATCGGCCGGATGAACGGTCTGTTTGCCATGGCACCGGATACCATGATGGTTGTTGCCATCGTTGGTGCCGCGACAGCCCTGTTCGCCGCCACCATCGGCCTGGCACAAAACGACATAAAACGCGTTTTGGCGTATTCAACAGTTTCCCAGCTGGGGTACATGTTCCTGGCGATGGGCGTTGGCGCTTTCACCGCAGGTATTTTCCATTTGCTGACCCACGCGTTCTTTAAAGCCTGCCTGTTCCTTGGTTCCGGCTCGGTTATTCACGGTATGCACCACGCCTATCATCATGCTCACCTGCATGATGATCCGCAGGATATGCGCAATATGGGTGGTCTGCGCAAAAAGATGCCGATTACGTTTATTACGTTCCTGTTGTCAACACTGGCGATTGCCGGAATTCCGTTCTTCTCAGGTTTCTTCTCTAAAGACGAAATCCTCTGGTGGTCATTTGCCTCGACTCGCGGTCACTGGGTTCTGTGGCTGGCAGGCGCTCTTGCTGCTGCTTTGACGGCATTCTACATGTTCCGTCTGGTGTTCATGACCTTCTTCGGCGAACAGAAAACCGATGCCCGTGCCAAGGATCATATCCCTGAGTCACCGCTGGTGATCACATTGCCGTTGATGATTCTGGCCGCACTGGCGACCTTCGGTGGTTTCCTCGGTGTTCCCCATGTTCTCGGAAATCTGATTGGCCATTTCCCAAATCAGATCGAACATTTTCTGGCCCCTGTATTTGAGCACACCCAGCATCTGCATCACATTGAAGCTCATGGTGCCGCCAGTACAGAGTTCGGTTTCATGGCGATCTCTGTCGGTATTGCCGTTGTCGGCATCGGTCTGGCCTGGATCATGTACTGTAAGAATCCTCAGCTGCCGGCTCAACTGGTTGCCAAAGTACCCAAACTGCATAAAGCGATTTTCAATAAATGGTATATCGATGAGTTTTATGATGCCCTGATTGTCAACCCGACCAAGCGTCTTGGCACTCTGTTGTGGCAGGTTTTCGATGTCCGCCTGGTGGATGGGCTGGTGAATGGCGTTGCCTTGGTGGTGCGCGGCACCGGCAGGGTCTTACGACACACGCAAACAGGATTTACCCACAACTATGCCATGTCCATGGTGTTGGGCGTTGTGGTTATCCTCGCCATCTACGTTTTCAACTAATGACGGCTGTGACTGGAATCTCATATACAAGGAGCAACTTCTAATGTCAGAACATCTTCTCAGCCTGATGACATTCTTCCCCCTTCTGGGTATGTTCATCGTCCTGATGCTGCCTAAGAATAATGGTGGATTGCTTAAAGGTGCGACACTGGTCTTTACTTTGATCACGTTTGTGATCAGCTTGCCTCTGGCACTTGACCCTGTTTTTAAAACATCAGGTGGTATGCACTATACTGAGTTCGCTGAATGGATCAGTGTTACGAACTATTTCCAGATGAATTACAGTGTCGGTATCGATGGTATCAGTTTGTGGCTGGTCATGTTGACGACCTTCATCATGCCGATCGCTGTCCTGTCAACCTGGCAGGCTGTGACGAAAAACGTCAAAGGCTATATGGCTCTGATGTTGTTGCTCGAAACAGCGATGCTCGGTGCGTTCATCGCTCTTGATCTGTTCCTGTTCTATATCTTCTGGGAATTGATGCTGATCCCGATGTACTTCATGATCGGCATCTGGGGTGGTGCGAACCGTATCTATGCCGCAGTTAAGTTCTTCATTTATACGGCGGTTGGTTCACTGCTGATGCTGGTGGCAATTCTTTACATCTACTACGCCGCTGTTAATTCCGGTATGGATATCTCCGGTTTCAGCATTGCTGATTTTTATAATCTGTCTCTGGACCCGCAACTGCAAAAATGGCTGTTCCTGGCCTTTGCCTTCAGTTTTGCCATTAAGGTGCCCATGTTTCCGGTTCACACCTGGTTGCCTGATGCACATACCGAAGCACCGACAGCCGGCTCGGTTATTCTTGCCGCAGTCATGCTGAAGATGGGTACGTATGGTTATGTGCGTTTCGCCATGCCGTTATTTCCGGAAGCGACACAAACCTTCTTGCCTTATATGACGGCCCTGGCTGTCATCGGCATCGTATATGGTGCTCTGGTCGCCATGATGCAGAAGGATGTCAAGAAACTGGTCGCTTACTCCTCGGTTTCTCACCTTGGTTTTGTCATGCTGGGTATTTTTGCCCTCAATACCATCGGTGTCAGTGGTGCCGTACTCCAGATGATCAACCATGGTGTTTCTACCGGCGCGCTGTTCCTTATTGTCGGCTTCATTTATGAGCGCCGTCATACGCGCTTGATCAGTGAATTCGGCGGACTCTCCAAGCAAATGCCGGTGTTTGCCACCATCTTTATGATTGTGACACTGTCCTCTATCGGTCTGCCGGCTACGAATGGTTTTGTCGGCGAGTTCATGATCCTGCTCGGTGCTTATCAAAGTGAACTGCGCTGGTTTGCCGTTGTTGCGACATCCGGTGTTATCCTCGCAGCGGTTTACATGCTGTGGATGTTCCAGCGTGTCATGTTCGGTAAGCTGGACAACCCTAAAAATCAGGTTCTCAAAGATCTCAACCTGCGTGAGCTGTGTGTGATCCTGCCTCTGCTGGTGTTTGTCTTCTGGATTGGCGTGTACCCCAACACCTTCCTGGAAAAAATGACTCCGGCCATTGATCAGATGATCGAACAAGTGTCCGGGAAACAACCGATCCCGATGCCGTCGGCTGTTCCGGCTGCGGTCCATGAGCCTGTCGAGGCTCCTGCCGCACATCATGGACACGGTCATTAAGCTTTGAGCTGAATTTAAGTAACTTGCGTTAAACCGCTTCTAAAGGAGCATCTTCATGGAAAATCTGGTGCAAACAGCCATGCAAAACATCAACTTTGCCGCACTCATGCCGTCCATCGTTCTGGCATGCTGTGCAATGGTGATGTTGCTTGTGAATGCATTCTCCAAGCGCGGCGCCACGGCACACGTTGCCGGTCTGAGCCTTGTGGCTCTCGTGGCGACCGGGATTGTCGCTGTTGGTAGCTGGAACAATGCTCAGGCCGGTTTTGCCGGACACGTTGTTCTGGATAACTTTTCGATCTTTTTTACGATTGTCTTTCTGATCGCAGCGGCATTGACCATCCTGATGTCAGATAATTACTTGAAACGGGAAGGGTATCCTGTTGGCGAGTACTATTCTCTGATTCTGTTCAGCACGGTCGGTGCCATGTTGATGGCTTCCGGAACCGACCTGATGACCATTTTTCTTGGTCTCGAAGTGCTGTCCGTCTCTCTTTATGTGCTGGCCGGATTCTTCCGCAATCAATGCCAATCCAATGAAGCAGGTCTGAAGTACTTCCTGCTTGGTGCCTTTTCCACCGGCTTTTTGCTTTATGGTATGGCACTGATTTATGGTGTTGCCGGAACGACCAACCTGGTAGACATCGGCGCTTATTTCCAGGCATTCCCCGCTGCACTGGGTAACCCAGTTGCTGTGGCCGGTATGTTGCTGATGGGCACCGGTTTCCTGTTTAAGATTGCCATTGCACCCTTCCATATGTGGACACCCGATGTCTACCAGGGCGCACCGACACCGATTACCGCTTTTATGAGTGCCGGACCCAAAGCGGCAGCTTTTGCAGCGTTTATGCGCATCTTCCTGGTCAGCCTGGTTGGCATGCAGGGAACCTGGTCTTCACTGCTGTGGGTTCTGGCTGTTCTGACCATGATCTTCGGTAACTTCATTGCACTTAACCAGACAAATCTCAAGCGGATGCTGGCGTACTCGTCAATCGCCCATGCCGGCTATGCGCTGGTTGGTCTGGTTGCGGCCAATGAGATTGGAGTTTCCGGTGTTCTCTACTACATGCTTGCTTACACCTTTATGAACATCGGTGCGTTCGCTGTACTGATTCTGCTTGGCAAGCAAGGAGAGGAGAATCTGACTCTGCAGGGAATAGCCGGATTCGGTTACAAACGGCCTCTTCTGGCGGTACTTCTGTCGATCTGTCTGTTTTCCCTGATGGGGATTCCGCCTTCAGCCGGTTTCAGCGGCAAGTTCTATATCTTCGCCGGTGCCTTGAATGCCGGTTATGTCTGGCTGGCGGTTCTGGGTGTTCTCAACTCAGCAGTATCTCTGTACTACTACCTGCGGGTTATGGTATTCATGTACTTCAGGGATCCGGAAGAAGATTTCTCCTGGATTCAGCTTAAGCCCGGGGCAACCATCTGTCTTGTTCTGTCTGTGATTGCGGTTCTTTATATGGGAATCGTTCCCAGCGGCATCATGTCGCTGGCGCGACAGGCGATCCTGTAAATGTAGACAAAAAGCCCCGGTTTTTAACCGGGGCTTTTTTTATGAATTTTCGAGAACATCTTTCCTGGCTTAAAGAGCACCAACAGCTTCTCGTCATAAATGACCCTGTCGACCCTGATCTGGAAGCTGCGGAAATTGTTCGTCAGCTCAGTCAACACTCACCTAGTTCTGTTCTTTTCAACTGCCTCCGTAACAATCAATTCGCTGTGATTGCTAACCTGTTCTATGAACAGGACAGCATTGAGGCGTTTTATGGTGAACCAGGGGCAATGACAGACGTCTTAGGCCGCATTCCGGTTGAGGTGCCTGGTCGTATCTCCTTATCGCATTGGTTGGAGACGCAGCCACTTTATTGCCTTGACCGATTCCTGCATCCCTTTGATGTGGCGGCGGTGCAGTCTGAAACCCTGTCAACGCTTCCCATGCTGCAGTATTGGCCTGAAGATTCCGGGCCCTATTTTTCGCTGTCATTGACAGTTGTCCGCGATCTACACGGGATGATCCACTGTGGTATTTATCGTCTGGAGAGGCACGACGATGATCGGTTAACGTTGCATTGCCTGCCCGGGTCGTACACGAAGCGAATTTACGAAGAGTATCGCCGCGTGGGTAAAGAAATGCCCATAGCGGTTGTGGCCGGTGTCGACCCTGCTTTGATGGTGGCGGCAATGCTGCCGTTGGGCCGGGAGATCGATACGATTGCATTTGCGTCATGGTTACAGGGGCAAGCGATCCCCTGTTCTGCAAGTCCTGTTTATGGCCTGCCTGTTCCATGTCCGTGGGAAATATGCCTTGAAGGGGCCGTAGATGGCCATGAGAGCTGTTTAGATGGTCCCCATGGCAACTTTCGCGGCGCCTATAGCTCAGCGGTCCCTTGCCCGGTCATTCATGTTAAAAAAGCGTGGGCGAAAACTGATGCCATATGCCCGATAACAGTGGTCGGACCACCGCCGACAGAAAGTTATACACTGGCTCGTGCACGACTTCCCTATGTCAAATGGGTATTAATCCGCGAATTTCCATGGGTTGCTGATGTAACGTGGATTGATTATGGTGAATATCACAATAACTTTATTATTCAGGTTGTTGATGCACTGACGCAGGATCGCCGTGAGGCCCTGCTTGATCACTATCTTGTGAAGAATGCGCAACTGGTTCTTTTTGTTGATTCAAACACGTCGATCAATAACACTGAGTATCTCTTGTGGCGGTGTTTTAATCTGCCATGGCAAGAAGCCGTGTCTTGGCGCCAAGATACACTCATCATTGATGCAACACGTTGCTACGGTACCAAACAACTTAAAATGGATCATGCTCTGTGCCAAAAAGTCAAACAGCGCCTCAAGCATTGGCTTGAAACTGATCGTGGTGAAGCCCCATGAACATCATTTTGCTGTTTGCCGACGATTTTATCGGACCAGATAGGGTTTGTCTAACTGGGCGTCGTCGATCGCACGTTGAACTGATCCATCGTGCTGAAGTTGGTGATCAGCTACGGGTTGGCCTGCTGAATGGACTGCATGGTTCTGGAACGATCGTTGCGCTGACCCATGAAAAGCTTGTTTTGGACGTCTGTTGTGATTTGCTGCCACCCGAACCCAGCAGGGTTGAGTTGATCATGGCGTTACCACGACCAAAAGTCTTGAAGAGAACGCTGATAACCGCAACGACATTGGGGATCAAACGGATCACCTTGATTAATTCGTGGCGTGTCGAGAAGAGTTTTTGGCAAACACCATTGCTTGAGGCAGAGGCTCTGCAGGAGATACTCGTTGAAGGGCTGGAGCAGTGTTGCGACACAATGGTGCCAGAGGTGGACTGTTTCCGATTGTTCAAGCCTTTTGCGGAAGATGTTTTGCCGCATCGTTTGAACGGCAAGCAAGGGATTGTTGCCCATCCCCATGCTGACGCGCTAACTCAAATAGCAGAAGCAGACGGCTATCTTCTCGTGATTGGGCCGGAAGGGGGCTTTATCCCCTATGAAGTTGACCTGCTTTGTCAGCAAGGAATGCAACCATGGGTCCTCGGATCACGAATTCTAAAAGTTGAAGCTGCTGTTGTCAGTGCGGTCAGCCGTATCGGACAATTTTGAAGATAAAATATCAAGAGCGGTAAACGCTGTTATAAACAATTTTAAGCAAAATGCATTTCCCGGAACGAAATCTTCTCCTCCCATTGACATTCCAAAAGTCCGCTTTAATCTATTAAGAAAGGCTTGCTTGGCCGTGGTCTGCAAAGATGTACAGGTGTAGCAGTAAATCAGATTTAACATATTGAAATTATTGGTTATTTGCTGAGGAGACAGTCTTGGTTTGAAGGTGGTGAAAATAAGGTCAGGCTATGAGATTAACGGTAAAAAGTTGCGAGATGTGGAAAAAAGACTTGCATGAATAAAAAACAAACGGTATTTTATTTACGTGGGTAATTAAAACGAGGTGTTTTATTTTTGGCAAGATTCAGATTGCCAGCAAAGGGGTCTCCAAAGAAAATATCTCGTGTCGTGGTTTGGTATGGGTCGAACTGATTCCTTCCATGTGGGGGAAGAAATCAGTTCATGCTGGCAGAAAAGGGGCACGTCATGAGTGAGTGCAAAATAAGCAATTGCGATTTTAGAGGATTAATCGAAAAAACACGTAATTATCATTACTTTGTCGAGTCGGAGAAGGTGACTGAAGACGTACTGCGTGAGCTGGTGGATTGTGCTCGTTTGGCACCATCAACCAGCAACCTCAACATGCAGCCGTTACGTTATCTGATTTCGTGTGAAGAAGAGCGTAACGAAAAGATTTTCGAAACGTTGTCGTGGCAGGGGTACCTGCGGGGATGGGGCGGACCGATCAAAGGGGTGAAGCCGACTGGATATATCATCATCCTTGGTGATAAAACCGTCTGCAGCAGCTATGTCGCGGATCAGGGCATTGCCGCCCAGTCGATTTTGCTTGGCGCCACAAATAAGGGGCTGGGTGGTTGTATTGCCGCCAAAGTGCAACGACGTAAGCTGCGTGAAGCCCTTGATCTGCCAACCCGCTATGAAATTCTTCTGGTCGTGGCCATCGGCAAGCCCGGTGAGGAAATTATTCTTGAGCATCAGGAGCCCGGTGCGGATGCGTACGGCTGGCATGACGATCAGGGCAACTATCATCTGCCCAAGCGAGGTCTTGACAGCATCATTCTTAAGTACTGATCAAGAGTTTACAGATGAAGTGCTAAAAAGCAGCCTGCAGTATGCAGGCTGCTTTTTTTATGACACGGTAGAAAAAAATCAACTGAAGCTTGAGCGAATAAATTGCCACAACGAGCGACTTTGCAGGCTGTAGAGAACCACATAGCTGGCGAGAATCAGAGCCACCCATAGGGCAATGCTGCCAGTCGGCCAGGAACGGGCGAGAATGCCTCGGGGACCGTAGTGGCGGAACAGAAACTTGAACCCTCGTAGTGAAGACGTCAGCATGAGGTCACGCAGGTTAAGGCTGATATACAGTAAACGTAAGACACCTTCGCGCCACGTATAGAGCAGCAAGCGTCTGAGCAGCCAATCCAGATCCAGTTGGATGATCGCCTGGGGTGCCATCAGTGGCCGTAGCCACCAGAACAGGGCAATGGCCGGAAGCAGTATCTGAAATTGCTCGGCAACGTGAAGCACGGTGTAAGGGTGATAGTCCGCTGAGAACGGCAACAAGGCGAACAGCGGCGAAGGAAGAATCCCGATGAGCAGGCACAGCAGCGAGGGAATCACAATAGCGAGCATGGAGGACCGGCACAGCTGAGGCGTGTCGGACGGTAACGCTTTCTGATCTGTGCGGAAAAAGACCAGCCATGGAAAACGGACGCCGGCATTAAAGGCGACTGCCGCTGAACTGGCAACCAGCACAACCCAAACCCAGGGTAAATGATGTTCCAGGGCCGCCTGAAGAATAACCCCCTTGCTGATAAAGCTGGAGGTCAGTGGAACGCCCATGCTTGCCGCTGCACCGATAAGCGTGCATCCCGTAACCAGTGGATAACGTCGTGCTAAACCACCTAAGTCAGTTGCATGACGTAAGCCCGTCTCACGTAAAATCACCCCCGCGGCAATAACCAGAACCGTTTTGTAAAAAATATGCGCCAAGGCATGAAGTGTGACCCCGTTAATCGCGGTTTCTCCGCCGATGCCGATGGCCGCCACCATAAAACCGACCTGATTGACTATACTGTAAGCGAGAATGCGCCGAATATCGTTTTCACGTAACGCATAGATGATGCCGTAAATCGCCATGTAAGCCCCGATGGGAATCAGAATCGACCATCCGGCAAAACAACTGGCCAAAACGAAGACAGCTGTTTTGGTGGTCAACGCCGAGAGAAACACCATGGCACTGGGGCTGGACTGCGGGTACGCATCGGCTACCCAGAACGACAATGGCGGGGCTCCCGCATTGACTAAAAATCCGGCAAGAATAAGAGCTGAACCCCAGGAGCCACCGCTTAATGGCATGATGAGCGCAGAATCTTGAACGAGCAACTGAGCTGCAATGCCCGCCATTAACAGGACACCACCGGCGAGATGGACCAGCAGATAGCGCATGCCGGCTCCGGGACTTTGTTTGAAGCCGCCCGTCCACACTAAAATCGTCGACGCAACAGCCATCACCTCCCAGAATAAAAACAGACTGAGCCAGTCACCGCAATGCGTGATGGCCATAGCACTGCCCGCATAAAGGTACGCCGCGCACCATTCCCGGCGCTGCGCTGGAAAGGCAAACAGGCTTCCGGCCCAAGTGGCAAGCAGAAACGCACTGGCAAACAGGCGGCCCATGGCGCTGAGCTGCAGCGGGATCAGATCGAATCCGGCCAGATGAACAGACAAACCAGCGCTGTTCGGCAACGACCACAGATAGAGCAGCACCAGAGGTGGGCTCAACGCGAGAATCCAGCGACACAACGAACGCGGCAACAGGGCCAGCGCCGGGACCACACACAGCAGCAACACGCCAGGCGGCAGGAACAGATCACTCATAATAATCCTCCCGACGTGAAAGAAGTGGTGCCAGAAGCAAAGCAACGCCGACACAGAGCAGGCACCCGGCCAGACTGACTAAGAGAAATAGCCCGAAAAGTGGTGTTGCAAAAGGGGGATGATGATGGAGCCACGGATCGATCAACAGCAAAATCGCGAGGGCCGTGAGCAATAGAGGCGTTATGATCCGTTTCATAAAACACCTCCCTGCCCCAGTCGTGAGGCGATCGTGACGATCATATCCGGCCAGAAAAATAATACCAGGGTCAGGACCGCTGTAGCGGATAGCGCTACCACCATGCTCAATGGCGCTTCACCGTGCTCATGATGGGGGACATGATCTTCTGTTTTGAAAAAGGCCGCGTAGACAATCGGCACAAAATATCCCGCATTGAGCAACGTGCTGAGCAGCAGAACAGCCACCACCCAGATCTGGCCGGATTGAAAGGCGCCCTGCAACATGAACCATTTGGAAAGGAACCCCGCGGCCGGCGGCAGCCCGATCATCGACAATGTCGCCACGGCAAAGGCCCCCATGGTCCATGGCATGCGTTTGCCGATGCCATTCAGTTCACTGACCCGTGTTTTATGGGCAGCGGTATAGATGGCCCCGGCGGCGAAAAACAAGGTGATTTTACCGGCGGCATGCGCCGCGATATGCACTACCGCGCCTGTGATGGACAGCGGTGCCAGAACCGCCGTTGCCAGGGTGATATAAGACAACTGACTGATGGTGGAGTAGGCGAGACGTCGTTTCAGGTTGTCCTGCTGCAGGGCGATCAGCGACGCACACAGCAGGGTAAACGCCGCGACCACCTGGAGGATTACTAGGCCGTCGCTGCCCAATAACAGTTCAGTGCCGAACACATAGAGCACCACTTTGACAATGCAGAACACCCCGGCTTTGACCACGGCCACAGCATGAAGCAGGGCGCTGACCGGCGTCGGTGCCACCATGGCTTCAGGCAGCCAGCGATGCAGCGGCATCAGCGCGGCCTTGCCGATGCCGAAAGCGTAAAGCAGCAACAGCGCCGTGACGACGATCTTGGATGTCTCCGAGGGCAGGATGCCGCCGAATTGAAAGGCCGTCGTTCCGGTGAGATGCCAAGTCCAGATAATGGCCGGTAGCAGCAGGCCGATGGAGCTGCCCACCAGAATGCCGAGATAAAAGCGACCACCGGCCAGGGCATCGTGGTCACGTTTATGGGTGACCAGAGGATAGGTTGACAAGGTGAGCATTTCGTAAAACACGAACAGCGTCAGCAGGTTGCCGGCGAGAGCAATACCCATGGTGCTGGCCAGGGCCAGGGCGAAACAGGCATAGAGGATGGTTTGCTGCTGTTCGCGGTTGCCGCGCATGTAGCCGATGGTGTACAGCGATGTAATCATCCACAGCAGACTGGCGATACCGGCAAACAGTAAGCCGAGCGGCTCCAGATGCAGGGACAGCTCCAGCCCCGGTAAGGGCGCGGCCAGGATGACGGGTGGTGTATCCAGGGCTTCAGGGCGACGGAACAACTGACAGACCACGGCAAACAGCGCGGCAGCGCTGAACAGGGTGACGCCTTCACGCAGGTCGCGCAGTCGATGGCTGAGAACAATAAAGACAGCACCCACGGCCGGGATAATCAGGCACAACTGCAACAGGCTTGCGATGCTCATACGCTCCCCCCGAGAAGAAGTTGCGCCGCTTTTGAGGCCATGCCCAGGGGCAGATCACTGTTGATGCCGAAATAAATATTGGCCACCACCAGGATCCACATGGGGATCAGCAACGACAATGGTGCTTCATGGCTGCGTTGCTCCAATTCGTGGTCGGGGTTGAAATAAGCGGTTTCCACCACCCGCCAGACATAGATGACGGCCAGGAGCGAACCGATGAGAATCAGTCCGGCCACCGGCCACCAACCGCATTCCAGAGCGGACTGGACCAGATACCACTTGCTGATAAAACCCGCGGTCAGCGGCACGCCCATCAGGCTGAGCCCACCGACGACAAAAGCGGCCATGGTCCACGGCATCCGTTTACCCAGGCCGCGAAAGTCGCTCAAGTAAACCGAATCGACCCGGTAGATCACCGCGCCCATGGTCATGAACAGCAGGCCCTTCATCAGGGCGTGGTTGAACAGATGAACAATCCCGGCCGTCAGGCCCAACGGCGTGGCCATGGTGATGCCTAGGGTCATGTAGCCGATCTGGGCCACACTGGAATAGGCCAGCATCCGTTTGATGTCGTACTGGAAGATGGCGACGATGGAGCCGATGAAAATGGCGCATAGCGACGGCAGCAGGACGATTTTACCTAAGGTCATCTGGAACAGCGCGCCGTGGCCGAGGATGGTAAAGCAGAAACGCAGCAGCATGTACACCGCCACCTTGGTGGCCGTGGCTGCCAGGAAGATGGTGACCACGGACGGCGCATAGCTGTAAGCGTTAGGCAGCCACAGGTGCAGTGGGAACAGAGCCAGCTTCAGACTCAGGCCAACGGTGAGAAACGCAAACGCCGTGATCAGAGTGCGGTTGCCGGTGGTGATCAGATTGAGGCGGTTCAATTGCTCGGCGAGATCGAGAATATTCAAAGTGCCGGTCAGGTTGTACAACAGGCCGATGCCGATAAGGATAAACGTCGCGCCAATGGTGCCCATGATCAGATATTGAAAGGCCGCGGTGAGTCCACGGCGACGCCTGCCGATGCCGATCAGAGCATAGGAGGACAGAGACGACAGTTCGAGAAACACATACATATTGAAGGCATCGCCGGTGATGACAATGCCCAACAGCCCGGCCTGACACAACAACAGCAGCGCAAAAAACACCGCCTGACGGTGGGTCTCGACCTCTTTCTGGATGCTTTTGCGTGCATAAGGGGCGACCAAGGCGGCGATCAGGGTGACAATCAGCAGCACAAAGGCATTAAGCACATCAATGTGGTAGGTGATGCCCCAAGGGGCGGCCCAGCCGCCCATGTTGTAGGTGATGGGGCCATGCAGCCAGACCTGGCGCGCCAGTAAAAGACTGATGGCAAAAGCCGACCACGAAATGGCCACGGTGATCAGCCAGTTGAGACGGCTGGAACGCGTCAGCATGCACAGCGGTGCGCCGAGCAGCGGCAGAATCACCTGCAGGACGGGGAGATGGTGGGTCCATGACATACTCATAGGGACTCATCCTTCTGGCGGATCTCATCCTCCTCAATGGTGCCGTAGCGTTCCTTGATGCGCACGGTCAGCGCCAGGCCCACGGCTGTGGTGGCCACGCCGACGACAATGGCGGTGAGGATCAACACATGGGGCAGCGGGTTGGAGTAGATGTGCGGACCGGGCCCGTCCATGACGATGGGCGCGCTGCCGCCGGCCACCTTACCCATGGTGATGTAGAGGATAAATACCGAGGTGGAGAAGATGTTGAGACCGATCAGCTTTTTGATCAGGTTGCCGCGACAGATAACAACAAAAAAACCGACCATCATCAGAAAGATGGACACCAGGTAGTTGTAATGGCCGATCAGGTTCATACTTCCGGCCCCTTTCTGCCGCTGAAGGCATAAAACAACATCACCATAACGGCAAACACCGTGGTTCCCACGCCCAGCTCAATAAGAAAGATCCCCAGATGTTGGCCGGCCAGAGGCGTGTCGGACAGCATCGAGTAGTTGAGGAAGTTGCCGCCGCGTACCATGCATGCCACGCCGGTGCCGCCGTAGAGCAGCACACCGCCGGCGGCCAGAATGCGCAGGGCGGTCGGACTGACGACACGCATCGCCGTCTTCAGGCCGAAAATCAACGTGTACAGAATCAGGCCGCTGGCGAAGATCACGCCCGCCTGAAAGCCACCTCCCGGGCCGTAATCGCCGTGAAACTGGACATACAGCGCGAACAGCAGGATGAACGGTATGAACATCTTGGCGATGATGCGCAGAATCAGATGATCAGACATGGTCATCCTCCTGACGGTAGTCGGGGTCTTCGCGACGGCGCAGACCGAGCAGGGCATAGATACTGATGCCCGCCGTGAAGATGACCGCGGTTTCGCCCAGGGTGTCAAAACCACGATAACTGGCCAGCACTGAGGTCACCATGTTGGGCGGCCCCACTTCATGAGGCGATTGCTGAATATAGCGTGGCGCAACATGTTGGTGGATCGGTGCCATGGGATCACCGTAGTCGGGCAGATCCATGGTGCCGTAGACCAGTACCGAGCCGGTCACCACCACGACCAGCAGAGCAATGAGCGGCTGGTAAGGCGGGCGTTTCTCTTCCGTACTGGTTAACGCCATGGTCGCCAACATGAGGATCGTGGAGATACCGGTGCCCACCGCCGCTTCTGTAAAAGCCACATCCACGGCATCCATGGTGACAAACAGACAGGCACTGACCAGGCTGAAAATCCCGAACAGCATAATGGCGCAAAACAGTTTGCGGATGCGGGCAATGGCCAGGGCGGCAATAGAAAGAAACGTCAGCAGGATAATGTCGATAAAAATATCCATCAGCGTTTATCCTCCCGTCCCAACAGCGGTTGCAGGTTGTTGTGCAGCGCGGTTTTCGCCAGAGCATGGCTGGCGGTCGGGCTACTCAGGACCAGGAAAAAGAACACCAGCCCCAGCTTAATGGTGACCAGAGACCAGCCGGCCTGCAGAGCCAAACCGAATAAGATAAAAAAGGCACAGGCCGAATCCGTCACGCTGCTGGCATGCAGCCGGGTGAAAAAATCGGGCAAACGATAAATACCGATGCCGCCGGTGATGCCGAGAAAACAGCCCAGAGCCATACAGATCATAGAGAGGATATCGAC
Organism: uncultured Desulfuromonas sp.; assembly: GCF_963676955.1. Classification (NCBI taxonomy): domain Bacteria; kingdom Pseudomonadati; phylum Thermodesulfobacteriota; class Desulfuromonadia; order Desulfuromonadales; family Desulfuromonadaceae; genus Desulfuromonas; species uncultured Desulfuromonas sp. The sequence goes on along the minus strand of NZ_OY781461.1, from coordinate 792,551 downwards.
AACAACCGTCATGACAGCTCCTGTGGTTTTGTCTGGGCGGCATCACGCTGTTTGCGTTCAAAGAAACGCAACACGGCAATGGTGCCGAGAAAATTGACCAGCGCGTAAACCAGGGCGATATCGAGAAAATCGGGGCGCTCGGTGAGAAAACCGAACACGGCGATGAACAATACCGTCTTGGTGCCGAACATGTTGACGGCCAGCAAGCGGTCAAAAGCCGTTGGTCCGACAATGGCGCGGATCAGGGCCAGACCCATGACGATCAGGATGGCAACACTGGTGGCAGCATACATCGGTCAGATCTCCAGTTGGCAGACGCGGCGATCCATTTCGCCTTCGAGCAGGTCTTCAGCCGCGCTCCAGGTCAAAGCGTGGACTTCAAGCTTGTCCCCATCAACATTGACACAGACCGTGCCCGGGGTGACGGTGATGGAGTTGGCATACAGCATGACACCGAGGGGGGTTTTCTGGTGGGCCGTCAGGCAGACCATGGTCGGGCTGATATCGAGACGTGGTGACCAGATGCGCCGACACACGTCCAGGTTGGCTTTTGCCACTTCTTTGGCCAGCCACAACCAGTAGAGAAAAATTTGACCCGTCAAGTGAATCGGTTCCGCTTCATCATCGACCACGTCCATGCGCCAGGCGACAAACAGTGTCAAGGCAATGGACGCAGCGGCACAGCCGAAAATGAACCCCGTATAGTGGCCCGAAAGCATCAGCCAGAATAATCCCAAAGCCGAGGCGAGGTAAATGAGATGCTTAATCATGAAGGCGCTCCCCTTGTCTTAAAGCTGTTTAGATAATATAACACTGTCTTTTTTAAAGGGAAGAAGCGTTTTCAGGAAGTCTAGACCTGATGAGATGAGCAAAGATTATAAATGTTGATTATCGTGAGTTGCCGTGCTAGCGTAACATTAGTTTTTACTATTGATAGTTTCTTTATGTGCCGGCTTTTTTGAGGGTTCTTTGGACGTTCTACTCATTCCATCGATTTTATTGCTTCTGGCGGTCTTTCTGACCCTGTATCTGCGGCGTGTTTTGCGTGCCGAGGTTGTCGAAGAATCGGCGCCAAAGGTGAAAAAAATTCTCGTGCCGCTGGCGGAACAAAATCTCCTGGTCCAGTTGGAACAGATGTTTGATTCGAGTTGTCGCCTGTTCTGGCATGTCAGCCTGAAGGACCTGTTGCGTATCGGTTGCGGTAGTGACTGGGGTGAGCCGGAAAAACGAGCGCAATTAAACGACCGGGAATTTACCTGTGTGATTTGTGATCGCGAGACCTTTTCTCTGCTGGCGGTCATTGATTTTTACCCGACTCATGAAACACCGGCGATTGCCGTCGATGATCTGATCCCGGGGGTGGAGATCCCACTGGTAGCGGTGACGGAAGCCGATTGTGATCACGGCAGGTTGCGCTCATTACTGCTTGGCCGATTTCCCGAGTTGGAGTTGCGCCTGAGTTCCCCATCAAGCGTTCGGTCTCAGGACGCCCAATGTTCGGTGTTTTCGTCATCCTGACCTGCCGAACCTGCTCCCCTGCCACGCCACCAAGCTAAAGCCCTTGATCCTCCCTTGTTGTCGGGTGTACAGTGTCACGGTTTTGCACTGTCTCAACGGAAAGGAGAACGATCATGGCGTCGGTCGTCTCGCAAAAAATCCGCTCCTTATTGGAGATGATCAAATTTTCCCACACGGTATTTGCCTTCCCCTTTGCCCTGATCGGCGTGGTGCTGGCCTCCCAGGCCAATGGTGCTTTGCCGGGCATCAGCCAGGTGTTCTGGATCTGTATGGCCATGGTCGGGGCGCGTTCCGGAGCGATGGGCCTCAATCGTTTGCTTGATGCCCATATCGATGGGCTCAATCCGCGCACGGCGGATCGTCATATCCCGGCAGGTAAGGTGTCGCGCTGGGAAGCCTGGCTGTTTGTCCTTGTCGCCTATGCGCTGTTGATCCTGTCGGCGTGGATGCTCAATCCATTATGCTTTTACCTGTCGTTTGTCGCGCTGTTTTTTCTGGTGCTCTACTCCTTCGCCAAACGTTTTACCGCCTATGCCCATGTCATTCTCGGCCTGTGCCTGGGGGCGGCGCCTGTTGGCGCGTGGATTGCCCTGCGCGGGGATGTCAGCTGGTCGATTGTCATGATCGGTCTGGCCGTGTTGTTGTGGGTCGCCGGATTCGATGTGTTTTATGCCCTGCAGGATGTGGACTTCGATCGTGAACAAGGGTTGCATTCCATTCCGGTCAAGCTCGGCGTGGAGGGCTCGTTCAAGCTGGTGCGCGGTTTTCACATCGGCATGATTGTACTGCTGTTGTTGGCTTTTCCCGGCAGTGGTCTTGGTTGGATCTACCTGCTCGGTGTTGCCGTGGTCGCGGCCATGTTGTTCTATGAGCACACGCTGGTTAAACCGGGGGATCTGAGCAAGATGGACGCGGCGTTTTTCACCATGAACGGCTACATCAGTGTCACTCTGTTTGTCTTCGTGCTGCTTGATGTGGTGATCTTATGAAGCATGTTGCCGTTGCCATCACCGGGGCATCCGGTGCCGTGTATGGACTGCGCTTGGTTGAGGAGCTGCTTAAGCAGCGCTGCCGTGTGTCGCTGCTGGTGTCCGGTGCCGGCCGGCAGGTGCTGGCGCTGGAACAAAAATTGAACTGGTCTGACAATGCGGCCACTCTGGAACAACAGGCCCGCAGCTATTTTAATGCCGATCCAGCGTTACTGCACTGTTACGGTGAACAGGACTTTACCGCACCGGTCGCCAGTGGTTCTGCCGCGGCGACGGCCATGGTGGTAATTCCAGCCTCTATGGGCAGTGTCGGCCGTATCGCCTGTGCTTTGAGCAGCAACCTGATTGAGCGCGTCGCCGACGTGATGCTCAAAGAGCGTCGTCCACTGATTGTGGTGCCGCGCGAAACACCGTTAAATACGCTGCATCTGCAGAATCTTTTGACTTTATCTCAAGCCGGAGCGGTGATCTTACCCGCGATGCCGGCCTTTTACAGCCAGCCACAGAGCATGGAAGATCTGGTGGGTTTTGTTGTCGGCAAGGTGCTTGACAGTCTGCAAATTCCTCATGCCCTGTTTACTCGCTGGGGAGAAGACTCATGAAACAAACAAGTGAATGTGTGAGCCGGGTGCGTGAAAAAGTGGCCCGTGGTGAACGAATCAGCGATCAGGATGCTTTGGATCTGTTTAACAGTGATGACCTGTTCGGTATCGGTCAGCTGGCCGCCGAGATCAACGAAAAGAAAAACGGCAAGCGGGTATTCTTCAATGTAAATCGTCATCTGAACTATACCAATTTCTGTGTCAACCAGTGCCGCTTCTGTGCTTTTTGCCATGAACCGGGCCAGCCGGGCGGCTATGCCTACCATCTCAGCGAAATTCTCGAGAAAGCGGCCGAAGCCAGTGCAGCCGGAGCGACGGAGCTGCACATGGTGGGCGGGCTGCACCCGGAACTGCCGTTTGAGTTTTATCTGCGCATGGTGACCACTATCAAAGCCAATAACCCCAATTTAAAGATCAAGGCGTTTACAGCGGTAGAGATCGACTACTTTTCGCAGATCTCCAAGTTGCCGGTGGAAACGGTGATCTCGGAATTGAAGCGTCTGGGGCTCGATTCCACGCCGGGAGGCGGTGCGGAAATTTTGTGTGCGGAAGTCCGTAACCAAATCTGCCCGGAAAAAATTTCCGGCGAGCGCTGGCTGGAAGTGACGGAAAAGATTCATCAGGGCGGATTGAAAAGCAATGCCACCATGTTGTTCGGCCACGTCGAAGGCTATGCCGATCGGGTGGATCACATGGCCAAGTTGCGTGACCTGCAGGATCGCACCGGCGGATTCCAGTCGTTTATTCCTCTGGCATTCCAGCCTGATAATACGCGCATCCCTGACGCCAAAGGCCCGGACGGTATCGATTGCCTGAAGACGCTGGCCATCAGTCGTATTTATCTGGATAACTTCGAGCATATCAAGGCCTACTGGATTATGCTCGGCCTGAAAATCGCCCAAGTGGCACTGGCGTTTGGCGTCAACGACCTTGACGGCACCGTGGTTGAGGAAAAGATCGGTCACGATGCCGGCGCGGATTCGCCGCAGGAATTGAGCAAGGATGAACTGCTGCGCCAGATTCGTGGTGCCGGGAAGATTCCCGTGGAACGCGATACCCTCTATCAGCAGGTGCGGGTGTATGACGATGTTGCCAACGATTGAGCAAAAGATCGATCAGGGACAGCCCCTGACCCGCGAGGACGCGCTGTTTCTACTGCGTGACGTCGACCTGCTCACTCTCGGCCGCATGGCGGATGAGGTGCGCAAACGGCGTCATCCCGGCGGCGAGGTCAGCTTTGTCGTCGACCGCAACGTCAATTACAGCAATGTCTGTTGCTGCAAGTGCCGTTTCTGCGCTTTTTATTGCGATGAAGGAGATGAACAGGCCTATCTGCTCAGCTACGACGAGATCTTTGCCAAGGTGCAGGAACTGGTCGATCACGGCGGCACCCAACTGCTCATGCAGGGGGGCGTGCATCCGAGCCTGACCATCGAGTGGTTTGAGGAGCTGTTTCGTCAGCTGTCCGAGCGTTTTCCCACGGTGCAGATCCACTCGCTGTCCCCGGCGGAGATCACCCAGATCGCCCATTTGTCGGGCTTGACCTTACGCGAATGCCTGCAACGTCTGCAGCAGGCCGGGCTGAAGTCGATCCCCGGCGGTGGCGCCGAGGTGTTGGTCGATGAAGTGCGCAAGGCGATTTCACCCAACAAGATCGGCTGGCGGCAGTGGGCCGAGGTGATGGAAGTTGCCCATGAGCTCGGCATGAAGACCACAGCGACCATGATGTTCGGTTCCTGCGATACGGAAGAGCAACGAGTTGAGCACCTGTTCCGGGTGCGCGAGATTCAGGAAAAGCATGGCGGCTTCACGGCATTTATCAGCTGGTCATTTCAGCCCACCAATACCGAGCTGGGTGGAGAAACTGCTACCGGCCAAGACTATCTGAAGATTCTGGCGCTGTCACGTCTGGTGCTCGATAATATCGACAACATTCAGGCCAGCTGGGTGACTCAGGGGGCACACATGGCCCAAGTGGCACTGCGTTTCGGTGCCAATGATCTCGGCGGCACCATGCTGGAGGAAAATGTCGTCGCGGCCGCGGGTGTTTCCTTCCGCATGACCCGGGAACAGTTGATCGAACTGGCCCGGCGGGCTGGTTTTACCCCGGTACGGCGCACGACAGGATACGATGTCTTAGAAGTGTATGAAAGCCCTTTGAAAAAGGATGAGGCATGATCCCATTACGGAAAGCGATTGCTGATATGGCCGGCTATGTGCCGGGTTTTCAACCGGCGGATGCCGATCAGTGGATCAAGTTGAACACCAATGAAAATCCCTATCCGCCTTCACCGAAAGTGGCTGAGGCGATTTTGGCCGAAGTTGGTGGCGACGGCGCCCGCTTGCGTCAGTATCCTGATGCCGCCAGCCGTCGTGCCCGGCAGATTGCCGCTGACCTGTATGGTTTTGATGCTGACTGGCTGATCATGGCCAATGGCTCCGACGAACTGCTCAATAACCTGATTCGCGCCTTTGCCGATGAAGGGGACGAAGTGGCGTTTGTCCACCCGTCCTATTCCTATTACGGTACCCTGATTGATATCCAGGGCGCCAAGGTAAAGACCTTTGCTCTCGACGCCAACCACAAGCTGGCCGATTTTCCTGAGCGTTATACGGGCAAGTTGTTTTTTCTCACCTGTCCCAATGCGCCGCTTGGTTTCACCTTCAGCCTGGAAGAGATTGAAGATCTGGCGCAACGTTGTGAAGGTATGCTGGTGGTCGATGAGGCCTATACCGATTTTTCCGCCCAGACCGCCATGCCGCTGGTGAAAAAGTATGACAATGTGGTGGTGACACGCACCCTGTCCAAGAGTTATGCCCTGGCCGGCATGCGTCTCGGCCTGGCTGTGGCACACCCCGAGGTGGTGGCGGCGCTGGATAAGATTCGCGATCACTACCATCTGGATCGGTTAGCGCTGGTGGCTGCTGAAGCGGCATTGCTTGACCAGGACTACCTGAAAAAACGGCTGGCGCAGATTTGTGAAACGCGTGACTGGTTTACGGCGGAACTGACAAAGATCGGTTTCAGCGTGATCCCGTCACAGGGAAATTTCGTTTTTGCCAGCCCGGCCGATGGCAATGGCGAGCGGGTCTACGAGCTGCTCAAGGCCAATAAAATTCTGGTGCGTCATTTCAGTGATCCGTTGCTCAAGCATGGGCTGCGCATCTCCATCGGCACCCGGGAAGAGATGGAAACGACGCTCAAGGTGTTGCAGCAGGGCTGATGGCTGACCCTGTTGATGCCCAACTGTTTCAACAGCAGCTTCTGACCTGGTATGACCGCTGTGGTCGTGATCTGCCGTGGCGCCGGACGCGGGATTCGTATCGGATCTGGCTGTCGGAGGTGATGCTGCAACAGACCGGGGTGCAGGCGGTCATTCCGTATTTTGAGCGGTTTGTCAGCCAGTTTCCTGAGGTTGAGAGTCTGGCGGCGGCACCGGTCGATGCCGTGATCGAGCTGTGGGCCGGTCTCGGCTATTATTCCCGGGCCCGCAATCTCCATGCGGCCGCGCAAAAGGTGTGTGAAGCGTTTCAGGGGCGCTTTCCGCAGACGGTATCTGAACTGATGACTCTGCCGGGAGTTGGACGCTCAACGGCTGGAGCGATCCGTGCCATTGCCTTTGACCAGCACGGCGTGATTCTCGACGGTAATGTACGGAGGGTGTTGTGTCGCCTGTTTGCCTGGCAGGATGATCCGCGCAGCAGCGCCGCGGAAAAACAGTTGTGGCAGTGGGCTGCTTTGCTGACTCCGCAGCAACGCTGTCACGATTATGCCCAGGCAATCATGGATTTTGGTGCCACGTTATGTACGCCGCGCCAGCCACAGTGTGATTCCTGCCCGATGACCACGTTATGCCAGGGCTTCCAGCAGGGAATTCAGGAGCAGCTGCCACGCAAACGGCAGCGTAAGGCGGTGCCGTTACGCCAGGAAGTGGCCGTGCTGGTGGAGCATAATGGCCGCTTTGCCGTCAGGCAACGGCCTCTGAGCGGCATGTTGGCCGGGTTGTGGGAATTCCCTTCGCAAAGTTTTGAGCAGGCGGAATCGGAAAGGCAGTTGTTCGCTCATGCCCAAGTCTTGTTGGGGAACGAAAATCCGCAGCCGGTGCAGATGCTGGGGGTTGTCCGCCATGTCTACAGCCATTTCCGTGTTGATGTGACCACATATTATGTTTTGGCTGATGAGATTCAGGCCAGGCACTTTTCTTCCTGCCGCTGGTTAACTCAGGCTGAACTGGCAAACTGGCCGCTGCATGGCAGTCATAAAAAAATTGTTGAAACGCTGTTGGCGCAGCGTGAGAAATAAGGAGTTTGATGCATGACTTTACCCCCCATCCTGACCACGGATGATGCTGTTCGTTCTCTGGCGCAAGACCTTGCCTCTTGCCCGGTGTTTGCCGTCGACCTTGAAGCGGATTCAATGCACTCCTATCAGGAAAAAGTCTGTCTGCTGCAGTTTACCTATCAGGATAAGACGGTTCTTCTTGACCCGCTGGCGGTTTCAGATCTATCTCCCCTTAAACCGGTGCTGGCCGATACCTCGATCCGCAAAATTTTTCATGCAGCAGACTATGATATCCGTTGCCTGCATCGTGATTTTGGTATTGAGATTGGTGGGCTGTTTGACACCATGATTGCCAGCCAGTTTCTCGGCGAAGAAAAAGTCGGCCTGGCGGATGTGCTGAATAAATATTTTGGGGTGACTCTCGATAAGCGTTACCAGCGTGCAGACTGGTCGAAACGCCCACTGTCACCGGAGATGTGCGATTATGCCGCCGGAGATACGCGTTATCTGGAGAAGCTGGCGGCGATTCTGGAACAGGCTCTGGCTGAAAAAGATCGTCTGTGGTGGGTGGATGAAGAATTCCGTTTGCTGGAACAGGCGCGTTTTAAGGTGCATGACGGTCCGGCCTTTTTGCGCATTAAGGGGGCGGGGACCTTGCCGCCACGAAGTCTGGCGATTCTCGAGTGTCTTTTGGAATGGCGGGAAAAAGAGGCTGAGCGCCGTGATTGCCCTGCCTACAAGGTTGTGGGCAACAAGCAGTTCCTCAGTGTGGCGCGAGAAATGCCTGATTCCTTAACGGCGTTGAAGAAAATGGATGATTTTCCACCACGTTTGGCGGATCGTTATGGCCGCGCGGTTCTCAAGCAGGTTGAGGCGGGGCAAGCTGTGGACCAGGAACATTTGCCCCATTATCCTCGTGGCGAACGTCGGGTTCGTGATGTTGCTGTGGAAAAACGCTTTAATCTGTTGAAGGGCTGGCGGGCTGAGAAAGCCAAGCAGCTGGAAATGGATCCGGGCATTTTAATCAACAATGCACTGCTGGAAGCCGTTGCCCGGCAGCAACCACAGGATGAACAGGCTTTAGCCCGCATTGACGGGCTGAAAGACTGGCAATATAAAGTCCTTGGCGTAGAGTTGATTGCGGCTTTGGCGGCTCAATAGGTTGAATTAACAACCTCATCGATAAGTTCCATACTGTCATGGAGACTCTCTATGTCGAGCCGGTCAAAATCGATACTCGGGCACAGTTCTTTATAGCGATCCACGTCACCCTGGTTTTGTAACAGATTATGGCTCAGGCAGACAATCTCAACATAACGTTGTGATTCTTTGGCCTTTTCCGGATGGTGATAGTTTTTGATACAATCATGGATTTTGGGTGAGAGGTTCCAGCGGCGGGACAAAAGGGCGCCGGCGTTCTGATGAAAGTCCTGAACGAATTTAGGAAATTGCTCTTCCGTAATGTTGATGTCGGGCAGGATTTGCAACAGCAGAATCTTGCCGATATTGTGAAACAGGCCACAGGTGTAGGCTTCCTCAACATCTTCACCCAGTTGAGCCGCAATCTGTTCTGCCAGGCAGGCACAGCTTAAAGCGTGTTGCAACATTAATGAAACGCTGTCCGTTTGCTTGGGCGGATGGGCATTGGCCGACTGGGCCAGGACAATACCGACCAGACGTTCATGAGGGTAGAGTTTCATGGCTTGTTTGACGGTGATGCACTGTTGAGGGGGGTGGGCGACGGAAGAATTGACCACCCGCAACAGGTTGATGCTGAGAACCTGGTCTTTGTGGACAAGATCCAAAATCTGTTCTGCACTTTTTTCATCCGTTTCCCAACAGTCTTCAAGTTTTGAAGCCGTCGTGGACAGTAAGGGCAGCGAGAATTCGTCGGCGACAATAGTTTTCGCCAGGTCGCGAAGAATTTCATCTGTGCTCGTCTTGGACTCGGAGTGACGTCCACTCTGTAGAATACGTTTCAGAGCGTCAGCTTCACTGATCTGAATCGGGCCTTCCAAGGCTTGTTTGGGAAGCAGATTGGCGAAGTCATATGTGCCGGTGGTCCAGTTCATGACATCGGCCAAAACCGCATTGGCCAGATCAGAGAGCGCTTCTTGCAGTTTGTCTTTGTCGAAGATGTTTTTTTGCAGCAAGCTGCGGGTGAATTCAACTCCGTTGCGTTTACTGTCTTTGAGCAGGAATCCGGCCCAGGAGCGGGTCAGGTCGCCGCGTTGAATCAGATATTCGCCAACGCGCTCACCCGGCTTGTTTGACGTGATATAAATCAGCTGGCCTTTATTGAAATACAATTTTTTATTGATTCCCGCTTGAGTCAGGTTCAACGTACCGGTTTTCTGCTGTACGGAGCACTGGCGGAGAATTTCAGGCAGCGAGGTTGTGCTGAGGCTACCGTTGAGCGCACTCATAATAGTGTCTCCTTTTCATCGTTTCTCGTATTTATATTACATTTGGCTTATTTATTAGCTGTTACGCTTTTTAACATTTGCCCTTATTGCTTGTCAGCTATTAAAAGCTCTTTTCCGTTAGGTCTCTGTAATAAGGTTAGCATATGGATGCCATCGCGCTATTGTTTATTGTTTTTTCAGCCTTAATGCATGCGTTGTGGAATCTTCAGGTCAAAAAGAGTAGCGACAAGACGGTATTCATCTGGTGGATGTTTGTTTTCTCCAGCTTTTTAATGAATATAGTGATGCTGTTGCTTCCACCTCCGATTCCGCTTCCCCATGGCATGACTTGGCTGTGGGCAAGTGTCGGCGCGATCTGTTTTGTGTTGTATCACCTGTTTAACGGCATTGCCTATCGTCAGGGTGACTTATCCCTGGCCTATCCTCTTGCTCAGACGTCGATGATCTATGTCCCGTTGTGGGGTGTCTTTTTTCTTCATGAGCAGTTGACTGTCGGCGGTATTGTCGGTGTGTTGTGTGTCGTTGCCGGAGCCTACTGTGTGCAGTTGCCGGACTTCTCATGGCGATCAATCCTGCGGCCGTTGCGCAATTTGTCCAATCCTTCTGTCCGTGCGGCCCTCGCCGCCGGATTTATCTATTCGATCGGATCCATTGCCGACAAAAGCGGCGTCATGGATTACTCGCCGTTTTATTTTACGTATATCCTAGTGATGATCATGGTGCTGATCATGTCGCTTAATCTGTGCCGAACCCGTTATCGTGGACGGATTTTGCAGGAATGGCGTCAACATAAACGCCTCATTTTATCTTCGGGGCCGGTTATGTTAGGGTCGTTTCTCACCTTTCGTTACGGGTTGAGCCTCGCTCCAGTCAGTTATGCGGTTCCGGTGCGGCAGGTCAACGTGCTGTTTGGTGTCTTGATCGGTGTTTTGTTTTTGCGCGAATCGTGTGGCCGTATGCGGCTGGCCGCAGCGTGTCTGATTCTTCTCGGTGTCCTTACCATTCATCTTGGAGGCTGAAGATGAAAAATCTGGCGAATTTTTTATTTGAAGTGGGGATGCTCAAACGCACTCCACGCAGTGGTTTTCAATTTCTTGGTTCCGGGGCCGAATCGGTGGCCGAGCATTCCTTTCGGGCGGCGATGATCGGTTATACGTTGGCCCAACTATCCGAAGGGGTCGATTGTGGCCGGGTGGTGATGCTGTGCTTGTTTCACGATGTTCCGGAAGCGCGGATCGGTGACTTGAACTACGTCAATAAAAAGTATGTTCAGGCGGATGAACAAAAAGCCATTGATGATTTGGCCGCCACATTGCCGTTTGGTGAGCAATACCGACAGACCCTTGGTGAATTTGTGGACAAGGAAACTCCGGAAGCCCGTCTGGCTCATGATGCTGATCAATTGGAAATGATCCTGGCGCTCAAAGAATACAAGGATCTCGGTAACCGTTACGCGGATGAGTGGTATCCTTTTGCCATGCGCCGCTTGCAGACCGATGTCGCGCGTCAGTTGGCCGAAGCCATCTGGACCACGGATTCCAGTCGCTGGTGGTTTGATGACAACAGTGACTGGTGGGTGCATGGAAAAAATGCAAAGGGAGTTGACGATAGCGGACAGAAGTGTTAGGAAGTGTGGGTTTTTTGACGACAAGCGCTGTCCTGCCCGGGCAGCGATAAGGAGAGCAGGTCATGCTGGATATCAGGTTTATCCGTGAAAATCTTGAACAGGTTGAACAACGTCTGGCCACCCGTGGTTCCGAAATTCGTCTTGATGAGTTTCGTCAACTCGACACGCAGCGCCGAGAGTTGCTCGGCGAAGTGGAAACCCTCAAGGCTGAAAAGAACCGGGTCTCGGCGCTGATTGGCCAGACCAAGGATAAGAGCCAGGTGCAGGGTGAGATCGCCCGCATGAAAGAGGTGTCATCTCAGATCAAGCAGATGGATGATGATTTGCGCGAGATTTCCGACAAGCTGTCGGCCATCCTGATGACCATCCCCAATCTGCCCGATGAGAGCATTCCCGTCGGCACCAGCGAAGACGACAATGTTGAGATCCGTCGCTGGGGAACGCCGCGCGAATTTGCCTTCGAGGCCAAGGCCCATTGGGACATCGGCGAAGCCCTGGATATTCTCGATTTCGAACGGGCCGGCAAGCTCACAGGTGCCCGATTTGCCTTATATAAAGGTGCCGGAGCTCGCCTTGAACGTGCCCTGATTAACTTCATGCTTGACCTGCATACCGAGCAGCACAAATATGTTGAAATGCTTCCGCCCTTTATGGTAAACAGAGACTCCATGACGGGGACGGGGCAACTGCCAAAGTTTGAGGAAGACCTGTTCCACGTTGAAGGGCCGGATTATTTTCTGATCCCCACTGCGGAAGTTCCTGTAACCAATATTCATCGTGATGAAATTTTAGGTGCAGAACAGCTGCCATTGTGTTATACCGCGTACACTCCTTGCTTCCGCAAGGAAGCCGGATCACATGGTCGCGATACCCGTGGGTTGATCCGTCAGCATCAGTTCAACAAGGTTGAACTGGTCAAGTTCGTTGAACCCGAGACATCGGATGCCGAACTTGACTCGTTGCTGGCCAACGCCGAAAAGGTTCTCCAGCTTCTGGAATTGCCTTATCGCGTGGTCGATTTATGTACCGGCGACATCGGTTTCTCTGCAGCGCGTACCTTCGATATTGAAGTGTGGTTGCCCGGACAATCGGTGTATCGAGAGATCTCATCGTGTTCAAATTTTCGTGACTTTCAGGCCCGTCGCGCCGCGATCCGATATCGCCGCGAAGAAGGTGCCAAACCGGAATTTGTTCACACCCTCAACGGTTCAGGACTGGCCGTTGGCCGCACTTTGCTGGCGATTCTTGAAAACTACCAGCAGGAGGACGGCAGAGTGATTGTTCCCGAAGTATTGCGCCCTTATATGGGGGGCCTGGAACGGATTACCGGAAAGTAACATAAGTACGGAGGAGTGGCCGAGTGGCTTAAGGCGGCGGTCTTGAAAACCGTTGTACGAAAGTACCGTGGGTTCAAATCCTACCTCCTCCGCCATTTAGTTAACGCATCCGCTGAGCAGGATTTGAAGCGGAGCGAACAAAATAAGTAACACGGAGAGGTGGCCGAGTCGGCTGAAGGCGCTCGCCTGCTAAGCGAGTGTACGGGGAAACCTGTACCGAGGGTTCGAATCCCTCCCTCTCCGCCATTTATTTTCAGTAAAGCAAAAAAGAGTGTTGACAACCTCGCTCAAATGCGAGATAACCATCACCCGTTGCGCCAGTAGCTCAGCTGGATAGAGCGTCTGACTACGGATCAGAAGGTCGGGAGTTCGAATCTTCCCTGGCGCGCCATTTAAATGTAAAGGCCCAGTTCATATCACATGAACTGGGCCTTTTTAGTTGTGAGATTTCAGTCCGTTGGTTGAAAACGGGTCTACACCAAAGAAGGGGGATGCTGGTCTTTCCCCACCAGAGAAATTAATCAAATCTCTACTCTGTTTTATCCGCACAAGACTCTCACCCGCAACCGATAATTTGGCGCTGTTTTTTAATACCATCTTTATTAGTTGTCAGTAATTTCCCGCTGTCTTATACTTGTTAATAATATGTTTCAAAAAAGAGGCTCAATTCTTTTTGGAGCACTTGTTATGTGTTTTAGGAGGGCGCGCTATGCATGATGGTTTAATGCCCAATCAAAAATCTTTCCTCCCTTTAAACGCTTGTGAATCCAGCGAGCCTGCTTCTCAAAATGACTCCTCTTGTCATGAGATGACGTTATGGCATGTTCTGATTGATCAGTCGCAAGATGGAATTGTTGTGCTGGATAGCTCTGGCGGGGTGTTTGAAAGTAATAAAAAGTTTGCAGACATGCTGGGGGTTTCTATCTCTGAACTGAGGCAGTTTTCTGTCTGGGATTGGGATGCAATGTTCTCACGAGAGCAACTCATCGACATTCTTGATGTTGTCGATGCCTCAGGTATGAGCCTGCAGTCAAAGCATCGGCGAAAAGATGGCTCTGTTTTTGATGTTGAGATGACGATTACCGGAACCGTTTATCGCGGAAGGAAACTGATTTTTAGTATTTGCCGGGATATCTCTGACCGCAAGCAACTGGAGCGGGATCTTTTAGAAAGAGAAGAACGTTTTAGGCAGCTGAGTATCGTTGATGAATTGACTGGTCTCTATAATTCTCGCCATTTTTATGATCAGCTTGAGATGGAAACAAACCGCACAAATCGTCACCAGCAGCCATTAAGCCTTATTCTGCTGGATATTGATGACTTCAAACAGTTTAACGACCGCTATGGCCATTTAGAAGGTGATTTGGTTCTGGCCCGGTTGGGGAAAGTTTTGAGCTCCTGTGTGCGTCGTGAAGATTTGGCCTTTCGATATGGCGGTGAAGAATTTACAATCCTGCTGCCAGGGACAAATCGGGATGGCAGCAGTGTTTTAGCTGAAAAAATACGAACAGCATTTCAGGCCGAAAAATTCATCGTTCATGGCCATCCTGAGCGCTCGATGACCGTCAGCGTTGGTGTTGCGGAATATCGCTTCGGTGAGCAGATGAAAAGTTTTGTTGGTCGTGCAGACCAAGCCATGTATCGGGCAAAAGGCCAAGGGAAAAATTGTGTTTGTACTGAGATTTAAACACATTGCACCACGGTGATTGTTTTGCGCCAACCTTGTCTGTATTGCTCCTCCTCAGTGACGCCACTCATTCAATGCGAATGGATTACCCAATTTAGGATAACTGTAAACTATCATCAGGTAGCGCGTAACTGCTTTCGGTGGTGCAGCGTGCCTTGTCTGCTTTGTTTCAGGTAAGGGATTAGCTGGTTTAAAGGCAAGGGCCGACAGTAATGGTATCCTTGGATGATGGTACAACCCGCTTGTTGTAGGATACGGTCCTGCTCCTCGTTTTCAACACCCTCGGCGATACAACGTAAATTGAGCGCCTTGGCCATATGGAGGATCGCCTTGATGATTGGCAGCTTGTTCTCCTCTTCGCAAAGTTTTGTTACAAAGGAGCGATCGATTTTAAGCGTGGAGACAGGGAGGCTCTGCAGATAACTCAGGGATGAATAGCCAGTGCCAAAATCGTCAATGGCCACACCGATGCCGTATTTGGTCAGGCTGTTAAGAGCCTTGGCGCTCCGGTCCATGTTTTTCATGATGCTGCTTTCAGTGAGTTCAACCTCCAGCTGATTCTGGTCCACATTGTAGCGTTCGATGTTTTCAAGAAGATCGTTTTTGAGGCAATAACGGTCTATCTGCTGCATGGAGACATTGACGGATATTTTCAAGTCGGTCAGTGAATGTTCCTGTAGTCTTTGGCCGTCACGGCAGGCGCGTTCAATCGTCCATTTCCCCAATGCACAGATCAGGTCACTTTGCTCGGCAACGGCAATAAGATCTGCCGGCATTCTCTCGCTGTCTTCGGGGCGTTTCCACCGAAGCAGGGCCTCAAGCCCGATCACTCTTTTTGCAACTGTGTCAATCTGAGGTTGGTAATGGAGTTCAAATTCATTCTGCTCTAAGCCGCGTCGAATGGTTTGCTCCATTTCGAGTGTCGGTAGGGGGATATGGCGGGAGTGGTTTTGATAAAAGGCGTGACCATCACGGCCATTTTCTTTGACCTGATATTTTGCCAATTCCGCGCAACGAATCAAATCCTGTTCATTACAGCCGACCTCGGGAAACGTTGCAATACCGATGCTGAAGGTGAGATACAGTTCCTGATCCTGATAGGGGATAGCGACGGAACCGCTTTGATTGATTTTTTCCGCAATCTGCAATGCATCTTGAATTTTACTGATGCGTGGGAGCAAGAGAAGAAATTCATCGCCACCGATACGGGCCAAGGTGTCTTCCTCACGTAAGTTGCTTTTGAGACGTTGCGCGATACGTTGAAGGATTTTGTCACCGGCAAGGTGGCCCAAGCGGTCATTGATGGCTCTAAACCGGTCAATGTCTAAAAACAACACGGCTACGGGTGTTTTGCTGCGACGAGCCTGAGCCAATGCAATATGGAGCCGATCATTAAACAGGGCACGGTTTGGTAAGTTCGTCAGGTGATCAAAATAATAATGATGCTGTTGTAGAGCCTCGGACCGTTTGCGTTCTGTGATGTCGCGTATGATGCCATAAGTGCCGATAAATTCCGTTGAGCTCCCGTTTGCCGGACGGTAGATGCCCATTGATGTTAACTCTATGCAAAGACTGTGGCTTTCTACGAAGCGAACCTCCTGAGTGTGCTGAGTCACAAGTCTCAGCTCCGCACCAAAGGTCGCACGATCTCCCGTTCGTCGTTCATTGAGCGCATATTTTGCTTTTTCAATGTCCTCTTTATAAACGATCGTCGAATAATGCTGACCGATCAAATTTTTCTCACGATAGCCGAGGAGGGACCCCACACGTCTATTGACAAAAGAGAAGCGGCCTTCATGGTCCAGCATGTAAATAATATCTGGAGAGTTATGAACAATGAAACGATGGAGTGCCTCAGACCCTTTGAGCTCTTTTTGGATCTGGTGGTAGCGGTGTTGAGTCTGAGCCTTGTTGATCTCTTTGGTGACCGTTTTCAGCAGGGCTGCCGGAAGGTAGGGTTTACGCAAAAAATCACACGCCCCATTACGTAAGGATAAAGAGGCGTGGTCGAATGTCGATTCACCACTGATGACAATAACTCGGGTGGGACTGTGTTTGTCCTGAATGTAATGCATGATTTCATGCCCGGTTCCGTCAGCGAGATTGAGGTCGACAAGAGCGATGGTGACCTGTTCGGATTTCAGCCATTTTATGGCCTCAGAGACGGATTCAGCCTGTATGGTCCGGTAGCCCAACGGCTTAAGGATGTCGCAGATGCTTTGACGCACACGCTGTTCATCATCGACAACCAGAATAGAAACAGGATGTCCTTCCGGATTTGTCGGTGGAGTAGACACTTCCGGAAATAAAAGGCATTGGTTTTCTAAGCGGTTGTTGTCAGCCATAGCATGGTTCCCTTGTCTGGCTTAATAGGGAGAAAAGGAGTTGAGTTGATTTTTTCTGTTGGCTTTAACGACGTGTCGTACGGCCTATTTATTAGGCAATAAATTTTCGCAGAGCTCTTGTGCGTGCCGACAGCTTTGCTTTCTCTCTCCAGAAACGGTTTTCTTTTTACCCATGAAGATCAGCGATCATCACACGCGTATCGTTGATTTTCCCTCGTTGCAATGATCAAAAAAGCTTTGATGTCATGAGCTGGAAAAAAGAGATATATCATCTTTTTCCAAGATAAATCTTTATTAGGATTGATTTTTATTTATATTACTTTATCGGAAAACTCTTTTGTCGCGAAGAAAATTTTTCCAGTAAAATCGAGTTCTGGTCTGACATTGTGTATTAACCGATAGTTGCCGGTTTCAGGCTCCTTATATTATTTGTTAGACATCGGCTGCGAGGATGGCCTTTTATCTCCGGCGCGTTATCCTTAAGGTGATCGATTGGTTTCGTTGTTTGCCGGTGATAATGAATATGTGTTGCATTAATGGTGCCAGACATTTCTTGAGTAGGAGGAGCTGTTGTCGCGAGATATGTGGATTCGGGTACTACCCTTTGCTGTTTTTATGGGATTCATCGGCATTAAAGATGGTGTCCTGTTTCTGGTGGAGCGGGGCTGGCTGACCAATGTCTCCGACCTTCTTGACTATCTTTATCCCGTAAAAATAGTTTTAGTCGCGGCTGTTTTGCTTTTTCTTTGGCCACGTTTTCACGAGATGCATTTCAGTGACCTGTTTCGGTGGCGCGATTCTCTGCTCAGTATCGTCACGGGAGTTGTTATTTTTGTTTTGTGGATCCATATGGACTGGCCGTTTGCAACCTTTGGGACTCCGCAAGGATTTTCACCGGATGTGTATGGAAATGGTCTATTGCAGCCGATGATGATTGCGACGCGTTTCTTAGGGTCTTTCCTCGTTGTCCCAGTAATGGAGGAGTTGTTCTGGCGTTCTTTTCTGATTCGCTACCTTGTCAACGAAGATTTTCTACGGGTGGATCCTGGTCGTTTTACCTGGGCCTCCTTTATGATCGTCACCATTTTTTTTGGCTTAGAGCATCACCTTTTTCTGGCGGGGATGATCGCAGGCGCGCTGTTTAATCTCCTGTTGTATCGAACCCGCAGTATTGCTCAGTGTATTCTCAGTCATGGGGTTGCTAACTTTGCTTTAGGGATTTATGTACTGCAAGCGGAACAGTGGCAATTCTGGTAGTGCGGGCAAGGGGCTGTCGATTTTTAACCACAACAAGCCGGGTCAGGGTTACAGGTATAAATTCCCCGATTCTGCCGGGGGATTTAAAGGTTTTTACGGCGGACGGAAAGCGATTCTTTATGATGGAGGAGAGCCCTTGTCTTAATGGAGGCTCTGCCGCCTTTCTCTGCCCAAATAGTGTTGTTCGTCAGAATCGGGCCGCCGAATAGGGTCTTGTCCGACAACTGCCCAGCCGTTTGCACGCAGGAACTTGCGTATTTCCCCCGACAGCAGCTTGGTATCAAGCATCGCAGGTTTGATGTAGTCGTATTGCCCTCCGAAGTACTGAACATAGATCATCATCTGAATCTCCTTTAGGCATTAACAAATGCTAAAATTTGCGTTATAGATAATAGGTGCGTAAAATTAAAACGTAATAAATAATATTAGCAAAAGTTATGCCGTGCACCGAGGGGCTGCCTGTTTTATGCCTTTCTTGTTAACATCTTGTATTTGTTGTTGTTTTTTTGGGGCGTCGATGTGGTGGCCGCGTGTGTTTCTTTTGTGTTAAGGATTTCGACGTTTTTTGTCGGATTTTTTAACGCATGGGCTGTTTTTATTTTGCCCTTTTTTATGCAAAACAAATCAATTGGCGCTAAGAGAAGTAAGATTTGACGCAAAAAGAGAGTTTATGATCGATTATCATTGCCACATTCTACCGGGACTCGACGATGGTTGCCAGAATGAGGAAGAGTCCATTGATATGGCTCGACAGCTGGTGGACGCGGGATTCTCACGCGCATATTGCACGCCGCATTGTATTACCGGACTGTATGATTTTTCCGCTGAGCAGATCAGGGAGGCGGTTACGGCGTTGCAGCAGGTGCTCGATTCTGAGGGCATTCCGTTTCAGCTTGAAACAGGTATGGAATATTATCTGGATGATTTTTTTCTGGACCGCCTTGAAAATCCAATGACACTGGGCAAGACTAATCTTTTGTTGTTTGAATTGCCCTCTTCGGGTGATGTTCGCATCCTGCCCGATGCGGTCCGATGGATAAAAAAGAGAGGGTTGGTGCCGGTTCTGGCACATCCGGAACGTTTTTTTTCCGGCAGACGCCGGCAGACTGTCGTTGAGTTTGTGCAGCGCTGTTTCAACCGCTTGTCGCCGAATCGCAATGCTGTGGATCTGTTACCCCCTGATTTGCTGGAAGCCATGGACCTGGGCTGCTTACTGCAGGCTGATCTAGGCAGTTTCAATGGCGTTTATGGCCCCAATGCCAGGCGGTTGGCGATGTTGTTTCAAAAGCAGGAAATGTATGCCTGTGTCGGCAGTGATGGTCATAACCCCAGGCATGCAAGAAGAATTTTGACGGATAACGTCTGGTTGACCGAACAGGCTCTGGAGGTGCGCCGGGCACCTTCCTGTGGTGCCGGTGCGGGATTGAAAGGAGTGGTCTGAGCATGCAGGCGATGAATCACGCGACTTTTTTGACGATGGGATGTACACGGTTTCAATAGCAACGAACATCTTTGGCACTACAAATGCTTATGTTGTTCAATAGAAAAGGATGAATCACATGGTCACACTCGAGGATATTCGTAGCAGGAAAAGCAAGGTTGCGGTTGTTGGTCTGGGATATGTAGGTTTGCCTCTGGCCGTTGCCTTTGGCAAATGCTGTGATGTGATCGGTTTTGATATTGACCGAAAGAAAATTGAAGAACTCAAAGAGGGCCATGATGCGACCGGAGAAGTGAGTTCAAAAGAACTGGCGGCAACAACAATTGCTTACACGGCGGATGCCTCACAATTAAATGAGGCTGCATTTGTCATTGTAACGGTGCCGACACCCATTGATGCCAATAAAAATCCTGACCTTACGCCGGTGCGTTCCGCATCAATGACTGCGGGGGAATTTTTGCAGGCCGGTTCCATTGTTGTTTATGAATCGACGGTCTATCCCGGGGTGACGGAAGAGATTTGCGTGCCGCTGTTGGAAGATCATTCCGGCTTACAGTGCGGTCGGGACTTTACCGTGGGCTATTCACCGGAACGGATCAATCCCGGGGATAAGGTCCATACGGTGGATAAAATCGTCAAAGTGGTTTCCGGACAAGATGCGGCTACTCTCGATACGGTTGCCGGTGTCTATGAAATGATTATTTCCGCCGGAATCCATCGGGCCAGCTCTATTCAGGTGGCCGAAGCCGCCAAGGTTATTGAAAATACCCAGCGTGATCTCAATATCGCATTGATGAACGAATTGTCGATTATTTTTGGTATGTTGAATATCCCGACGCGCGATGTTCTGGCCGCAGCGGGCACGAAATGGAACTTCCTGCCGTTTACGCCCGGACTTGTCGGCGGACATTGTATTGGCGTCGATCCCTACTATCTGACCCATAAAGCGGAAGAGATCGGTTATAACCCCCAGGTGATTCTCGCCGGTCGGCGGATTAACGACGGCATGGGCAAGTATGTGGCCGAAAACACCGTGAAGAAAATGATTCGTGCCGGCAAGACCATCAAAGGGGCTCGTGTTTTGGTTCTGGGACTGACATTCAAGGAGAATGTGCCCGATATCCGCAATACTCGGGTGATTGATGTTGTTCGGGAGCTTGAAGACTATGACATGGATGTCATTGTCAATGATCCCGTAGCCGATCCGCAGGAAACTTTGCACGAATATGGCATTGAGCTGACCTCACTGGAGAAAATCGGCCCGGTGGATGCGATTGTTTGGGCTGTGGCTCATGAGATTTATAAGTCGATTTCGCTTCAGGAAATGAAAAAGATGTGCAGCAACGGCAACAGCCAACCCGTGCTGGTTGATGTCAAGGGGTGCATCTCACCCCAACAGGCTGAGAGCGAAGGATTTATTTACTGGTCGTTGTAACTGGAGCGTGAACGGTTTGGTGTGGATTCTCTGTGCCGTAAAGGTGATGTTTTGTGATGGATTATGAGGCGTTAAAAACCGAACTTGAGCAGAATTCCAAAGTGTGGCTTGTGACGGGCTGCGCAGGTTTTATCGGGTCCAACCTTGTTGAGACATTGTTGAGGCTGAACCAGGACGTGGTCGGCCTGGATAACTTTTCCACCGGCTACCCACACAACTTGGACGAAGTGCAACGACGTGTTTCTGAAAAGCAATGGCGACGGTTTACTTTTGTCGAAGGAGATATTTGTGAGTTGGACGTTTGCCGGCGTCTGTGCTCCGGCGTCGATTACGTGCTTCATCAGGCCGCTCTAGGCTCGGTACCACGCTCCATCAACGATCCGCTTGCCACCAACCGGAACAACATCGACGGCTTTCTCAACATGATCCAGGCGGCACGCCAGGCAGACGTCAAAAGCTTTACTTATGCGTCTTCCAGTGCGGTCTATGGTGATCACAGTGCTTTGCCCAAAGTGGAAAATGTCATTGGCGTGCCGTTGTCTCCCTATGCCGTCACGAAGTATGTCAATGAGGTTTATGCCGGCGTTTTTGCCAAGACGTATGGTTTTAACAGCGTGGGATTGCGTTATTTCAACGTGTTTGGTCCGCGCCAGGATCCGACAGGAGCTTATGCGGCCGTTATCCCAGCCTGGGCTGCCGCCATGCTGGCGGATGAACCGGTCTATATCAACGGGGATGGTGAAACCAGCCGGGACTTTTGCTTTATCAATAATGTTGTTCAGGCGAATTTGCTGGCCGCGCACGCCGTACCCGAGGCGAAGGACCATGTCTATAACGTTGCCCTGGGGGATCGGATTACCCTCAATGAATTGTTTAACGCGATGAAGAGGGCGATGCAACGTCATGGCGTCGATTATAGCCGTGAGCCGGTTTATCGTGATTTTCGCGCTGGAGATATTCGCCACTCCCAGGCGGATGTGTCCAAAGCGCAACAGCTGTTGAGCTACGTTCCCCACTATCGGGTGGCTGACGGGATCGAAAAAACCGTTGCCTGGTATGTGGAAAAAGCAGGCTGTTGAAAAACAGCCTGTGGAGCTCATGGCTGGGAGAGCATAGTCAATAGTAGCTTTATAAGGTATTGATAAGACCGCAATCGCATTTTCGGCTTGTGTCGGAAAAGGCTCTGGAAGAGACCTTTCAACATTCTGTTAGGGGCAGTTTTTTCTGAGTGAGCTTGAAGGGATCTATTGGTTTTTGTCCCGGAAAGGGAGCACGACTGATGTTTACCCCGGACGAAATTATTCCTGTTTTTGCAGGAGGCGGTACACGGCTGCCGGCCTATGTCGGTGTGTTGCGTGCTTTAGAGCAGCTGCCTGTTCGCATCAGCCGAATGGTGGCTACATCCGGCGGAAGCGTCGTCGCCGCCTTATATTGTGCCGGATTGCCCGTTGATCGTTTGCAACAGTTGGCTCGTGATGTCGATTTTGCTCAATTTCGCGGTTTTTCATTGCCGAGTTTGATTCGCAGGGGCGGGTTGTCGTCCGGAGAGCGTTTTGAGCAGTGGATGGATGAACAACTTCAGGGGGTGACGTTTCGCGACTTGCCCATCGACCTCCATGTTGTGGCAACGGATGTCTATTCCCAGCAGCCCGTGGTGTTTGATCGAGAAACCACCCCCGACTTTAAAGTTGCCACGGCTGTGCGTTGTTCCATCGGCATTCCACTCTTTTTTACCTACAGGCCTTTTGGTGAAAAACTTTTGGTCGATGGCAGTATCCTGGCTGAGGATGCCCTGCGTCAGGATTGGGGTGGTAATGGCAAGCCTCTGGTGTTCTTCCGCTTGCGATCCACCCAGAGCCATCGAGAAACTTTCCGCAATCGTTTTTTCCCTTTGCCGGAATATATCCTGATGTTGATCCGGACGTTTTTGACCTCATTGTCTCGGGAGTATGTGGCGGATCTGTACTGGTCAAAAACCCTGCTGATTAAAACCGAGGAATTTTCTCCCCTGGAATTCTCTCTTTCCCGTTCAGCAAAAGACCGACTTTACGAATTAGGTTATCAGACAACACTGGACTATCTTCCACTTAAACTGGGGCGGTTGAAAGAGCATCAGAATGCGAGTTTGCAGCCTTCTTCCGCTGAGCGCCTTCAGTAGGCGTGCCGCCGACCTTTACTTTGCCACTACCTTGGCTATGCTTTTCCGTATGCGTACAGATTGTATTCAAGTTGGAGGGAACGTGACATGACGGTTGAAAAGCTGCTTTCTGAAGAATTCTCTCGCAATATCGGCTTGCTCAGCGAGGCTGAGCAAAAGAAGCTGCTGGCGTCTAAAGTCGCTGTCGTCGGTGCCGGAGGCGTTGGTGGCTTGCACATTCTCACCTTGGCCCGGCTGGGGGTGGGACAATTCGTCGTTGCCGATCCGGATTGTTTTGAGCCAGCCAATGTCAGCCGGCAATTTGGTGCTTCAAAGCAAACTTTCGATCGCAACAAAGCCGAGGTCCTGGCCGAGATGATTGTCGATATTAATCCTTTTGCCCAAGTCACCGTCATGCCTGAAGGGGTCCGCACGGAAAATGTCGACACCTTTTTTGACGGGGTGCAGGTGTTTGTCGATGGGATCGATTTTTTTGAATTTACAACACGGCGGATGTTATTCAAAGAAGCGCGCAGCCGTGGAATCTATGCGCTTACCTCGGCGCCATTAGGGTTTGGCAGCACCCTGCAGGTTTTTGCTCCCGACGGCATGGATTTTGACACCTATTTCGGCACGTCTGAACAGCAGTCGTTGGAAAGGAATCTGGCCGCATTTGCCTCAGGACTGGCCCCTTATCCCTATCATATTCGTTATATGGATCTGGCAAAGGTTGATATGAAGAATAAAAAAGGCCCGGCTGTTGCGCCGGCCTGCACACTGGCGACATCATTGCTGACGACGGAAGTGGTCAAGATTCTTACCGGCAGTCAAAAGGTTTCTCCGGTTCCCCATTATATCCAGATCGATATGTATCGGCGAAAGCTGAAAAAAGGCTATCTTCTGTGGGGAGGGAAGAATCCGTTGCAACAATTGAAAACCTGGCTCATTTTCCGTCAGTTTAAAAAAAGGATGAACCAGTCATGAAGCATATTAGTTTGTCAATTTTGCTGCTGACCGTTCTTCTTGCGGGTCTGCCTCTTTCTGCGGTCGCTGTAACGGAGTCACTGACTGCCGAGCAGGTGGCCTACAACGTCTATCATCGGGATGTGGGGCAAGATCTGCAGATGGTCGGATCGATGGATCTGATCAGCAAAAGCGGTCATGTGCGCCATCGGGAGATGTTGACCCAGCGCCGCGATACCCCCAGCGAACGGCGGGTGTTGATCCGCTTTACCGCTCCGGCGGATATCCGGGATACGGCATTTTTAGTTATTGAGGATACGGACGATAATACCACCCAGCAACATCTCTACCTTCCGGCCCTCAAACGAACCCGGCGGATTGTTTCCGCACAACAGGGCCGCAGTTTCGTCAATTCGGATTTTACCTATGAGGATATGCAACGGCATCCTGTGGCTGAATGGGAGTATGTGCTTAAAGATCCGGAATCAGTTCTCGGGCATGATTGCTATGTCCTGATCAGCACCCCAACGCCTGGAACGGAAACGCAATATAGCAAGATTGTTTCCTGGATTGAAAAAGAGCATTTTCTCCCCTTGCGCACGTGTTTTTGGGATGGAAAGGGGGAGCAGACAAAAACCTACACGGTTGAAAAAGTAGATATAATTGAGGGCATTGCAACGGAGATGTCCGTGCTCATGGAGGATCACGCCGATCAGCATCAAACCCGGCTGACGACCTATCGTGTTCAATATAACACGGGACTTCCCGCCAGACTCCTGACAACGCGTGCTTTGGAACCATAGCCTATGAAAACGACGACTCATTGTACATCGGATAAAAGCATCACGCGCTTACGCTCGCCTGGTTATTCTTGTGTGGAGATGATTTTGGGTGGGCCACGTCCTTGTGTGCTGTTGCTCTTTGCGGCGCTTTTTTTAGTTTTATTTTGTTCGTCTTTATTCGCCGCACAACTCGAGAATCTTTCGTGGGAATCTTCCTCCCGGTCAACCCGTGTCACGCTAACGCTGGATGGTGCGGCCAACATGACCAAGCATACCCTGCCGGCAACAAAACTAAGTCCGCAGCGGTTCTATCTTGATGTGGAGTCGACCCTCCCTTCTGCTGGAATCCCTCGATTTATTCGGGTTGAGGATGGCCGCCTCGACAAGATCCGTATTGGTCTTCACCAGACGAGTATGCGCATCGTTTTTGATATCGGCCCGGATCAGAGCTGTCTTATGCACCTGACAAATGGTGCTGAGGGGGGACTGATCGTCGACGTGATTATTTCTGAGCAGCCACGCAAAAGCATGTTGGAACCACCCTCTGCTGTTGGCGTCATGAGCCAAGAAACAGAAACTGTCGTCAAGCGAGACTTCGCTCATGTCGATGAGCCTCCGGCCCCGGAAGAACCATCTGTAGCGATGGAAACAGAGCCTGTTTTTCAACGGCCCGAAGAATCTGAGACAGCGTTTTCTCTCTGGGGAGAGTTGTTTGGTTATACAGCCCAGGATTTGGAAAATGATGATTATGATGATGACGCACTGAGCCACGTTCAAGCCAGGGTCGGTGGAGAGTTGGAGCAGGACCTTTCATCGGGCTATGTTTTGCAAGGCCGTGTTGGGATGGAATTCGATCGTCTTTATTATGATGCCGACGAGGCTGATGAAGACACTGAGGTGCGTCTGTACGAAGGCTATCTGCTTTTGACGGCACCGGCTTGGGACGTTTCTCTTGGTAAGCAACGGGTGCGCTGGGGGAAAAGCGATCAACTTTCTCCCCTTGACAGCCTTAATCCGGAAGATTTACGTCAATTCATGACCTTGGACCTCGAAGAGCGTAAGGATCCTTCCTGGCTGGCTCGTCTGCGGACCTATGGCGAAATCTTTACTTTTGAAGCGGTTGTCAGCCCCTGGTTTGAGGAATCCGACTTGGATTACTTTGATTCCGATTGGGCGTTGTATCGTAATTTGCGGCAAACCATCCTGAGCCATCCGGATATCCCTGCGGCACTTAAATCCTATGCCGAGGCGTTGAGAGTTCACGAACGCGAACCGAGCGACAGTGTCGAAAATATGTCAGGAGCGGTGCGTTTATTATGGCAGACCGAGCGAGCGGATTTTGCCCTGAGTTATCGCTATGGCTGGGAGACGTTACCGACCATCGTGAGTTTTCCCGTTAAAAATATCCGCTATGACGGTGATCCCGAAACCGATCCCACCGCGTTACTGGCCACGGCTGTTTTAACCGATGAAATGGTCGAAGCGCGTTATAAACGGCAGAAAATTTCCGGATTTGAGTGGGAGACGGTTCTTGATCTTATCGGTTTGCGCGGTGAAATTGCCTACATTGATAAAATCTCCTTTTTGGCCTCTGATTTGACCTCAACTCGCCACGATGTCGGCCATCTGGTCACGGGAATCGATTATACCTCGGAAGAAGAGTGGTATTTTAATCTCCAAACCTCCTGGATGCATATTTTCGACTACGATAAACAGATCCTCTATTTTGAACAGGATAACGTTGCCTTGTTAGGAGAGATTCGTAAACCAATCTGGCGCGGTAATCTCGAATTCGCCACCCGTTACAATTACACCCTGACGGACGGCAGCAGTTATGTACAACCCTCGATGACGTTGAAATATTTTCCTAATACAGCCTGTGAGCTTGGCATTAACCTTTTCAGCGGTGACGGAGATACGTTGTTGGGCTCCTACGATCAGGCGGACCAAGTTTACATGCGCCTCGATATTTCTTTATGAGGCCGTGAATACACTGGAGGATTGACATGATTCGCCATTTTGTTGATCGGAACTGCCAGGCCATTTTTAAATTTCCCCTGTTTTATTTAAGCCTGTTGATTCTCCTTACAGGAGGGCTTTTCTGGTTTTATGCCACTCTGCCCACCGAAACCTCGGTTGAGTCTCTGATTATCGACGACGATCCTGACCTGGTCTTTTACGAAACATTTAAAGAGCAGTTTGGCGAAGATGAGTTTCTTGTCGTCGGTTTCTCCGCGCCGGATGTTTTCGACGCAGACGTTCTGGCCTATGTCTCTGAACAAACGGATCGTCTGGAACGCCTGGATGACGTTGAGAGTGTGGTCAGCCTTACAAATGTCGAAGATTTTGTTGGTTTTGACGATGACTTTATTGTTGAGCCGTTAGTCACAAACTTACCCCGAACCACCCAGGACAAAGAAGCGTTACGCCGGCGGGCATTAGACAATAGCCTGATTCATGGTCCGCTGGTCAATAGTGCAACCTCGGCCACCCTTTTTCTGGTTCGGCCCGGCAAGCAACATAATGACCCCGGGTTTGATGAGCGCCTTGTACGACAGGTTGAACATGCCTTCTCTGAGGCCAAGCCCCCGTTCCCCGGTTTTTCCTGGCACATTGCCGGCTGGTTGGTCACCGATGTCAACTTGAGCCGTTCCATGACACGGGACATGATGACCTTCATGCCGTTGACCTTTGTCCTGTTGATTCTGTTGGTGGGAATGGCATTACGCAATACCTGGGCCATTGTGCTGGCCATGGTCAACGTCAGTGTCTGTCTGATCTGGACTTTGGCGTTTCTCAATCTTGTCGGGGGCGCCATGAGCCCCATGACCTCAATTTTGCCGCCCTTGATGATGGCACTCGCCGTGTCTGACAGTATTCATGTCTTCAACGCCTTCCTTAAGCAAGACCGTCAACACCAGCCACTGCCCGAGGTGATGCGCCATGTTCTGATCCATTTGGCAGCGCCCTGCTTTCTCACCAGCTTTACCACCGCCATCGGCTTTGCCTCCCTGTCGGTGAGTCAGGTCCCACCAATTCGCCACTTTGGTCTGGCTGCCGCCGGTGGCATGATGGCCGAATTTTTACTGACCATGACCCTGATCCCTCTCGGCATCTATTTTTTGCGGCATAAAAAGGGGCTGCAAACCCCGTCAATGGAAACACGTTCCGTACTTTACCGGCCACTGAAAGCGTTTGCACGAATTCTGCCCCGTTACCGCACCGTTCTATTATGGACAAGTGGCGTATTAATTGTTTTTTCCATGCTGTCTGCGCTGAATATTCGCGTTGAGACCAATCTATTAGAGTATTTTAAACGCGACAGCTCGGTATGGAACGCCTCCCGCTTTATCGATGATCAGCTCGGCGGTGTCGAGACGCTGGAAATTTCGTTGCGGGCCTCACAGGAAGGTGCGTTTCTTGAGCCGGAGGCATTACAGGCTATCGCACATGTGGAGAGTTTTTTGCGACAGCAGGATATTGTCACCGAGGTGACATCCGTCAATGATTTCTTTCGGGAAATGAACAAGGCCTTCCACAATGAAGATCCGGATTGGTTTGTATTGCCGGACAGCCGTGCCATGGCGGCCCAATATCTACTACTCTACGATGGCGATGATCTTGGCTATTTGTTGAGTGAAGAACGCAATTGGACCCGAGTCACGGCGCGGATTACCGAGCACAATTCAAGTGTGGTGTCCGGTTATATTGAATCGACACAGTCATATCTCGATAAGGTCACTCAGGGAACGACACTTGAGGCCAGGGTCACCGGAAAGACATTAATCGCCAACAAGCTCATTGATTTTATTGTCAACAGCCAAGTGCAAAGCCTCGCGTTGGCTTTTTTCCTGATCTTCCTTGTGATGCTGAGAGTGTTTCGCTCCTGGAAGCTTGGCTTGATATCCCTGGTTCCCAATATGATGCCCATTCTGCTCAATTTTGCTGTTATGGGGCTGTTCGAGGTGCCGCTTAACAGTGCAACAGCCATTATTTCCGCCGTGGCTATCGGTATTGCCGTTGACGATACCATACACTTTATTTGCCAGTATCAGCAGCAACGGCAAAGTGGGAACGATGCGATTATTGCTGTTGAGAATGCCGTCTGTATCAAAGGGAGCCCGATTGTGATTACCTCACTGATTATGACCGGAGGATTCGGTATCTTGCTGTTTGGCAGCTTTGTTCCCACCATTCAATTCGGTGTGCTCAGTGCGTTGATTATGGTTTTTGCCGTGATCAGTGATCTGGTTGTATTGCCCGCGTTGCTGCTGAAATTTGATTAAAAGAGCCTTCCCATCTGACGGAGTGGAGACCTCTGGATTCCCGCCTGCACGGGAATGACGGATGCCGAAGCTGACGTGCCCGAAAAAAGTCCGTCATTCCGGCATGCTTTGAAACCGAAATCTAACCCCTACATACAGGACAATAAAATGGACCCACGCATTAAAAATATTCTCGAGTATGCCATTATGGCACCGTCCGGAGATAACTGTCAGCCTTGGCGATTCAACGTCGCTGGAATGACGGTCGAGCTCTTTAATGACCCCGAGCAGGATACCTCCTTATACAACCTGAAGCAAAGAGCCTCGCTGCTTGCCCATGGTGCTTTGCTTGAGACGGTCGATGTCGCCGCACCGGCCGTTGGGTTGCAGGCCGATATTTGTTTGCTACCGGATCCAGACAATGACACCCATATCGCCACCATCACTTTTAACGAAGGTCCCAAACAGGAATCCCGTCTTTTTAAGGCGATCCCACATCGTCACACCAACCGGGAACGCTACCAGCCTGTTAAGTTTTCAGACAGCCAAATCGAGGGCTGGATGGCATTGTCAGATCAAGAGGGGGAACGCGTCGGGGTTGCGTATGAACCACAACAGGTTCGGCAACTTGCTGATCTGCTTTCCTACAATGATCGATTGGTGTTTGAAGTTGCCGAGTTGCATGGGTTTTTATTTGAACAGATTCGTTGGACTGATATTGAGGCACGCCAGACGGGTGACGGTCTGGATATCAAAACCTTAGGCCTCAATACCATGGATCGCTTGGCATTCAGATTTTTGAAGAATTTTACGTGGGTGTCTGTGCTGAACAACGTCGGATTTTCCCGCATTGTGCAGATGAAGGCCCGGCAGACATTGCGCAGTGCTTCTGCCATCGTTGCAGTTGCTGTATCAGGAGCTCAGGTTCATGACTACCTTGCCGGGGGGCGTCTGTGGCAACGTTTGTTGTTGCAACTGTCTTATGAAGGTTTGGCCGTGCAGCCCATCGCAGGGCTGGCCTGCCTGATGCAAAGCCAGCGCGAAGGCCTGTTGCCGGAACACTGTGTTTCGTTAAAGAAACAGCAACATCTTGAGGCGATCAGATTGCAACTTTTCGAGAGGATGGATTTGGATGAAGAGAGTGTCCTTGTCGGACTCTTTCGGGTTGGTCGTGGCACTGAGGTGGTTCGCGCTTTAAGGCGACCATTGTCGGCCTTCTTTCTTGAAGCGTGATTGACCAACGAAAAGAGCGGGCTGCCGGCCCGCTCTTTTCGTTCGAAGCGTCTATATTGTTATCGACGACGGCGAACCGCGAAACCCAGGGCCGCTAAGCCGGTTCCCAACAGCAGAACGGTAGAAGGTTCCGGAACTGGTGCCGGAGCAACGCCGGCAACCACATTGTCCAGTTCAAATGCTACGCCTGTGGAGCGAAACTCAAAAGCTGTAAACAATTCGTCCGCATCAAAAAACATATTTACATACACATTCGAACCTTCTTCAAACTGATTTCCGGTTGTCCCATTCATGTAAACAAGGATCTCACTGCCGGATAAAATACCGTCCGTCAGAAAACCGCTTGCTGTTGTTAACAATGAGTCGCCACTGTAGAATGCAATTTCATTATAGTTGTCAATCGATCCATAATACAGCCCCAAGTAGCGAACATAAACTCCCGGTTGGTATCCCAGAAAGTCTTCGTTTTCTATTTTTACAGATGCCGGCAATGCATATCCTGCTCCAGGTGCCCCAGGGCCATAAGCAAATGACGTTCTGTCATCAGCAGGGGTTGCCGCGTAACTTTTTGTGCCGGTTGTGATGCCAAAACCGCCAACCACGTCGAGTTTTGTCGGGTCGAGTGTGTTGAATGCCCCGCCTGCATCGACGGTGATCGTGCTGGCCGCAATATTGGTTGAATCGGAACTGTAAACCCCTTCACCAAATGGGCTGGATCCCGTTTCGTCAAAGGTTTCTATGAAATAGGTCAATGAGGAGTCAGAGCCGATATATGGGCTTGTCTTCCCGGATCCGTCTGTTGCAGTTTGGTCGCTGAAATTTATTGTAAGGGCTAATGTGGGGCTTGCCATAAGACATAGCGCGAATAGAACAAACAGGTATCGGAAAACTTTCATCGGGATCCTCCTTCTAATATCAACCTGATTATTACTAATCTTGCGCCAGCTTTGTTCGTCTTACCCGCGCAGGCGGCTATCCAGAGGTTTTGCACCCTTTTCAGCCTTTCTGGACTCCCGCCTACGCGGGAGTGACGGTCGATTTGACGTAGCGGAAGATTCGTCCTAATCAGGAATATCAATGTTGTTATCAAGAAAGCGCATGAATCATTCCATACTGAGAATAGCCTTGTCTCTTTAATGTTTTATCGCTGCCTTATGTTTCTCCCCAGTGTGGGGAGAGATGTTTGTAAACTTTTCCGACAATGAAGCCATAATCATAATTGATGGACTGCAACAGATATTGGTTAACACGCTGTTGGTGGGGGGAGTGGGAGAACGGAAAAAATAAGGGAGCAGGTTCCCTAGTAACCTGCTCCCTTTGTAATTCTACTGCTGCTGTGTGTTATGCTTTGCGGCGGCGAGCAATCAGCCCAAGAGCAAGCAGTCCGCTACCGAGAAGAAAGAAGGTGGAAGGTTCAGGAACGGCGTTTAAAACAGTTTGGTCGCCAGTTATGCCTACATATATTATTTGATTGGCTTGGGGGTTATATGTTTGGCTTACAATTGTTGTGTCCCCAGTTGTTATTGTCTGTAGCCAATTGAATTGCCCGAGGGTATTCCATAATTCATTACCCTCTTCATCAAGTAAGAAACCTGCAATATTTACCGTGTCAATTTCTGCTGTTACATCCCAGTTTGAGGATGCTCCTGCGCCAGAGAGGAAGCCATCAGCAGTTCCGCTTGAGAGGGGAATGACGTGACCTGTTAATAGAGTACTTATTGTCCCATTTGAAGGATCGGCATCATTATCAAAATACCAGCCTACTGTTCCAGCTCCCGAATCGAAACTATAATTCCAAGTGTCGTCAGTTGGGTCAGTTGTGCCTTTGTCGTCGTACTCAGAAATGCTGCCTGTAAGGTTTGTGTAGTACATGTTGACATAGAAGCTATGGTTCGCTCCATAGCCAAGGCTGTTATCCGTGTCAAAGAGAAAAGGTGTGCCACCAGGTGATAGACTACTTAAATTCATAAAACCGCTTTCAGTAAAGGTGTCACCGTTCCCTAAGACTCCATCGCTTCCTAAGTCTTGGAATATCCACGTATTTGGTTCGAGTATGCTGTCATAGTTGATATTGTTAATGTTGGAATAGGTCCCAAAATCACTATCAATAACACTGAAGTCTAGAGTGAAATCTTGAATTACGAATGCGTTGGCGTTTATTCCAATGCCTGAAAATAACACGAATGCTGCTAATAGCGTTGTTAGTCTTTTCATTTTTGTTCTCCTTTGTCTGCTGGGGATAAAACTCAATATTTTTTGTATGCCATCTCAGTTATAAAATCGTGCCCATCTAAAAAAGCATATATCGTGCCAATTTGTAAAATATTGTTTTTATTAACTTTTATTGCGTTTTTTTTTGCTTTTGTATATGTGTAAGATTTTCTGACAGCTTTATCTGCAGTAGGATTTCTACTGTTTGAGGTTTCTTTAGGCTGTTTTGCCTCAGTCGGAGTTGGAAAAACAGCCCTATTGAGTTAGTGGGTTGAAAGTTTCCTTTTCCGGGACTCTATGGTGTTGGGCTGGCCGGAGTTTTTTCCTGCCGCCTCTTTTTCTTTCGTGCTTCTCGTGCTGCTTCGAGTTTACTGTCTCGTTCTTTGATTTCAAACGTGTAGCTTAACCCGGTGTCCACTCAACAGGGGGGGCGTCCACTTCAAGGGCTTTCTTTTGGTTAGCAAGATTCTCTCGCTAAAAGAAACCCCTCACCATTTTTGGTAAGGGGTTTATCGTAAATTTTCAGGTTTATATCAGCTTTTTTTGCTTCGTCTGGCTATTGCTAGCCCCATAATGCCAGCGCCGACAAGAAGGAGACTGGAAGGTTCGGGAATTGTCTGTATTCCTTCCGGGTCCTTGACCCAGATGCTGAGGTAAGAGAGGCTGTCGTTATTGATATCTTTAGTGTCAAAGGTGCCACTTAGGGCATAGGGTTGCCAGATGAAATCATCACCGAACAGTAAGTTGAAATTGAAGTCGTAAATAACGAATTCCGTAGAATTTTTCAATATAAAGGCGATGTGGTCGAAAAAGGTGCTACCTCCTAACAGGTTTTCGACTTTGTCTGTAATTCCAGGAAGAGGGGTAAGGCTCCATGTGCCAGTGCCTCCTGTAACGCTGACCTCTATATCAAGAATTGTAGAAAGGTCAAAGGGTGCATCATGGGCTTGGAAATCATCTTCAATGTTGGGTGTTTCGTCTTTCCCAAGGTATATCCAGCCTGGATCGTCTTTGTATCCGTCTTTGTCAAGATCTTGCAACTCCCATGAGTTTATGAATTCAAGACCGGTAAAGACGTAGTCAACTGTTGTTCCGTTAACGGCCAGTTGTTTCACTTCGGTCGACTTATATGATTCCCCGTCTATAATTACCGAATTGCCTCCTGCGTAGCCAGGTTCTATCCCGTTCAGAAGCCCGTCGTATTGATATCCTAGGTTTGTGGTCGGGTATGGTGTGTCAGTTGTGGAAAAAACGCCAAGTGCGCTGGTCGCGCTCAATTCAGGGTAATCCTCAAGGAGGTTAGGACCAAATATTCCACCGGCTGTGTCATAAAAGGGGAGGAGTGTATCGATAGTTACTGCATCCAAGCTTATTGACCATGTCTGGACAGGCAGCAGTAACAAGGTAAATGATATTGCGAGATATTTTTGAATTTTTTTCATAATTCACCTTCCTTTCACACTGCTAAATCATCTGTTGTTTAAAAATATGCATTAAATAGGCCATAAAAAAACACGTTTAAATTTAGGGTGTTAGCTTGTTTTCTGCGTAAGTGTAACGTTTCCCGACAAGCTTTTAAGGAGGTGGGGCGTGCCGTGGAGAGAGAGGCGTAAGAAGTTTACCTTCTTCGTGATGTCTCATTTTATTCCGGGTGTTTTTTGATTTATTTTTCTCTAAGGGGGGGGCAACTATATGAGTGTTGAGATCAAAATCAGCATTGCCGTTGTAATTTTTACTCCGTCTTAATGATGGGATAGGGATCCCCGCCTGCCAGTAAGTTTTCCCGACAGTGCTTTTTTGTTGGGTTCTGGAATTTTCACATCTACTCTTAGTAAACATTCCATTGTGGTTTATTATTCACTATGCTAATTTTCTTTCATAAAAAACTTTAGCCGTGTTTCTAATGTTTCCAAGCTAATAGCAGGGGTGCTTTGAAAGGCCGCCCCATTATCATTTTTTATTTTCCTGTATAGGCTCGTAAACTTTTGTGAGCGTTTAGATGTCTGATCAACAATTCTCTGACTACTTCCATTTTAAAAAAGTTGATATCGCAGATCCATTGATGGAGGAGGTTTATCGCCTTCGTTATCAAGTGTATTGCTCTGAGTGCGGCTTTGAATCGTCCGATGATCACCCCCTGGGGATGGAGCGGGACGCCTACGATGCCTGCGCAAGCCATTTTTGTGCCGTTGCTGTGCGAAGCGGTGTGGTGGTGGGGACCGTCCGTGTTGTTCATGAATCTGCCATGGGGTTGCCTCTTGAGCGTCATTGCGAGCTTGACGGTCAAGGAGGCTTTTACAATGCGAAACGGTGCGTTGGGGAAATTTCTCGTTTGGCGATCAGTAAACAGTATAGCCGTCGCGAAATTGATGATGTCATTTGCCGGCTCACAAGTTCAGGCCGGCTTGTGCTGGGAGGTTTTGCCGATCTGAGGCGAAGTCTGGAGGCCTATATCGTATCGGGGCTTTACCAGTGTTTATACCAGCACAGTCTTGAGCATGGTTTGACCCACTGGTATGCCGTCATGGTGGAGGGGTTACCCAAACTGTTGAAACGTAGACAGATTTATTGGCGGCAGATTGGCAAGGAAGTGGATTGCCACGGGCGTCGTATTCCCTATGAGGCTGAAATTGCGACAAACAGAGCGCGTGTCTCTCGCGATAATCCTTGGTTGCTAAAAAAACCGGTGGGTTGGTAATAAGTACGAGAAAAACGAAGAGAGTTCTCACTGATGAAAAAGTGTCGGACTTCTTGACAGTGGGTGACCATGTGATTCAATTAAATCTCTTTGTGAAAAGTCGTTTTCGGCGTAGTCGGTAAAACTTTAAATAAGGGTCATGTTGAACATGAATAGGATTTACAAATTACTTGTTTGCGGCGTTTTTCTGGTTTTGGCGGCCTGCCAGGGTCAGACGAAGGAGGAGCTGGTTCAGCAGGGGGTTCAGCTCATGCAGCAGGGGAACCCATTGGGGGCTGTGGTTTGTTTTCGAAATGCCCTTGAGCAGGACCCCAATTATACGGACGCCCGTTATCAACTGGGTTTGGCCTATTTAAAAACAAAAAAGCTGGAAGAGGCGGAAAAAGAGCTTAAAAAAGTTCAGTTGCAGGAGCCCGGACGCCATGACGTTCTGTTGGATCTTGCGATGATTTCTCTTGCCTTGAACCGAGTGCCTGAAGCTGAAAAGGACATTCTTCAGTTTTTGGAGAAAAATGGTAAAACGTCCCGTTCTCAGCATTATTTGGGGCTTGTGCAGCAAGTTCGAGGAGATCTGCCCGGAGCTGAGGCTCTGCTTTTGGAATCCATTGATCTGGATGATAAAAATGCAGAGCCTTTTTTGTCGCTGACCCGCTTATATCTGAGCCAGGGGCGTATTGCGGACGCCAAACAGCTGTTGCAGCTTGCAATCAAATCTTTTCCGAAAAACGAAGCGCTTTACTGGATGCTGGCGACCGTTGAGGCGCGGAGCGGGAATCGCGCTGAAGCGGTGAACGCCTATGATCAGGTCGTGCGTCTCAATCCCGAAGCTGTCGGTGCGTATTATTTTGCGGGAATTTTTTCTCTCGACGGCGAGGATTTGTCTACCTCCGGAAAATATTTGAAAACCATGCAGCAGCGTTTTGCTGAACATCCTGCGACGACTCGTCTTCAAGGAATGACTTATTTTGTACAGGGTGATTTGAAAAACGCGGCAATCTCTTTACGTAAATCCATCAAGCAACTTCCAGACCTGGCTGGATATTATTTCCTTGGTCTTACTGAATTTCGGCTTAAAAACTATGAGCTGGCTCTGAGTCAGTTTCAAAAGGCTCTTGATTTAAATCCCGATCATCTGCAAAGCCGCGTTTTATTAGGGATGACATTGTTGCACCAGAAGCGCATTGACGATTGCATTTACCAGTTGACTCAGGTGTTGCAGGAAAATGACCGTTTTGCGCTGGCGCACAATGTGATTGGTTCCGCCTATCTGGCCAAAGGGGATTACGATGTTGCGATTGAGCATTTCGATAGAGCAATCATTCTGGATCCTCAGTTGGCTGATCCACACTTGAAAAAAGGTTTGCTGAATTTATCGCAAAAAAATGAGTCCGGAGCTGAGCTTGAGCTGGAAAAAGCTCTGGATGCGGCCCCG
The DNA here is from genome assembly GCF_963676955.1 of uncultured Desulfuromonas sp. Taxonomy (NCBI): domain Bacteria; kingdom Pseudomonadati; phylum Thermodesulfobacteriota; class Desulfuromonadia; order Desulfuromonadales; family Desulfuromonadaceae; genus Desulfuromonas; species uncultured Desulfuromonas sp. The sequence continues at coordinate 755,884 of NZ_OY781461.1, read as the reverse complement.
GAATCGTTAAATACACGGTTTCTTCTCGCCTCTTTATATCTCAAACAACGTAATTATCAGGGCGTGATCGATTTGATGCAGGCCGGTTTGGATGGGACATCTCAAGATGGGATTGTCTACAATTATATGGCCGCAGCGTACCTTGCGCAAAAGAAGTTTCCGGAGGGAATTGAGGCGTTGCAAAAAGCCAAGGCGGCTAAGGCGGATTATCTGGCACCCTATTTCAATTTGGCGAATGCCTATCTCGTGATGCAAAAACGCGATTTAGCCGAAGGGGAATATCAGGCGTTATTGAACGTCGCTCCCAATAATGTCAAGGCATTGATTTCTCTTGCGTCATTGCAAGAGATGAGCGGCGAAGGCGATACCGCGAAAGCAACGTATCTGCGCGCACGGGCTACCGACGATCCTCAAGGTTTTCTGGCCTTGGCAGGTTATTGTGCTCGCAGCAAAGATGTTGACGCTTTTAGCCAGGTTGTTGAAGACGCCTTTGCGACACACCCGAAGCATCCGGATATTTTAAGATTGCGTGGCCGGTTTCTGCTGAGCCAAAAGCAATTTTCTGAAGCGATTGCAACCTTTAAAAGCCTTGAAGAAATACAGCCCGAGACAGCCGCTGCATTACTTGCGGCGAGCTGGCTGGCAAGTGGCGAGCAAGATAAGGCGTTGTCTTTTGCGCAAGAGAAGATCAGGGCGCAACCGGAAAAGTCCGTCGGTTATCTTCTTCTCTCGACGGTGCAAAAGGAATTGGGTCAAAAAGAAGAGGCAGAAAAAACGTTGCAAAATGGCTTTTCGCATGTGCGTGATCCAGAGCTTTTGCTGCAACTGGGGAGTCTGTATGCCCAAACTCAGCGGCTCCCAAAGGCAGAGAAACTTTTTCGTGATTTGAAAAAAGACTATCCGGCCTTTGCACCCGGACTTTATGCCTTGGGCATGTTGCAAGACCAGCGCGGCTATAAGCAGGAAGCAGAAAGTTTATATCGCGAAGTTTTGGAGAAGGATAAAAAACATATCGGGGCGTTAAATAATTTAGCCTACCTTTATGCGGAAAATAATGGTGACCTGGAAGAATCTCTCACCTTGGCCATACAGGCATTCCGTAGTGATCCGTCTAATCCCGTTCTGCTTGATACTTTGGGCTATGCGCTTATCAAAAACGAGCGCTATCAAGAAGCTGTTAATGTTTTAACCAAGGCTTCACGTTTGTTACCGAATATGGCCACGGTTCATTTACATCTGGGGCAAGCTTTAATCGGTGCTGAAAAAAACAATGAAGCACAACAGGCTTTGGAACATGTCGTTGCATTACAGACTGAGCCTGAATCCTCCCAGGCCCAAAAACTGTTGGATCGTCTTAAACACTAATTTCGAATTGTCAGGGACAAGGTAATGCAAAAAATATCCTCTTTGTTGGTCGTTGTTGACCTTGCTTTGGCGACGCTCTCTCTTGTGCTTGGGCATGTCGTTTATATGGGAGAAACCTGTGGTCTCAGCACTTTTAGTGGGGCTGGCGGATTCAGCTTGTTGTTCTTTGTCTTATTTACAACATTCTCAAGTTATTTCTGTGAGATCTATCGTTGGGAAAATGCCTTTGGTCGACTGGACCGGATCGCTCGCACTGGGGTTGCCATCAGTTTAGCTTTTTTTATGCTGGCGTCTCTTGCTTTTGTCATGCCCATGGCCATGATCGGCCGGGGGCTTTTAGTTGTTTCCTTGGTGATCTTCGGAATCTTGCAGTTCTCGGTGCATCAGATCCTTATGTCGATGATGGGAACAACGGCGTTGTCCACCCGGGTGCTGGTTGTTGGCTGTGGGGCTTTGGCGGAAAAAGTTGAAAGATTGCTGCAAGATCAAAAGGGCCAACAGGTTCTCGTCGGTTTCGTCCAGCCGGAATCGGAGGATTGTACCGTCGATGAAGAAAAAGTGCTTGGCTATGTCGATGATCTGGAGAAGCTCGTTTCAACAACCTGCACCAACCGTGTCGTTGTTGCTCTCACTGAACGACGCGGCAGTTTACCCTTGCGGGAATTACTCCATTGTAAACTCAATGGCATTGAGATTATTGATATACAGACGTTTTATGAGCAAATGACCCGAAAACTGCTGGTCGAAAATTTCCAACCGAGCAGTTTCATCTATGCCAATGGTTTTCGTATAACGGTCATTGGGCGATTCATGAAACGCGTTCTCGATATCTTTTTGTCCTTAGTGGGAATTGCTCTCTCGTTTCCCGCCTGGCTTGTTGTGGCCTATCTGGTGCGTTCCGATTCTCCGGGTCCGGTTTTCTTTCGCCAGGTTCGCGTGGGAGAATGGGGCCGTCATTTTACACTGTATAAATTTCGCACGATGCGCGAGGACGCCGAGAAAGAAACCGGAGCCGTATGGGCAACGGAAAACGATCCACGGGTTACGAAAGTCGGTGCTTTTTTACGTAAAAGCCGACTGGACGAGTTGCCGCAACTGCTCAATGTTCTTATGGGGGATATGAGTTTTGTCGGACCACGACCGGAACGTCCTGAATTTGTCGAAAAACTTTCTATGAATATTCCCTATTACTTTGCCCGCCATACCGTAAAACCGGGTGTAACCGGCTGGGCTCAGGTCCTCTATCCTTATGGAGCATCGGAGGAAGATGCATTTGAGAAGCTCCGCTACGATCTCTATTATCTTAAAAATTATTCGATGACGATGGATGTCCTGATTATCCTTGAAACAATTAAAGTGGTTCTTTTGGGCCGAGGAGGCCGATAGGATGAAAAAAACAATTACGAGTGCCGTCCTTTTTACTGTGTTATGGAGTTCGCTCGCCTGGGCGGGTGATTATGTTATCGGCGCCGGCGATGGTTTAAATGTTTCTGTCTGGGGCGTTCCCGAACTCAGCGTTTCTGTCGCGGTGCGTCCCGATGGGAAAATCACCTTACCTGCGGTTGGTGATGTGGATACCGCTGGAATGACACCGACTCAGCTGAGCGATAAACTGACAACTGTACTTGGCGATTATGTCAAAAATCCCATCGTGACGGTGACCGTCGCCCAGGTAACCAACAACCGGATCTATATCTCCGGTGGCGGTGTGCCGGCGCAAGTTCGTCCTCTTGTCGCAACGTCGTCACTGTTCAAACTTCTCTGTGGTCTCAATGGCATTGAAAATGCGGACTTGCAACGTGGTTTTGTCATGCGCGGCGGCGAGAAGTTGGATGTCGATATGTACGATTTGTTCAATCGGGGAAACTTGGCGGCGGACATCAACCTTGAGGCGGAGGATATTCTCTTTCTGCCGACCAATGAACTGAATAAAGTCTATGTCGTCGGTGCTGTGGCCAACCCTCAAGCCATTGTTTATCGGGATGGACTCTCCATTTTGGATGTCATTCTGGAGTCCGGTGGTTTTACTAAATTTGCCAAGACAAGTGCCGTTCTCATTCTGCGTAAAAAAGGTAACGAGCGAGAACAAATTAAATTGAACATGGATGACCTCATGGAAGATGGGGTACTTAGCGAGAATGTTCCCATGCAACGTGGCGATTATGTCCTGGTGCGTGAGGGTATGTTTTAACGCGGATTATTCCAGACAGAAATGGACTGTAACTGATGGATTCCCCTTTGGCTCAGATCAAATTCTATCTCAATATTCTCTATGCCCGCCGTTATTGGTTTTTACTGACTGCTGTGACGGTCGGTTTGGGTATTGTCGTTTTTACGTTTACGATACCAAAGCAGTATGAGGCAAAGAGTACTGTTTTTATTGAAAAAAATGTGGTGAACAGCTTGCTGAAGGGGCTTACGGTGACGCCTTCAATGGAGGACCGCATTCGGGTGTTGCGTTATCACATGCTCAGCCGTGACATTATCTCCCGTGTCCTGAAAAAGCTGGATATGGATGTAAAATCAGAGACCCCAGAGGCCTTTGAAGCGCTCATTATGCAGTGTCAGGAAGTGACAAAAATCAATATGAGAGGAAATGATCTGTTTTTCGTTTCCCTGGTCAACCCCGATCCGGTTTTTGCCCGCGACTATATCAATACCCTCGTCAATACCTATGTCGAAGAGAACCTCTCTTCAAAACGCGAAGAGTCTTTTGGCGCGGATCGTTTTCTTTCCGAGCAGGTCAAGTTCTACAAGCAGAAATTAAACGTTCTTGAAGACGAGATTTATCAGTATCGAAAAAAAACAGGAATTTTTTCGACGGTCACTGAGGCCTCGATTGTCGAAGGGGTTGATACTCTGGAAGCACAGGTAAGGCAGTTACAGGGCAAGAAAAACGAGTTGATTGCCACAGTGCGGACCATTCACGACCAGTTGGAATCCATGAAGGAGTCCGCTTCATCGGGCAGCAGTCTTTTTGGGGGGCTGGATATGATGATGGGTTCTGACGAGGACATGCAAATTGAAGCATTGCAGGCGAGGCTGGACGAATTGTTGCTCGTTTATAACGACTCTTATCCCACCGTCATTAAATTGCGTGAGCGAATCAGTGCACTGGAAGAGCGAAAAGCATTGCAACCTGATCCGGAAATTGAGGTGGAAGAGGACGATGTCTTCAATCCGGTCGAAGATCCGATTTTTGTCGACCTTAAGATGCGGATGAATGCCGCCCAATCGGATCTCAATGCTCTGAAAGCACGGGAAACGGAGTTGCAGAATCAGATCGATGACAACAAAAGAATGCTGGAAAATTTCCCACGCGACAAAAAAGCGTTAGCCGAGATGGAGCGCGAGCGCTCCATGATCAAAAATGTTTATGAAACCTTGCTTGAACGGGTCGGTATGGCCGAAGTGTCCAAGCAAATGGAAGTGGCGGATAAAGCAACCACCTTCCGTATCGTTGATCCGGCCATTTTGCCGACCTTCCCGGTGGGTAAAGCGCGGCTCTTGAAAATGATTCTGGGTCTTATCGTTGGTATTGGAGCGGGAGCCGCTGCCGTTGTGGCCCGTGAGCAACTTGACGATACAGTCCGCGATGCCGATGTCTTGCGCTCCAAAGGGGTTACGGTGCTCGCGGAAATTCCGCTGATGTTCAGTGATAACGATCATGCCAGGCAGAAGAAAAAGGACAAACTGGTTTATTCCTATTGTGCGCTGTGTCTTGGTCTGATCGGCTTGTTGATGCTTCATGATCTGCTGGGCTTGACCATTATGGATCAGCTGCTCGGCTAGTCCAACCAGCCTGGACAAGATGTCGACAGAATCTAGTTAAAATATCAAGTATTTAGAGAAGTTGGAGAATCCATGAGTCGGATTGATAACGCCATAGAAAAAGCAACAAAACAGCGCCGGGCCGCAGCGCCGAGAACAGAAGAGAGCTCTGTAGAGATTCCTGCTGAAGAGGCTCAAACGATTCCAGAGGTTAAAAGTGAACACATCACTGCGGTGCCGGATGCTCCGCTGGAGCTTAATAATCCTTTTCTCGTCACAGCGCATGATGATACCGGGCCGGCATCCGAGCAATACCGTAAGCTCAAATCATCGCTGGTCAAGTTAAGTCAGTTGGACCGTTTTGATAAGTCACTCATGGTGACCAGTGCCACTGGGGGGGAAGGGAAAACCCTGACGTCTTTGAATCTGGCAATTTCCCTGGCGCAAGAATTTGACCATACCGTGTTGCTGGTTGAGGCGGACATTCGCTGTCCTTCGGTGATGAAATACCTGGGGCTGGAAGCGTCTATCGGTTTAACGGATTGTGTTCTTGACGGAATCGATGTTGGCGAGGCTTTGGTCAAAACCGGTATTGGCAAGCTGACGATTCTTCCCGCCGGCCGTAGTGTGCCCAATCCGGTTGAGTTGTTCTCCTCGAATCGGATGCAGGAGTTGTTGTCTGAGATCAAAAATCGTTATCCGGACCGTTATGTGATTGTCGATACCACACCGATTCTTCCTTTTGCGGAGCCGCAATATATTGCCAATGCCGTTGGTGGTGTGTTGTTCGTTGTCCGTGAGGGCTATACCTCAACGGATAAAATGAACAAGGGCCTCGCCATGCTCAAAAACCATAATCTGCTCGGCGTCGTCTGCAATGCCGTCCGTCAAACCCATGACAATCGTTACGGCTATTACGGTTATTACGGCTATAAATAAAACCCCAGCGAAGGTGTTCCGCTTTCTTTGAAACGGAGAGATGTCATGACGAGAGGAAAAATAGTTCTGATGATTTTGATGGTCCAATGTTGTCTTTCCTCCATGGCCTGGGGAGAACTTCGCATGACACCGACCTTTTTTCTGCGGGAAGAATATAACGATAATATTGATCTTGAGCGCGATGGAGAAAGTGATTTTATCACGTTGATTCGTGCGGGGTATGACGTGGATTGGGAGACACGTCTGTTTGAATTGAACCTTACTCTCGGCTTGGAATACGAAAAATATCTTGATAACAGCGATGAGGATGATTTGCGGCCCAGCCAGGGGACCCACCTTGAATCGACATTTCATCTTTACCGGGATATGGTCTTCCTTCGCATCAGCGATACCTATGAACGTGTGGCCATTGATGAAGGGGATGAAGGCGGTATCGACAACAATCTGACCAATCTGACCGACAGCAATCGTCTGGAAATTAATCCTTACGCGTTGTTTGATCTTTCCCGCACTATGCAGCTGCGTCTTGACTATCAGTACGAAAACCAGTGGTACGACGAAGAGGAAGGCGATGACGCCGACTATCACCGTTACAGTGCCACCCTGACCAAAGCACTGACTGCGCATATCAGCTCTTCTGTCACTGGCGGATTTACCCAGTATCGCCCGAAAGACGCCACGGAATCACTGAATGACGATACCGGCGAAGAAGAATATGACCGTCGCGATATCAGCCTGGGCCTGCAATGGCAGCCGATAGAGCAGATTGTTTTTGCCGGCAATATTGGACGCGCGTGGCTCGATTACGAATTCAGCGACGATTATGACACCAACCTCTTGGGTTTGAGCATGGATTATCAGCTTTCCAGAACGTTGTCATTGGCCCTCGCTTATCAGGAAGATATCAGCGGCAGTGTCGAAGATGGGGCTCAAGACCGTCAGGAGTATACCTTTGCTCTGGGATACAGCGATCGCATCACCGCTCAGCTCGATCTTTTTAGCCGTACGGATGATTATGTCGAACAAAATCGGCAGGATGATGCAGTCGGCGGCAGCCTGAGCGCCGAAGTGCCCTTCAGCGACAAATTCGGCATGAATACATTGATCAGCTTTAGCGATTTTGACGAGACATCCCCGGACGATTCAGAACAATATCAACGCTACGGCTTCCGTTGTGGCTTCTATCGTGAATTACGTCTGGGGCGGATTACTTTGGGCTATACCTACAACCGCAACGATTCCGATCAGCGCGACGAGGACTACACCAACAACATCATCTATGCGCAGCTGGCGTTACGCTGGTAAAAGGCCGAAACACGCATAATTAACGGATATTCGGATGTATGAAGCTTATTTTGGTTTAACCACCAAGCCGTTTGAGCTGGTTCCCAATCCACAGTTTCTGTTTTTGAGCCATTCGCACCGCAAGGCCATCAACTATCTGACTTATGGGTTGCAGGAGCGCGCCGGATTTATTTTGCTGGCTGGAGAGGTTGGCTCAGGAAAAACCACTATTATTCGTAATCTGATCAACGATTTAGACGAAGATATCGCGCTGTCGCGAGTGTTCAATACCCGGGCCGATGCCAGGCAGGTGCTGGCTATGATTAATGAGGACTTTGGCCTGGCCGTTGAGAGCAAGGACAAAGTGAGCCTGCTGAGTGAGCTGTATGACTATCTGGTCGAACTTCATGCCGGTGGGAAACGCGCTGTCATTATTATAGATGAAGCGCAGAACCTGTCCGTCGAGGTGCTTGAGGAGATTCGTTTGCTGTCCAACCTTGAGGCCGATACCGTCAAGTTGTTGCAGATTGTGCTGGTTGGCCAACCGGAATTGCTCAGCATGATTACCCAGCCCGAATTGCGTCAGTTGCGCCAGCGCATCGGCATTCATTGTCACCTTGAACCGCTAACCCGCGATGAGACCGAAGCCTATGTGTATCATCGTCTCGAAACCGCCGGCAATCGTGAGGCCGTGATCTGGCATGAGGGCGCTTTTGACCTGTTATTTCAGTACAGTGGCGGTGTGCCGCGTCTGATCAATCTGTTTTGTGACTTTGCCCTGTTGTGTGCCTTTGCTGAAGAGAGTCGGGACTTGACGTTGGATTTACTCCATGACGTGATTGGTGACATCACTTGGGATCAGCAGGAAAGCACCTTGGCAACGGCTCAGCTCAAGGAACTCAAAATCCGTACCGGCAACGTTGCTTCCTCTGAACAAAAGCTGACGACCCTTGAATCTTTATGGGGAGAAGACGGCATTATGATGCGTCGTTTTGAAGCACGTGAAGAACGTCTGCAGCAGATTCAGCTGGAGAGTTTGCGTCGCATGGAAGTGCTGTTGGAGCGGATTTCCGACCGGCTTGGCGCTTTGCTGGTGGTCGGGAAAGGGGGGCGGAGACGATGAAGAATCAGCAGACAAATCTGCTCAGCATCGACGTGGAAGATTATTTCCATGTATCGGCGTTTGAAAAAGTATCGCCACCGGCCAGCTGGGAAGAACGCGAATGGCGTTTTGAAGCCAATACGGACCGGGTGCTGGGTTTGCTGGAGGAGCGGGGAGTTCATGCGACGTTCTTCGTTTTAAGCTGGGTGGCTGAGCGGTGTCCCGCTCTGATTCAGCGCCTGGTCGCCGCCGGCCATGAGCTGGCCAGTCACGGGCACGGTCATCGCCGCATCAGCACCCTGTCTCGTGATGAATTTCGTGCTGACATCCGCCACGCCAAAGATCAACTCGAACAGGCATCGGGAACAAACGTTTTAGGCTATCGGGCTCCCAGTTATTCCATCTCCCACCAGACGCCCTGGGCCTTTGATGAACTCATTGAGGCCGGCTACCGTTACGATTCAAGCATTTTCCCCATGCGTCATGATTTTTACGGCATGGCCGACTGGCCCCGTTTTGCCGGATTTGCCGTTAAGGATGAACAGGGCGCATGGCGGGCCGGAGAGCCGACAGCCGGGCAAGCCTCTCTGCGGGAGCTGCCCATTTCAACTTTGCGTTTTGCCGGTAGAAATCTGCCCATTGCCGGAGGGGGCTATTTTCGTCTTTTGCCCTACCGCGTGACACGCTGGGGGTTGCGACGCATCAATCATCTGGAGGGACAGCCCTTTGTATTTTATCTGCACCCCTGGGAGTTTGATCCGCACCAGCCCCGCATGCAAGGGGCCGGATGGAAGAGCAACTTCAGACATTATCTGAACCTCGATAAGACGCAGCCGCGTTTTAAAAAGCTGCTGGAGGATTTCCACTTTTCCACCATCCTCGATGGTTTGGGGCTGGCAGAGGCGTGATGGTGCGGATACGACGAGCAACATCTGAAGATCATCAGCGCTGGGACGATTTTGTTGCCGGTCATGGCCAGGGTACGCCCTATCAATTCTGGGCCTGGCAGCAGGCCGTCGAAAAAGCATACGGTTATCAGCACCACTATCTGATCGCGGAGGATGACACAGAAATTTGCGGCATCCTGCCACTGATCGATTTTCGTCTGCCATGGCGAGGTTCCCGCCTGATCTCCCTGCCGTTTTGCGATGCCGGCGGTGTGCTCGCTCGGGAATCCAGGGTGGCCGAGGCATTGATTGGCGAGGCGGAAAAGAGCGCCGATTGCCAATTACGAGCGATTTCAGCACAACGGCCTCATCAGGTGAACCAGACCAACAAGGTGCGTATGGTGCTTGAGTTGCCCGAAAGCGCGACCGCTTTGCTGGACGCCATGAAGTCAAAACTGAGAAGTCAGGTCAAGAAGCCGCAACGTGACGGCCTGACCGCGCGTCTCGGCGGACGGGAGCTGGTCGACGATTTTTATTCGGTCTTTACCGAGAATATGCGCGATCTTGGTTCACCGGTGCACAGCCGTCGCTGGATTGACGCTATTGTGGAGGCCTACGGCGAAGACTGTCGGGTGGGCACGATCTACACGCCTCAGGGAGAGATCGCCGCGGCCGGAATCATTCTGCTTCATCCTGACCTGGTGGTCATTCCTTGGGCGTCGGCGCGGCGGCAGTTCAACACGATGAATCCCAACATGTTGTTGTACTGGACGTTTCTTTCTTATGCCTGTGATAACGGTTATCCCCGTTTTGACTTTGGCCGCTCAACACCCGAGGAGGGAACCTACCGGTTTAAAAAACAGTGGGGAGCAAGCCCGCAACCGCTGTACTGGTATGACCTCCGCGCCGATCAGGTTGAGGAACCAACATTTGCTCACGGCGGTTCATCCCCCCTGCGTCATTGGGTGACCAGCGTGTGGCAGAAGTTGCCGTTATCCGTGGCCAATACTCTGGGACCCGAACTGAGAAAGTACATTTCGCTATGAAAAAAGATGTTCTCGTCCTCGCGCATCGCATCCCTTATCCACCGGATAAGGGCGATAAGATCCGCACCTATCATATGGTGCAGCATCTGGCCAAACACTACCGGGTTACTCTGGTGTGTCTGATCGATGACCCGGACGACTGCCGACATATCCCCGCCCTGGAGCAGATGGTTCATCAGTTTCATTACCGGGTGCGGACAGCGAAAACCATGCGGCTGTATGCCGGTGTGTCCCTGGTGACCGGCCGCTCCTTCTCCCAGCAGTGTTTTTACGCCAACGATTTGCAGCAGACCGTTGACGCTTATCTTGAGACGCAAGACCCCGCTGCCATCCTGTGCTTTTGTTCCTCCATGGCCGACTATGTGTTCCGTTCTCATCACTGGCCGGAGCGTTTTCACCGAATCACCCTGCTCGACGATCTGATTGATGTCGATTCGGAAAAATGGTTGCAGTATGCCGAAAAAAACAATCCGTTGATGCGCTGGCTTTACCGACGTGAAGGCCGTCTTTTACGGACCTTTGAACAACGCATTGTCCATGAGTTTGACCGGGTGTTTCTGGTCAGCGAAGAGGAGAAGAGTGTTCTCGGTGAGCACATCCGTGTCGACAAGGTTGAGGCGCTGTCCAACGGCGTTGATCTCGATTATTTCTCTTTAGCCGGTGTCGACCGACAAAGGTTTGCCACGGCACCCTGCAAGCTGGTGTTTTCCGGAGCTATGGATTATTGGCCCAATGTCGAAGGAGCGGTGTGGTTTGCGGAGAAAATTTTTCCTCTGGTGCGGCAACAGATTCCCGAGGTGTCTTTCTGTATTGCCGGACGCAATCCAACACCGGCGGTGCGCGCGCTGGAAAAACTTTCCGGCGTCGAGGTGACCGGCACGGTGCCCGACATGCGCGATCACCTGGCCACGGCAACCATCTGTGTGGTGCCGCTGCTCATTGCCCGGGGCATTCAAAATAAAGTGCTCGAAGCCATGGCCATGGAGCGCCCCGTGGTGGCAACCCGTGGTGCGGCAACCGGAACCCACGCGATTGATGGCGAGGAATTGATTGTCGCCGACGGTGAGGACCGGATGGCTGACGCAATCATTGCTCTGCTCGGCAACGAATCTCGTCGTCAGGAGATGGGCGCTAAAGCCAGAGCCTATGTTGAGCGGGAACACAGCTGGGCCTCTCATTTGCAGCGGTTGAGTGAAATTATCGAAGAAAGTGCTTAGTCCTTAGTGCTGAGGACTAAGTAAAATCTTTCAGAACTCAGAACTCAGAACTCAGAACTCAGAACTCAGAACTCAGAACTCAGAACTCAGAACTCAGAACTCAGAACTCAGAACTCAGAACTCAGAACTCAGAACTCAGAACTCAGAACTCAGAACTCAGAACTCAGAACTCAGAACTCAGAACTCAGAACTCAGAACTCAGAACTCAGAACTCAGAACTCAGAACTCAGAACTCAGAACTCAGAACTCAGAACTCAGAACTCAGAACTCAGAACTCAGAACTCAGAACTCAGAACTCAGAACTCAGAACTCAGAACTCAGAACTCAGGTTTCTTTATGAAAGTTCTTCACATCCTTGATCACAGTCTGCCGCTGCACAGTGGCTACACCTTTCGCAGCCAGAACCTGTTTCGCGCTCAACGTAAGCTTGGTTATGAGCCGGTGATTGTTACCTCGCCGAAGTATGAAGAGAGCTGGCACGGCGCTTGGGCCGACAAGGAAGAGATCAATGGCTTTACCTATTACCGGACCGGAGCCACGCGGTCATTGCCCGGGCCGATGACCAGCGAAGCCTGGTTGATGGTTGCTCTGGCGCGCCGTCTTCAGCAGGTGGCTCTGGAGGAAAAACCGGCCATCCTTCATGCCCACTCGCCGGTGCTCAATGCGATTCCGGCTCTCTGGGTGGCACGCAAGCTCAAGTTGCCGCTGGTCTATGAAATTCGTGCTTTTTGGGAGGATGCTGCCGTCGACCACGGCACCACCCAGGAAGGGTCGTTACGTTACCGGCTGACCAAGGGGCTTGAAACCATGGTGTGTCGGCGAGCGGACCATGTGGCCATTTTGTGCAATGGTCTGAAAAATGATCTGGTGCAGCGCGGCATTGCAGCCAATAAAATCACCCCGGTGTTCAACGGCGTCAATCCCGACGATTTTCAACCCTGTCCGGCGGATGAGGACTATCTGAGCAGCTGGGAACTTGCCGGCAAAAAGGTGATCGGCTTTATCGGATCGTTTTACCGCTATGAGGGCTTGGATCTGTTGGTGCGTTCCTTTGCGCGGATCGCCAAAGATCAGCCTGACACGATGTTGTTGCTGGTGGGCGGCGGTGAAATGGAGGGTGAGCTCAACGCATTGATTTCATCCCTGGGGCTGACGGATCGCGTCGTAATGCCCGGCCGGATTCCCCATGAGCGGGTTCCGGGCGTTTATGCCATGATCGATATCCTCGCCTATCCTCGTTACTCCATGCGCTTGACCGAATTGGTCACACCACTCAAACCTCTGGAAGCCATGGCCATGGGTAAGGTGCTGGTGGCTAGTGATGTCGGCGGTCATAAAGAACTGATCGACGATGGTCAGACCGGCGTGCTGTTCAAGGCCGGGGATGAACAGGCGTTGGCTGAAAGCCTGCAGATGTTGCTGGACAATAACCAACAATGCGAGGCGTTGCAGCAACAGGGGATGCGTTGGGTGCGCGAATACCACACCTGGCAGCATACGACAGCGGTCTATCAGGACATTTATGCGGCGATCAAGCGATAGGTGAGTGGATGAAGGTACTGTCGTTTTCATATTGCTTTCCCAATAAAGACAACCCAACCTGGGGGATCTTTGTCTATCAGCGTCTTGCCGCTTTGGCGCAGCTGGCTGAGCTGAAGGTGTGCTCGCCGGTGCCCTGGTTTCCCATGGTGACTGGGACGGACAGTCAGGGAAACGAGCAGTGCTGGAATGATGTCTCGGTGTTTCGGCCGCGTTTCTTCTACATCCCGAAGTTTCTTAAAAACTATGATGGTCGCTTTTATGCACTGGGGCTGCGTGGTTGGTTTGAATCGTTACGGAAAAGCTGGCAGCCGGATCTTCTTGATGCCCATTTTGTCTGGCCGGATGGCGTTGGTGTGGCTTTGCTGGCGCAAAAATTCAACATTCCTTGCGTGATTACCCTGCGCGGCAAACTGTATGAGTGTCTGAAAGACGATAACCAGACCCAACAATGTCGCCGTGCTCTACAGGGGGCTCAGGCGGTAATCAGCGTGTCGTCGCGTATGGCCGAAGAAGCGGTTCGCCTCGGAGCGGATGCCAAGCGGCTGGCGGTGATTCCCAATGGCGTGGATCTGAACCATTTCCGCATCCGTGACCGGCAGGAATGCCGCGAGAAATTAAACCTGCCTGCAACCGGGAGACTACTGGTTACCGTCGCCCATCTCGGTCACCGCAAAGGCCACCATGAGGTGATCGAAGCTCTGGCTGCCCTGCCGGATGATGTGCGTCTGATCATTGTTGGCGGGGATGCCCAGGGTGGGAGTCAAGAACAACTGCTGGAGGTCGCCGGAACGCATGGCGTGCAAGGCCGACTGATCTTGCCCGGGCGTCAGGCGTATGAGCTGATTCCGTATTATTATAGTGCTGCGGATGCCAGTGTTTTAGCCTCATACCGTGAAGGATGCCCCAATGCGGTTCTGGAGAGTCTGGCGTGTGGTACGCCGGTGGTGGCCACGGATGTGGGCGCGGTTCCCGATATTCTACCCCAACCGGAGTGTGGCCGGATGGTGCCGCCGCAACAGGTGGCTCCACTCAAACAGGCTTTAAGCGATGTTCTGGAACAGAGTTGGCAGCCGCAACAGGTTCGTTCTGCCAGTGGTGTACGCAGCTGGGATCAGGTGGCCGAGGAAGTGAATAAAATCTTTGGAAAAGTTCTTAGTACTGAGTAAAATCTTTCAGAACTCAGAATTGGAGTTCCTATGCAACAGGTTAAGCCCTTCAACGCAACATTGAGGCAACAGGAGCGTTCCCGCCGTGTTCTGGCTATTGTCGGTGATACTCAGGTGGGTCTGTGGGTGGTGCGCAGCTTGGCAAGGAATGGCCTGGAGGTGCATGCCATCACCAATACGCGCGATGGTCAATCGGCTCACAGCCGCTATTCAGCCAGTGCCTGGATCCTCGACCATAAGCCGCATCAGCCCGGCTTTGATGAAGAGATCCTTGGCTTGGCCCGACAGCTGGATGTCGGATCGATCATGCCGGTCTCGGAAGGCTTTCACAATCGTCTCATCACGTTGCGAGATCAACTCAATGAGAACCACATCCATCTGTTTTCCCCGTCGCGGGAAAACTTCGATAAAGCCACGGATAAGGATTATGTCCACCAACTGTGTCTTGACCTGGATATCCCGGTGGCTAAGGGGATGTGTCTTGATGCGTTGATGACGTCTGGTCCCGAGTCGACCTTGCAATACCCCTTGGTGTTACGCACCCGTAAGCAGAATGTCGCTGGTGTCGGCAAGGTGCCGGTCAAGGCCGCCTATGCCCGTAATCTGGAGGAACTGCTCAACTGGCATCGTCAGTTTGAAGCTTTTGCTGATAACGTCTTGGTGCAGGAATACCATCCCGGTGCGGAAGAGCACGTGCAGATTCTCATGCACGACGGTGAGATGTTCATGACCGGCGATTATATTGGCGAACATCACATGCCTCTGGCCGGTGGGGTGACCGTCCAGCGCATCAGCTGTCACCACCAGTCGGTGATTGATGACACGGTCAAGTTGCTCAAGGCCCTCAACTGGCAAGGCATTGCCGGAGTGCAATTTCATTATGACCCGGATACCGGCAAATATATCTTTCTCGAGATCAATCCACGCTTCAGCGGTGGACTGCCCACAGTGGTCATGGCCGGTTTTGAAGCGCCGTTCAACCTGTGGCAGACCCATTTTGAGCCGGAAAGGATGCGCAAAACACCCTATAAGATCGGGCTGCGCTCCCGCATCCTTGGCGGAGAATCCAATTGGTTTCTCGGTCAGATGCGTCGTGATGAACTGCCGCCGGGGCAAACGCACCTCGGTCGCTTTAAAGCGGCCCTGACTGTCCTGTGGAACTGTGGTCCGTGGACTAAGGATGATTCGTTTCTGCTTGCCGACCCTAAACCCTTTGCGGTTGATTTCAAGCAAATGTTGAAAAAGCTCGGTGCTCGCGGGCATGAAATTGTGAATTGATACCCTAAAGCAAATTGTCCACGGAACGCACTGAAATCACGGAAATGAAAATCTAAAACAAAGACCTGGTCCACGGAAGACACGGAAAGCACGGAATGAGAATCTAAAACAAAGACCTGGTTTTGGGATAAGAAGTAACCAAAAAAAAGATTTAGTCTTGAGGGGTTTAAAGGTTTTTTCCGTGTCTTCCGTGCTTTCCGTGGACAGCACCTGGACTGAAGATTTTGATTTTATCTTTGATTTGTTAGAGGGACTATGAATCCTGGTGTCTATATAACCTTCGACGTCGAATGCAGCATGGGCGGGGCGTGGCAGAATCCCCAACTCAAACCCATCCCGCCACGGCTGGGCATGATGGGCGAATATGGCGATAAGCGGTACGGAATTCCCCTGATCTGCGAGATCTTGCGGCAACGAGATCTTGCGGCAACCTTTTTTGTCGAACCGTTTAATGATGAACTGGGGCATCCGGGAGAGACGGAGCCGGTCGTGCGGCATCTAGCGGAACAGGGCCAGGACGTCCAGCTGCATATTCATCCCAATCATATCCACTATGGACAGCAGCAGGCCGGTCAAACGCATGCCCAGACCGACCAGATGGCGGATCTTTCGCGAGAGGTTCAGCAGCAGATGATTGTCGAGGGTGCCACCCGGTTGCAACAATGGAGCGGCATCCGTCCCGTTGCGTTTCGTGCCGGCAACATGGGGGCTTCTGAAGAGACCCTCGCGGCTTTGGCCGCAACAGGAGTGTGGATAGACAGCAGTTACACGTTTCCTTATGTCGGCGGCCAATGTCGTTTTGACGAACAGCAACGTTACAACGGCGGCAAATGGTATGGCGATGTATTGGAAGTGGCTCTCTCCGCTTACCGGCAACCCAAGGTTCCTGGGCTGCATCCGGCCAAGCCGGTCGATCTGATGGGGTCCTCTTTTGAAGAATGCCGCGATGCGGTGAAAATGATTTGTGACGCCGGAGGGGATGCCGTTCTTATTTTGCACAGCTTCAGTTTGTTCAAAGTGCGCGACAAACAATACCACGACGGCAAGCTGAACCGCATCGTTACGCGACGGTTTGAAAAATTCTGCGATTGGCTGGCCACCCAGCGCCAAGTCTATCCGCCGCGAACGTTTTCCGAATTGGCGCGTCTGGTCAAAGAAGAAAACTATCAACCGAAAACGGTGGAACCCTGCACCATCAATCGACCAATACGGGCTCTGACCCGCAAAGTTGTGCAGGGGCTGAATAATTTTTATTGGTTTTAAAACTGCAGAGTTACACGTTGAAAGTTCTGAGTCCTAAGTACTCAGGACTAAGCACTTAAGAACTGAACGTTGAGGTTTTATGATTCCGATCATTGCACGTCAAATTTTTAAGATGCAGGAACAACTCCTCGGCCGAGAGAGCTTTGCGATTCTGTCCCAACTGCTGGAGTCTGAATATTGGGACCGAGAACGTGTGCAGCAGCTACAGCTTGATCGACTGCAGAAAACGGTTCAACTCGCCTATCAGCATACGCCATTCTGGCGTGAACTCATGGATCAACAGAATTTGCATCCGCAAACCGTGCAATCTTTGGCCGATCTGCAACGCTTTCCGTTTCTCAATAAAGAGATTATTCGTACTCATCGTGACGCCATGGTGTGGAAGGACGAAGGAAAACGGGTGCAGTTGGTGCGCACCAGCGGTTCGACCAATGAAGCGTTGGAATTTTACACCTCGTCCACCCGTGAAGCCCAGATCAATGCGGCACGCATGCGTGGCCATGAATGGGCCGGCATGCGCCGCGGCGAAAAGGAACTTTATTATTGGGGGTCGCCCGTTGAACTCAGCAAGCAGGACCGGGTCAAGCAGGTGCGTGACTGGCTGATCAACGATGCCCTGACCAACGGTTTTGAGGTCACTCCAGAGCGGTTGAAAACCTATTTTTCCCAATGGCTCAGGTGGCGGCCCAAATGCATTTTCGGCTATCCGAGCACCTTTGTTCTGACCGTCACCATGGCCCAATCGTTGGGGATCGACCTGACGGAACTGAAAAGTCGTGGCCTGGCCATGATCATTACCACCAGTGAACTGCTGTCCGATGTCGATCGTCAGCTGGTTGAACAGGGCTTTGGCGTGCCGGTTTACGATTCTTATGGGTTACGCGAAGCAGGACTCATCGGCCATGAATGCGCCCAAGGCACCATGCACTGCATGGATGAACAATTACTCCTCGAAACCATTGATCCGGAAACGTTGCAACCGACCGACGGCGAAGGAGAACTGGTGATTACCAACCTCGTTGGCCCGGCATTTCCCATGATTCGCTATCGCACCGGCGATATCGTTACCCTGTCACAAAAGCCTTGCTCCTGCGGCAGAACATTGTCCTCCATCTCCATCAGTGGTGGGCGCGCCGTGGAATTTATCGTCACCAAAGCCGGAAAATGGGTGGTGGGTTACTCCTTCATCTATATTGCCCGTGCCGTCAAAGGCATCGTCAAATTCCAGGTGATTCAGGAAGAAATTGGTGCCATTCGTATTCGCCTTGTTACCAATGATCAATTTCCGGCCGATGGAATCGAACAGGTAAAAGCCAAAGCGACGCAGCGCCTCGGAGGTGATGACCGGATTGATGTGGAGCTGGTTGAAGACATCAAGCCGGCGCGTTCCGGCAAGTATCGGCCGGTGATCAGCAAGGTGGCTGAGGAGCTTTATAAGAAACGGGACTTTTGAAATGGCAATGTCCACGGAAGGCACGGAAAACACGGAATGAAAATCTAAAAACAAAGCCCGGTTTTTTGGGGGGTAAGATGTAACCCAAAAAAAGATTTAGTCCTGAGGTTTAAAGTTTTTTTCCGTGTTTTCCGTGGACAGCTTCAAACGACTGAAAAAGGGGGGTCGTTTTGAAATTCATGATTGCCGTAGATTGCGAAGGAGTGGCCTGTGTGGTCGGCGAACCCGGCGGCTCACTGACGCGCTCTGCCAATATGGCGTTTGCCCGCGAGCAGGCAACACGGGAAACCAATGCGGCGATTCGTGCCCTGTTTAACAACGGGGCCGAACAGGTCGTGGTTTGGGACAATCATGGCGATGGCGCCAACCTGATTTTTGATCAACTGGACTCACGCGGCGAGATCGTTCTCGGCACAGGGTTTTCGAGACGTTTTCCCACACTCGATGGCAGTTATGCCGGCGTGTTGATGATCGGTTATCACGCCAAAGCGGGGACGTCCTGCGGTGTTCTCGCGCATACCTATTGTTCGGCGGCCTATCGGTGTATCCGTGTCAATGGGATGGAGATGGGCGAGATTGCCTTGGATGGCGCCGTGGCTGGCGAATTGGGTGTGCCGGTGATTTGTGTTGCCAGTGACCAACAGGGTTGCGACGAAGCGTTACAGCAGATGCCGTGGCTGGAAACGGTCGTCACAAAAGAGGGCTTTGGCCGTCATTGCGCCAAGAGCAAACATCCCTTGATCGTCGAAGAAAAGATCGAACAGGCCGTTGAACGGGCGGTTGCAACCCTGGATGAAAAAAAGCCGTTTCGGTTTGATTCTCCGGTGATGATGGAATTACAGTTCACCACGTGGTGTCGTTGTCTCAAGGCCATGATCCGTCGATCCGGCTGGCGAATCTGTAAAGCGAAAACCTTACGTAAAAGCCTGCCAAGCATGTTGGAGTGGCAGTGTTGACCAAGGCCGATGCATTCGTACTGGCCTTTGTTTATGAGAGGCGGGTTAGACACGATAATGAATTAATAATTAAAAAGCTTTTTGTTGGCAGCCTTAAGCTTTAACATCAGATGTTCAACCTGTAGAACTGAAACCATAGGTCCACGGAAGACACAGAAATCACGGAAGAGGGCAAGGGTGAAGGTTTTAAGGCTTAGCCCTAAAACATAATCCACGGAAGACACGGAAAGCACGGAATGAAAATCAAAGAATAAAGACCCAGTTTGAAGGGTTTTTAAGATTTAACCCAAAAAAGATTTAGTCCTGAGGTTTAAAGATTTTTCCGTGTCTTCCGTGCTTTCCGTGGATAAAAAAGGTTGTCACATGTTGCTCTACGAAAAAGAGACCTACGCCATTCGCGGAGCCGTGTTTGAGGTCTATCGTGAAATGGGGTGCGGTTTTCTTGAAGCCGTTTATCAGGAATGCTTGGAGAAAGAACTGACCCTGCTCGGCATACCCTTTTCGGCGCAGCAGATTTTGCCACTCGATTATAAAGGGGCAGTCTTGAAGCAGATCTACAAACCCGATCTTGTGTGTTACGAAAAGATTATTGTTGAACTCAAGGCCGTTTCAACTTTAACCGGTGAGCATAAGGCGCAAGTTCTGAATTATCTGAAGGCAACGGGGCTGAATGTTGGATTGCTGGTAAACTTTGGCAGTCATCCAAAAGCGGTTGTTGAACGGATTGTTTTATAACTGTGTCCACGGAAAACACGGAAGGCACGGAATAAAAACTAAAACAAAGCCTTGGTTTGAGGGTTTTAAGGTTTAACCCCAAAAAAACTGGTCCACGGAAAACACGGAAAGCACGGAATGAAAATCAAAGAATAAAGACCCAGTTTGAAGGGTTTTTAAGATTTAACCCAAAAAAGATTTAGTCCTGAGGGTTAAAGATTTTTTCCGTGTCTTCCGTGCTTTCCGTGGACCCGTACTAAAAAAGGTATCAATGAAGACTCTCCTAGCCCTCATCATGTTCCAGTTCTGTTTCGCCACAATAGCGTTGGCAGACATCTTACCCTCTCAGGTATTGGTGCTGTACAACGCCGACTGGACCGGTGATGAACCTTTGACGGAGCCGGGGCAGGATTCACAGGAGATTGCTGAGCATTACGTGCGTATGCACACCGACTCAGCCACTGGTGAAAAACCCTATATTCTTGGCTTGCACTGTGATCATGGCATTAAAGTCATTGACGAAGCCCGCCATCTCAATGAAACCCATCTGGCGGAAAGCAGTGACGATAACCGTTCTGGCGTGGTCCTTAAGCGACAATCCTTTCTGTTCGGCTCTGATTCCAAAAACGACGAATTGCGCGACAGTCGTGTGGTGGAATTTGTCCTGCCCGGCGGCCGCTCCAAGTGGAACATCAATACGCTTCACATGGAGATTGAGCCGGAAAAAGGTGACGAACTCGTCATTGTTAAAAATGGTCTGATCGCGGTGAAGGGGAAAGTCGCCGGCAACAACACGGACGAGTGGACGATTCGCGTCAATGCGAAAAGTTTTGTGGCTGGATCTGTGACCGTTAAGGCCTCCTGTGTTGACGTGCAAGGACAAACGCATTCCTGGCAGGCTGATTATGTCGATGCCGATGATGTTGAACTGTCGTGTACCGGGGCAGACGGAAAACGCGACGACCAGAATTTTCTTGAGGATGTCGCTCTACCCGTGAAAGCGTTTCTCGAGGATCCCAAACAGGCGCGACCGGATGGAACTCTGCTCAAAGATCATATTCTGTTCATGGTCGTCTGTTACGGTCTGCCGCGTACGGCAATCGCCCCGTGCGGAATCGCCCGGGGGATTACTGACAAGCTGAATAATTACGGCAGTATCATTGACTTCGGACAACGTCTGCAGCTGCTCTATTATGATCTGGATAAAGTCATGGGAACGCAGATACGGGGATACCGCTTTGCTGGTAAAAGTCCCTTCAGTGATTTCTTTTTACGCTCGCCACAGAGCAGGCCTTTATTTGGCAAGGCAAATCCTTTTGTTCACCCTCAGCTTTATTCAAAAGCTCCCTCGTTCATCAAAGGGCCTCAGCCCCTATCCTATTCTCCATTTACCCGCAGTCAAAACCCAGACCGCTTTCTTTACTTTGTCAGTCGCATTGATGCACCCGATGCGCTGCAGGCCAAAGCTTTGATTGACCGTGCCGTCTATGCCTCTGTTTATGCCGGTCCTGAGATGGGCGTCTTGTCCGGAAATGATGACGAGCAAAATAAAAAACGGGTTGGAGCGCTGAAGCGATCAACGGTCGGGCAGGCATTGTGGGAAAAAGGTTACCGCTATCTTTACTACGGGGGGCAGGGGAAGAACCTCTTGGAATGGGGACGTCTCACTAGCGGTGATGGTTTTTTTAACGAGGGCCTTTCCTATCTTCCCGGAGGAATTGCGGCAACCATTATCTCCCATAACGGCTGGAAAAAAGGCGAAATGGTGCAGGACCTCAAAAATGGCGTAACCGCAACGGCCGGAGCGGCCCAGGTGTATCATGGCGCTCCGCATATTCATAACAGGAGCTGGTGGGATGACGATATTTTTTATCCGGCCCTGTTGCAGGGCAAGACACTGGGTGAAGCTTGGTTGATGAATCAAATCCATTTGGGGTGGATCACGACGTTTATTGGTGATCCACTGATGATGTGGGCTGGCGGGAAAACTAGGAATGATATACCTCTGAAAATCGATCAAAATGAGGATGTCACGCTACGGGTGGTCAAAGACGACAACAACCACGAACAGGTGTGGTTGCAAGTCGATCTGCATAGCACTGCGAAGAATCCCCAAGTTGCTCAGGTGCAAGCGGTATCGGCCAAAGGAGAACGCGTGGTGAGTTCAACCTTTGATGCTCGTCCAGCGGTATGTCTGGGGGAAAAAGGTGCCATTGCCGGGAACTGGACACTGACGGTGATGGACCCGTTTTGGCAACAAATGAAACAAACTATAGAGGTGAGTTTTTGATCCACGGAAGGCACGGAAAGCACGGACAAAAAGTTTAAGCTCTTAAACCCAGAAAATGCATTCGGTTTGGTTTGTGACTTTTTCCGTGTTTTCGGTGCCTTCCGTGGATCAAGGTGCTCATCCTGTAAATTCTGTCAAAAAAGGTTTTTTAACTTATATGAGTGCACGCGTTCATCTGCGCAATCTGGCGTTCAACTGGGGAGGCCATGCTGCCACACTCTTGGTGATGTTTTTTTTATCGCCTTATATTGTCGGCAAGCTCGATGCGGTTTCCTATGGCATCTGGAGTCTGTTGAATGTGCTAACCGGGTACATGGGGATTTTTGATCTCGGAGTACGGGCCAGCGTCGGTCGTCACGTTGCACTTTATCTCGGCAAAGATGACCCTGTGGGGGTTGACGAAACCATTCGCTCTGGTTTTGGATTTTTTAGTCTTGTTGGGGTATTAATACTACTGGTCGGGATCTTGCTTGGCTGGTTATTTCCTATTCTTTTTGATGGAGTGAGCTCCAAAGATTACGACACTGTTCGAGTTTTGTTGCCGCTGATGGTGGTTAATGTCTGGCTTTCGGCTATTGCAGCAATCTATTCAAGTGTTTTGGCCGCTCACGATCGTTTTGATATAGCGCGTGGTGTTGATGTAATCGTATTGATTGTTCGAACAATTGGCACTATTTATGTTCTGAAAAATAGCTGGGGTTTGTGGGGGTTGGTGATTACAGTCATCGTGGGCAATGTTTGCGCGGTTGCCGGTAATTGGTTTTTTGCACGAAGGGTGCATAATGGGCTAAAAAGCTTTCCGTTTTGTTACAAAAAGATAAGACTAAAAGAGTTGTTTAGCTATGGTATCGCTGTATTCATTATCAATTCAGCAGTTAAGATGATTGGACAAAGTGATCTGGTTGTAGTGGGTATTTTTTTGAGTGTTGCTGATGTGCGGGAATACAGCGTTGGCGCTATGTTAGTTTTATATACATCAACATTTTTGAAAATTATAGTGAGGACATACTTTCCGGCTATTCAGCGTGCCATTGCAAGGCAAAAGAGAGAAGAGGTAATTGAGCTATTCTCGCGCCAAATGAATATTTCTATTTTTTTTGGCGTAATTGTTTATTTGGGTTATGCATTCTTTTCTGAACCTTTCATCTATTTGTGGATGGGGCAGCCATCGTTTGGTCGTCAATCTGTAGAAGCGTCATCACAAATTATGGGTATTCTGGCGTTTGCTAGTCTTCCAATGATTTATATAAATCCAATAGGCGGCATCTTGGCAGCAATGGGACGGATTCGCTCAGCAGCATGGGTTTCTCTTGGTGAGGCTCTAACAAATTTGTTTTTTTCGATAGTGGCCGTGACTTTTTTCGATTTAGGGTTATTGGGAGTTGCATATGCGACATTGCTTGCCAGATTTGTTGTCTCCGGTGTGGCCATGCCATGTCTTTTTTGTCAAGTAATGAGTATTAAACTTGTCGAAATATTCAAAAACTGGTTTCTCCCTGGTCTTTTAGCAATGTTGTGTTTTGCAGGGCTTTGTTATTTGTCGCACTATTTTTATACTCCTCAAACGTGGTTGTCTTTTCTGTTAAATGTATTAATTGTGGCGATAGTAGGTGCTTTGTTCCTAGTGAAAATTATATTTACCCAAGAAAGCCTTTTTCTTAAATGGCGTAAGAGGGGGGGGTGATGGTTGAAAATAGTGTTTCAGTCATTATTCCAACAATGGCTAATAATGAACGCATCCCAGCCCTGAAAAGAGCGATATGTTCTGTTCGTAAATCATCCCAACACCCTGTGAAGATAATCGTTGTTGTGAATGGTGATAAATATGACCCTTTGTGCTTGGAGTGGTTGGAAAGGCAGAGAGATGTACTTTTAAAGGTTGTGGATAGGCCATCTGCACCGTTTGCCCGATATGTTGGCCGGTGTTTGGTGGACACCCCATTTTTTGCCACATTAGATGATGACGACCAGTATTTAGAAAGTGCCCTCGACCAACGAATTGCCGCTATGGACGATGTGTCACATCCGGATCTCGTAGTTACAAACGGCTTTTTTAAAAGAGGGGAGAACCTTCGAAAGCTTTATTATCGTTTTATAGTAGCGAAGCGCGATCCTGTGGCTGGGATTCTAGTCGAAAATTGGCTAAATGCTAATAATGCGCTGTATCGGGCTGAAACTGTAGGGGAAGATTATTTTCTAGATTACCATCCTTACATCGAATTCACATGGCTCGGATATAAATTGGCGCTAGACAAGAAGGTGATTAGGTTTTTGGACGAAGAGACATTTATTGTAAATTGCACAGATGGGTCACTGTCGAAATCTCAACAGTATTATGATTCTCATTTAGCTCTATTTGAGAAGATGGCTTCGATTTCGCCAAATAAAAAAGTTACGAATTTAATCATGGGAAAGATTGGAGATTTTTACCATGATAGGTCTGGCTATGCTTTAAGAGAAAGAAGGTTTAAGGACTCTTTAGTCGATCATTTTTATTCGATATTTAAATACAGGCAGTTGAAATATATTTTATATACACGAAAAATAATAATTGGAATAGGCGCTCATTTTTATTCCCGTTTATCGTAGGTAATGAGTCAATGGGTACTTTAAAAAAAAGAATCTGGGTTATTGCTCACTCCTTCCCACCGAACTCTGAAGTTGGTGGTCTGCGACCTTTGGGGTTAAGTCAATATCTGGCGAGGAACAGTTGGCAAGTCACTGTCCTGTGCGCTGATCCAAAATCGGCCCCCTGTGATATTGAACGAGAAAAGAGAATTCCATCTTCAGTTAAAATTATCCGGACTCGCTGGGTTGAATTGCCTGTTTTATTTTCCCGATGTGTCAATTTATTGAGATCTAAAAAAAGAGATGGTGGGGTTAAAAACGCGGGCAAGCCCTTACTTGAAACAGATACATCAATACAGCAAAACCGAGCAATAAAGAGATCTTTTTTGGGTAAGTGGCTCGACTGGGCTTCGTTGTGGTTACATGTACCCGATGGTAGAAATGGCTGGTTATTAAGTGCCGTTCCGATAGCTCTCAAGGAGGCTGTACGCAGTAGGCCAGGTTTGGTTTGGGCAACGGGGCCGACCTGGACTGCGTTGCTGGTTGGTTTAGTGCTGTCAAAATTGCTTCGAGTTCCCTATGTGGCGGATTTCAGAGACCCTTGGGTCGGTAGTGCTTTTCATCAATCAAGGCGAAAATACAAAGCACATGCTTTCGTCCATCGTTGGCTCGAAAAAAAAGTGATTTACGGTGCGGATTATATTACCTGCGCGTGGGACGGTATCAGGGTTCAGTTGCTGGAAAGGTATCCAGATCTGAAAGATAAAATACAGACCATTGTTAATGGCTACGATCCCGAAGATTTTAAGGGGTTGCAGGCTGAAATAGTGGATGAAAAACGTTGTGTTTTCTTGCATGCCGGTGGTTTTTATGGTCCTCGCAGCCCTGTTCCGTTGTTGCAGGCAATTAAAAAGTTGTGCGATGAGGGCATAGATGAGATTGAAAGCGCCTTGTTCGTTTTTCTTGGGAATCCTGAGTATCAAGGGTGCCCATTGCAGCACATCGTTGACGGGTATGGCTTAACGAAGTATGTGCATATTCAACCAGCTGTTCCGCAGCGAAAGGCTTTTGGTTATTTAAAAGGTTGCCAGATTGCCATGCTGTTTGGGCAAAGTGGGAGTGAGGAGCTGGCGTCCATTCCAGCTAAAACGTATGAATATGTAGGTTTGCACAAAGCTGTGCTGGCAATTGGTGCTGGTGAAGAGGTTTGTGCCATTTTAGAAGATGGTGGGTGTCCGCTATGGAAAGCTGGTGCAGACAATGTTGAGGGTCTTAGTTGTTTGTTGAAAGAGATTGTAGGCCTTTATCTTGCGGGAAATTTGCCTGTTGCTCAAGCAGGGGCTGAAAAGTACACACGCCAGGAAATGGCTATTGGGATCGAAGCTGTCTTGAGAAAAGTAATGTCCCTTCGAGATATTTGAAACATTCACTTTTTTCAGTTAGGGATAAGCTGTGCAGACAAAATTTCAGATATCGAGAAGGTTTAAAATCGCTAGGAGTGAAATATTTTTAGCGATCTTGGTGTTTCTCGGCTTTGCCTTGATTATGCTTATCACATCCCCGACTGATGGTGATTTTTCCTGGTCTGATTCCCCGCGTCATGCCTTAAATGGCATATTTGTCCATGATTTAATTGCAGCGCACCCTTTTTATGCACCTAAAGAGTGGGCTGTAAACTATTACCTGAAGTACCCCGCCTTAACTTTTTTGTTCTACCCCCCGCTTTTTTCCGCAATCCTGGCAGCTAGTTATAAAGTGTTTGGTTTTTCACACGTAACGGCTCAGGCAACTGTCGCTTTTTTTCATCTGCTTCTTGGGTTCAGTGTCTATCTGCTTGCGCGGCGGTGGGTGTCCTTTGGTTATGCATTAGGGGCTGCTCTAATGTTGGCGGCGGCGCCGGAAATTTCCTACTGGGGGCGGCAGGTCATGCTTGATGTTCCGGCATATGCCTGGCTTGGCTTCATGGCGGTCTTTTTTGTCGCTTATCTCGAAAATGAGCGAAAACGAGACTGGTACCTGGCGTTACTTTTTTACTTGTTGGCACTCTATACGAAACAGACTCCGCTTTTCATTGGCGGTGCCCTTGCGGTGGGCTTGATCCTTTCGCGCGGCTGGGCCATGCTGAAATGCTGGCATTTATGGGTTGGAGCAGGCCTGTTTATCGTCTTATTGCTTCCTTTGGTTGTGATGCAGCTGAAGTTTGGACAGGTAAATACGGCATCTATGGTGGGCAGTGAGCGGGCTGATCTGCCGAGGTTGTCTATCGAAGCTTGGACTTACTATTTAAAGGTTCTTCCTCGCCAGTTGGGTTGGCCTACACTGTCTTTCGCATTGGTTTATCTGTTCGGAGCTTTGATAAAGCCGACGTGGCGAATTTCCCGAGCCTGTATGGGCTTTCTTCTTGCTTGGTTTGGATTCGGTTATTTGATGTTTAGTTTGATTATGGTGAGAGAGCCTCGTCATGATCTTATGGCGCTATTGCCTTTACCTGTGTTCGCGGCATTGGGGTTGCATAATCTTTTTTCCGGCAAAAGGTCATTGCAATTGGTCGGGGCAGTTCTGGCTGTTGTGCTTGGCATATCTTCGGTGTTGTGGTCCGTTTATGCTCGCCCGGTACAATATATTGACGGCTATCAAGATGCCGCGGGGTATGTCATGGAGTATGCACCCAAGGGAAGTGTTATTATGTTCCATGGCTACCGTGATGGTAATTTTATATTTAATATCCGCAGTGGAAATCGACCGGATCTAAGCGTTGCGAGATCCGATAAGTTCTTGATTCGCATGGCCATAGAGCGCACTCGTGGAGTCGAGGACCGGGGTTTTACTCCGGATGAAATTGAACAGATTATTCAACGGCACGGGGTTTTATACATTGTTGCGCAGCTTGGTTTTTGGAACGATTTACCCTCCTTCGCCGCGTTGGAAACGCTATTGGCGGATCAAAACAAATTTGAAGAAGTGTCTCGTATCAAAACACGGGCAAACTTTGATCATGAAGACCATGAACTTACAATTTATAGATACTTGGGTGAGGTCCAGTTGCCACCACAACCCATGCAAGTTGAAATGGTGGGCATCGGGCAGGACTTTATTGAAAATAAACGATAAGAATGCTGAATAGCGAAAGGTTTTTTGTATGAGCACAGGACCAGAGCTTTCTGTAATTGTTCCAACATTTAATGAGTCACAAAATGTGAAGGAAGTTGTTAAACGACTTTCGGAGTGTCTTGTTGATGTCAACTGGGAGGTTGTTTTTGTAGACGATGATTCACCTGATCGTACAGCTGAAATCGTACGTTCATTAAACAGTGCAGACCCGAGGGTTCGTGTTGTTCATCGTATCGGTCGACGAGGGCTGTCGACCGCTTGTGTTGAGGGGATTTTATCAACATCGTCGCCTTATGTTGCCGTTATGGATGCTGATTTGCAGCATGATGAGCGGATTCTTCCTGAAATGTTAAAGGCTGTAAGGGATGATGGCTATGAGGTGGCGGTGGGGAGTCGATATGTCGATGGTGGCTCTATGGGGGACTGGGCGGAAGACCGGCAGGCGATGTCGCGGTTTGCGACAAAGCTGTCTGGTTTGGTGACCAAGGCAAACCTTAAAGATCCGATGAGTGGCTTCTTTTTAATGCGGCGCGAGGTTTTGCATGAAGCCGTGAGTAATTTGTCCGGGATTGGTTTCAAAATACTGCTGGATGTCTTTGCATCTGTCAAACGCCCTTTAAAGTTTGTTGAAATTCCATACACATTTCGCACCCGTCATGCGGGTGAAAGTAAACTCGACTCTGTTGTTGCCTGGGAATACCTGATGATGCTGTTTGATAAGACGCTGGGTAAGTACATCCCAGTTCGTTTTATCCCTTTTGCAATCATTGGTGGGCTTGGTGTGTTTGTGCATATGTTTGTTCTGTGGGGAGTTTTTAAAGTTCTGTCCCACGGCGCTGAGGATGCGTTTGCTTCTAGCCAGGCTATAGCTGCTTTGGTTGCGATGACATTTAACTTTTTTCTCAACAACGTCTTTACTTACCGTGATCGACGTTTAAAAGGCTGGGGGATGCTCAAGGGGTGGTTTTCATTCACGATCGCCTGTTCTCTCGGTGCCGTAGCAAACGTTGGGATTGCGACCTATTTATTTAATAGCGATGCCTTGGGAAATGTTGGTTGGGTAACCTCAGCTATTGCCGGCATTATCGTTGGTGCCGTATGGAACTATGCTGTAACCAGCGTTTATACGTGGAATAAAACCAAACCTGCCTGAATATAGGTTCTGAAACGGTAGCAAAAACTCTAAATGGCATTGAATATTTATGACCTCGATTAAGGCATTATTTTTCATCTCAATTTTTTTTGGTTTTGCCTTGGGGGCTCTGTTTAACCCGGCTCTGGGGATTTATGGCTATTTGGCAGATTACTGTATTGCCCCCAGTGGCCAATGGTGGGGGAAGCCCTTTGCGCATATGGGCGTACGATTCTCATTCACTTTAGCGCTGGTGACAATGGCGGGGGCTTTTTTACAGAGAAAAAATTTAAATTATGGCGAGTTTTTTTTCTCTAAGCAGGAGAAGTATTTCCTTTTTTTCTTATTTGTTGTTTGGGCGATCCATTTTATTACCCCTGGGACTGTGGGACGGTATGGTAATTTTGATCATCCTGCAGTGAAGCTGACGAAAATTTTTATTTTTACAATGATGCTTTCTCACATTGTAACAGACATGAAAAAATTGAAAGGGTTGTTTTTTGCCTTAGCGTCTGCGTCGTTGTTTTTGGGTATTAAGGCCTACAGCATACCTTACAGCCAGTTTGCGAATGGGCGCCTGGAAGGAATTGGTGGCGCAGATTTTGCCGAAGCGAATTTTTTTGCTGCGTTCATGGCTGCAATGCTACCATTGATTGGCGTTTTATTTTTGCGTAGCGGCTTTAAAGGAAAGGTTTATTTTGCAATCTGTGGGGCCTTTACCGCGAATGCTGTTGTTTTGTGCCGCAGTCGTGGCTCTTTTTTAGGTCTGATGGCGGGGGCCTTAGCTGCAATGTACTATGCGCCTAAAAAATATCGAAAGCAGGTTGTTGCCCTTATTTTTATCGGAATTACGGGCGTTGTATATCTAACCGATGATTATTTCCTTCAGCGCATCACAACCATATCTACTGATCAAAGTGAGATGGATGAGTCTTCCTCAAGCCGAATTCGCCTGTGGACAGCGGGGATAAAAATGGCAGTCAGCCACCCGTTGGGGATTGGTCCCGGGAACTGGTATCAGACGATAGGTCGCTATATCCCTGAATATCAGGGTAAAGATTCTCACAGCACGTATGTAAAATGTCTAGCGGAGTTAGGCATTATTGGAGTGTCTGTGTTCTTTTTGCTCATGCTTCAGTCTTATCTCAATTTGCGCAAGGTGTATCGAGGGGCGTTGGAGTTACAAACGGACGATGGTGCAGATTTTGTCCAACTCTATTATGGCATTATGGTTTCGTGCGTGATTTTCTTAACCTGTGCGTTGACCATCACAACGATTTATACTGAGATTCTATGGGTGTTACTCATGCTGCCTGTGTGTCTCAAAAGGGCGTTTGATAATCATATGGCAGAGTGCATCTAATGGTTAGTGGAAGAACGGCACGCATTGCCCTTGTTGTTACAGAGCTTCGCCCCGGTGGCATGGAGCGCCTGGTGGTTCACCTTGCAACTGAATTGGCCCGTCGAGATCTCCCTGTCTGTGTGATCTGCCTTCATCGTGAAGGGGATTTAGCTCATTATCTCCAGGGGGCAGGTGTAGAAATTGTTGCTCTGCACAGTTGCGGCGGCAAGGATTATAAAGCACTGTGGCGGTTAGGGCAGGTTTTGATGGCCTTTCGGCCCACGCTGATTCATCTGCATGACTACGCCAGTTTGCCCTACGTCGCCATCGCAAACCTCTTTTCTGTTCGAAAACCCCTGCTGTTTACCGCCCATGGCCTGCTCTACGAAGGCTTTGAACCGTTGCAAAAACGCCTGCGCTTTTTTTCTCGTTTTTTAACATCTATATCTGCTGTTTCCGGCAAAGTAATACAGCGGCATCGAGAGTATCTTTCCTGGAAGAAAGACATTACTGTGATTAGTAATGGGGTGCCAGAGATTCCTGTTGACCCATGGATGCGTGTGCAGGTGCGTGAGGAGCTTGGAATTGGTGAAGAGACCTTTCTCTTTCTCGCGGTAGGAAATCTGCGTCCTGAAAAAGCTTTTGAAGATTTGCTTGAAGCTGCTGGTCTTCTGCGTGACGGTGGCTATAATTTTTATGTGGCCGTTGCCGGGACGTTAAGCGGAAGCGACTATTGCAATGGATTGCTGCAACAGCTTTCCTCTCTGGGTTTGGAACAGCATTGCCGGTTTCTGGGCTTTCGAGATGATACGGTAGCGTTGTACTCCGCAGCCGATTGTTTTGTTCTGTCGAGTCGAAGCGAGGGTCTGCCCATGGTGATCTTGGAGGCCATGATAGCAGGTTTGCCGGTGGTATCTACCAGCGTGGGTGGGATTGCAGATGCGGTTGGTGATGTTGTACGTTTGGTCGAATCACGATCTCCGTCCAAATTGTCCCGTGCGATGGAAGAGATTTATGTTGACCATGAATTTTGCCATGAATTGGCACAAAAAGGCAGAGATTATGCTGTCCGACATTTTGGAATTAAGCAGATGGCTGATCGCTATATCCTGTGGTACCGGCAATGTGAGGGCTGCTAACAATGCACTTGTTTAGAATGGCGCTACTGGTTCTTTTTTGTCTGTTCCTTTCCATGTCTTTTTGCGTAGCGGCGCCGTCTTACAGAGCGCATGTGGATAAATATCTGCGTTCTGCACATAACTATCTGAATGTTAAAAAGCCTGAAATGGCGGAAAAAGTTCTTGATCAGGCGGTGGTAAGGTTTCCACGCGCTTTAGAGCTGTATTACCTGAGAGCAAAAGTCAGGCATGGCTATTTAAAAAAAGACACACTTGCGTTGCAAGATTTTTCGTTAGTTCTCAGGTCACGGCCAGATCAGTTCCCAAAAGCATTTTGGTATCGTGGTGATATTTATGTTGGGCACGGGCAGTATCAACAGGCTATAAAGGATTATACTGCTTGCCTAAAAAGAATGCCGACCTACGGTAAGGTCTATTTCAAGCGGGCTCGTGCATTATTCAAACTTGGTTATTATCGCGAGGCCAGTGCTGATTTAAAGAGATGCGTTAGGTACAGTCCTGTTTATCAAGATGCAGTAACTGCTTTTCGTAAAGAAAACCATCTATGGTTGTAGCAGGAATAAATTAGTCACAGTCTTTCAAATGCTACTCATGCTTTGTCTTTATTCCCGCCTGCACGAAGATAACGTTTGAGTCAGGTTTTTTGTTTTACGACGGTTTTCAGTTATTTATTTCTTTTGTCACAAGATTAAAAACCCGCCATCTGTCCTGTTTTATGCTACGTTTTCTTGGTAGTCTGTGATGTCTTCTGCATGGATAAAAAGATGACGTACGGAGGTGGCGTATGAGTCGTTGGGCTGGAGTGTTACTTGGTTTGTGTCTGGTGTTTACTGCCGAGATGTCTGCGGCAGCAATGGTTGAGGTGGGGCAATTGTCAGCATTGCGCACGGCTCTCCAACAGGCCGGGCCTGGTACCACAATCCGAGTTCTGCCAGGAACCTATGCTGGTGGAATTAAGGCGCATAATCTGCAAGGTACAGCGCAGAATCCAATTACGATTACTGCTGTAGATTCACGACTGCCCCCGGTATTTACCGGGGGGACAGAAGGGCTTAAGCTAAGCAGTTGTGCGTATATAAAAGTTCAGCATCTGATATTTGATGGGTTTTCCCATAATGGCATCAATATAGATGATGCCAACAAGAAGGTAGCATCGCACCATGTGGTATTTGATGCTGTTGCCGTGTTGAATACGGGGTCGCGCGGCAATCATGATGCAATTAAGTTCTCAGGAGTCCATGATTTTATCGTGCGCCACGCGCGGATTGAGGGCTGGGGCGGGTCGGCCGTGGATCTTGTTGGTTGCCGGAATGGTGCCATTGAGAATTGTGTGTTCTCCGGCAAGCAGGGATTTCGCGGCGGCAACGGAATTCAGATCAAAGGTGGTTCGCACGATATTTTGGTGCAGAACAACCTGTTTCGTTCGGCGGGGATGCGGACCGTGCAGATCGGTGGTTTGACAGGCAGGCCGTATTTTCGTCCATCAGTTGGCGATTTCGAAGCAAAGAATGTCATTATTGCTGGCAATACTTTCATTGGCGGTGAAGCACAAATGGCTTGGGTCACAGCTCAGAATAGCCATGTGCACCAC
Organism: uncultured Desulfuromonas sp.; assembly: GCF_963676955.1. Taxonomy (NCBI): domain Bacteria; kingdom Pseudomonadati; phylum Thermodesulfobacteriota; class Desulfuromonadia; order Desulfuromonadales; family Desulfuromonadaceae; genus Desulfuromonas; species uncultured Desulfuromonas sp. The sequence continues at coordinate 722,728 of NZ_OY781461.1, read as the reverse complement.
AACCTGTTTTATCTGCCGGAAAAATGGCTTGGTCGTATTTTGCAGGAGACTAAAGACTCGCAGTTTAAACGCTGTCAGCGCGGTTTGTTTGAACAGAACGTGGTGGTCACTGATCAAAGGGTCAACACGTTTTTTAATGTCGGTCAGGGCACTGCGCCGGAAACTTTTGTCTTTCGCGAAAACTTGTGGTTTCGTCCTGATGGTAGGAACCGGCCAAATTTGCCATCCTTTGAAAAGGATGGACTCTACGATGTGGATCCGATGATTGTTTACTCAGCAGATGGTTCCTTGCAAGTGAACTCTGCTGCTCCGGAGTTGCAGCGTATCGGCCCCGCCGGGTATCAATCTTGGGTTGGTCGTGAGTTTGCGGATGTGAAGGTTCCTGCCGTGACGATACCGGAGGTGAAGCACTCTACGCTGGATTGGATTGAGGCTTTGATGAAATAGCCCTGTGGATGGAAACACGTTTGCCGTTCCTGTTGATCTGGATAGCACGCTGGCCTTTTAGTGGCATGTTGGCGAAATAGGGCTCTGCTTTATTGGAAGAAAATGAGTGGAAATGAATCATGCCTTGGGTTAGGGGCAGTATGAAGAGCGTAAGCCCCTTCCACCTCCCCTTTTTAGGAGGTTTTTCACCGTGGTTTTGCGCCAATTGTGGCAGATTCTGATTCTGGGTATATTCCTGTTGTTGTCGCGACTTGCGGTGGCGGGTGACGATATTTACTTTCTTGATCGCGATGGCGACGGTTACGGAGTCGGCGATGCCTTCGGCAGAGGGGAAGATGCGGATGATCGTGATCCGTTAATCAATACGACGCAAACTGTTTTGAAAAAGTACGGCGGTTTGCAAACGTTTTTAGCTGAAAAGGGCTATTCCCCTGAACGCCTCCTGTTCATCGCTCCCAACAGCAATAATGACACCGCCTCAATCAACACCGTTGACTCACTGTTTGCGACTTGGTCAAGAGCGAAAACACTTCTGCAACCCGGTGACGCCGTTATTTTTAGAGCGGGCACCTATCATCAACAGATTGAACTAAAAAATATTCTCGGCACTGTCCATAAGCCGATTCTTTTTTTGGCCTATCCCGGTGAGCGGGTTGTCTTCGACAACTGCGGCGCAGGCAGTAATGCCGCTTGTTTCAGTTTAAAAGGGGCGCAAAGGATTATTATCGATGGTTTCATTTTTGACAATGAGACCAATGGTGGTGACGGTAATGCGATTTATCTCAATGGAGCCAACCGAGATGGCAGGAATCCTGTCTACGATGTAACGATTCGAAATGTTCTGGCGCGTAATCTGAAAAGCGGCTTTCGCGGCATGGTCAATGTCCAGAAGGTGTTGATTGAAAACTGCGTTGTGCATGACACCCTGTCGCATGGTGTTTATTTTGGTTCCTCCGACAATGAACAGCCCAATAGCGACATCCATATCCAAAATTCCATTTTTTATCGCACGGCCCAAAAATATGATGGGCGTTTCTGTATCCAGCACAATGGTCGTGTGGACGGATTATTCATAGAACGCAATATTTGTCATTCCAATATGACAGGTGGCGGGATTTCCTTGGTCAATGGGACGCGTAACGCGTCGATTAAAAATAATCTGATTTTCAATAATGCCAAGCAGGGCATTGTGTTGTTCGGCTACGCGAGTAAATCCGGTGCCGGAGGGGATTTTGTCAACAACGAGATCATTAACAATACCATCTGGGTGGGGCGTTATGATCAATCCGGCCAAGAAAAACCGCTTCATCATGCTGGAATTCTGCTCAATGATTCAACCGACAAAATGAAGATGCTCTACACAAATATTCGTAATAATATTGTTGTCACCCAGGCCGGAAGCGCAGTGGCATTTCAACAGCCGGAAGCGCTTGACGTCTCGATTATGAAAAACAATATTTTTTATGGCCCCGGATCAGGTGCAGTCATTGCTGTCGGTGATGAGACGTTCAGTCTGCCCGAGATTGAACGATTGAATAATCTCATGGCCGCCAATCGCTATGTGGATCCGGAATTTAGCCATGTATCAGTCGACGATTATCAGCAGCCTGAGCAGTTTGATTTTCGACTCAGGCCGAATTCGCCCGCGATTGATTTTTGCCCGCGCTTGCCGGAATTTGCCGTGAATGATGATTTGACCGGGCTATCTCGTTCAAGAGAGAGGCTCAATGCGGGCTGTTTTGAATAAAATATTTTTCTGGATAGCTGTAATTTCCACATCCCTTTCTTACAAAAAAATATTAAATCAATACTCCGCTTGAGTTGGTTTTGTCTGTGGTTAGAGTCCATTTAATGCTGTGAATAAGCGTCTGTCGCTGATGTCGATCAGGACAGGGCGGCATTTAGAAAAGGTCCCGATTAACCGCTCAGAGCATAAGCGACTCTTTCCTGAAACGTCACCGAGAGAATAGGGGTAATATGAAGAAGATTACAGTCGTTGGTACCGGTTATGTTGGTCTATCAAATGCTCTTTTATTGGCTCAGCATCATCAGGTTACGGCTCTTGATGTGGACGAAAAGCGCGTCAACCAATTACAACAGGGCATCTCGCCGATCATTGATGCGGAAATAGAAGATTTTTTGAGCAATGGGAATTTGAATTTTACCGTGACTCTGGACAAGGCTCAGGCCTATTCGGATGCGGACTACATCATTATTGCCACGCCAACGGATTACGATCCGGTAACCAACTATTTTAATACAAGTACGGTTGAGTCTGTCTTAGAAGATATTCTGGATATGCGTCCTGAAGCGGTTGTGGTGATCAAGTCGACGGTTCCGGTCGGCTACACCAGAACGCTGCGCGAGAGAACCGGTGCTCCGAATCTGATTTTTTCCCCGGAGTTTTTGCGTGAGGGACGTGCACTGTTCGACAACCTGCATCCGTCACGGATTATTGTCGGCGAGCGCAGCGAGCGAGCCCGGGAGTTTGCTGATATGCTGCTGCAGGGAGCGATCAAGCAGGATGTGCCTGTGCTGCTGACGGATTCTACAGAAGCGGAGGCGATCAAGTTGTTTGCGAATACGTATCTGGCGATGCGGGTGGCGTATTTCAACGAACTGGATAGTTATGCCGAGGCCCATGGCCTGAATTCACGGCAGATTATTGAAGGTGTCGGACTTGATCCGCGTATCGGGTCTCATTATAATAACCCTTCATTCGGTTATGGTGGCTACTGCTTGCCTAAAGATACCAAGCAGTTGTTGGCCAACTACGATGAAGTTCCCAACAATCTCATCCGTGCCATTGTTGATGCCAACACCACGCGCAAAGACTTTGTTGCTGATGCCGTGATTCGCAGGAACCCACAGGTGGTGGGCGTTTACCGTCTGGTGATGAAAGCCAACTCGGATAATTTTCGCGCTTCGGCCATCCAGGGTGTCATGAAGAGGATCAAAGCCAAAGGGATTAAAGTGGTTGTTTATGAGCCGGCTTTGGAGGAAGAGGAGTTCTTTCATTCTAAAGTGATTCAGGACCTGCAACAGTTTAAGCACATGAGTGATGTGATCATTGCCAACCGGATGACGGATGATCTTCGCGATGTGGCGGACAGGGTGTACACCCGTGATTTGTTTGGGAGCGATTAAATGAAGGTTCTGGTCACAGGCGCAGCGGGTTTTATCGGTTTTTATCTTGCCCGGCGTTTGTTGCAACGTGGTGACGTCGTGATTGGTCTGGATAATCTGAATGATTATTACGATGTCCGCCTGAAAGAAGCCCGTTTAGCGCTGTTGCGCGACGACCCTTCCTTTCGCTTTGTCAAAATAGATTTAGCGAACCGTGACGCCGTTGCCCGGCTTTTTGCGGACGAAGCATTTGATTGCGTGGCGCATCTTGCTGCTCAGGCCGGGGTGCGCTATTCGTTGAAAAATCCCCATGCTTATATTGACAGCAATATCCAGGGGTTTGTTAACGTTTTGGAAGGCTGTCGTCACAATAATACCATCAAGCATCTGGTGTATGCCTCGTCATCCTCGGTTTATGGGGCCAATACTTCCATGCCATTTTCGGTGCATGACAATGTCGATCATCCCGTTTCGCTCTACGCGGCAACTAAAAAGTCCAATGAACTGATGGCGCACAGCTATAGTCATCTGTACGGTTTACCAACGACGGGATTGCGATTCTTTACTGTGTATGGTCCGTGGGGGCGACCGGATATGGCGCTGTTTCTTTTTACCCAAGCGATTCTTGCCGATGAGCCCATTGAGGTTTTTAACCATGGTAAAATGCAGCGTGACTTTACCTATATTGACGATATTGTTGAAGGGGTGATCCGCACGCTGGATCGCCCGGCGCAGCCGAATGAACGCTGGTCGGGAGATCAGCCGGACCCGGCAACCAGTGAGGCACCGTATCGGCTGTATAATATCGGTAGCAATAATCCGGTGGCACTGATGGATTTGATTGAAGAGGTTGAGCGGGCTCTCGGAAAAAAAGCGCAGAAGAAAATGATGCCGCAGCAACCCGGGGATGTTTTAGCCACCTATGCCGATGTGGGCGCGTTGACGATGGATGTCGGATTCAAGCCTGAAACAAAGCTTCGTTATGGCATCGAACAGTTTGTCCGCTGGTATCGGGAGTTCTATGCGGCATGATTGTGGCTGTTAACCGCCATTGAAAAATATAACCCGGCAGAGGACTCTTTAATTCAGACTGAAAAAACAATCGAAAAAAGATTTACCATCGACCAGGTTGCCGGCGGCACTGTCTGCCCTAGCTTGTGCGGCTCTTGATTGCAACAGCCTTAATGTAAGGGGTGCGATGCTTCTATCTCTTGCCATTGATGACGATAGCAACAGGTTTGTCGTGCGTGCTAATCTGGATAGTGGGCATTGATCGATCTCCTGTCTTGTTCATTCACAACATAACCTGCGTCGGATTTTCGTTGCCCGGCTGATTCTGTCGATGTTCGTGTTTTTTTGTACCCCGTCTTTTTATTTCTTTTGCAACAATATTAAAGTTTATCCACCTTGCTTCCTTTTATGATACGGTTCCTTTCAGGAAGTGGCGGATTCCTCCAGAATCTACTGTGAAATCTTCAGGTCACGTTCGTGGCGATCCGGCAAGTCTGACAGGCCTCTGGAGAAAGTGATAAACGCAGGGTGTTTTGAGGCCCCATGTAAACTGATTGATCATGTGACGTTTTGTAGATGAGATTGTTACAAAAAGGCAACCCGGGCTTTTTGCCACAACCTCAGGTGATAAAAAATTTTTTTGGAGAAGGCGATGGCAATTCTGGTCACCGGCGGGTGCGGTTATATCGGGTCCCATACGGTTGTTGAACTCTTGCAAAGTGGTCAGGAGGTTGTGGTTGTTGACAACCTTTCCAACTCAAGCGAGACGTCTTTGAAGCGCATTGAACAGATCACCGGCCAACCGGTTGCGTTTTGTCAGCTCGATCTTCGTGATAAAGAGGCGCTGCAGACGGTTTTTCAGCAACATGAAATCATGGCCGTTATTCACTTTGCCGGGCTCAAGGCGGTAGGCGAATCAACGCAGATCCCTCTGGCCTATTACGACAACAATATCACTGGAACTTTGGTGTTACTTGAGGAAATGAAACGCTCTAATGTGTTCAAGCTGGTGTTCAGTTCCTCGGCAACGGTCTATGGTGATCCGCACTCCGTGCCCATTCGCGAGGACTTCCCGACGTCGGCAACTAACCCGTATGGCCGCACCAAGCTGATGATCGAGCATATTCTGAGGGATGTGGTGGCGTCCGATGAGCGTTGGGCTGTTGTCCTTTTACGTTATTTTAACCCCATCGGAGCCCATGCTTCCGGCCTGATCGGTGAAGATCCCCAAGGCATTCCGAATAATCTGCTGCCGTATGTCAGTCAGGTGGCTGTAGGACGTTTGAAAGAACTGTCCGTGTTTGGCGACGATTATCCGACAAAGGATGGCACCGGTGTTCGGGATTACATCCATGTCGTGGATCTTGCTCTGGGGCACTTACGCTCCTTGGATCGTCTCACTGATCAAAAGGGCCTCTACACCTACAATCTCGGCACTGGGAGCGGCTATTCGGTGTTGGAGATCGTCAAAGCCTTTGAGGCGGAGGCTCAGTGCACGATCCCTTATAAAGTAGTCAGCCGCAGGCCGGGGGATATTGCCGAGTGCTGGGCGGATCCGTCTCTGGCTAACCATGAGCTGCAATGGAACGCAGAACGAGGACTGTTGCAAATGATTCGTGATGCTTGGAATTGGCAGAAAAAAAACCCCGAAGGCTACAAGGGGGTAGAATCCTAAGAACCTTTATCATTTTACGCGTTGAGATTGGCCCCTAAGAGAATGGTTTAATCTTTGTCCCTTATCCCTCGTCGAAGATGCGATGTTTTTCCACGCGTGCGCCATGCGTCACGGCGAAAGGATTTTTTATTTGGCTGACCCCTGTTTCGACTAAAAGAAAAGAGCCGGAAGTCTATTTTTTTAAAAAAAATTTCACGGCTTTTTTTAAATGTGCCGGCCGGAAGCGTTTGATCGTGCTCCAACGCAACTGAGCCTTAACTGGCAGGATTTTGTGAACCCGGAATGCTTCTTTCGCATACAAAGACGGGGTGCTTCCCCGGCGCAGATAACCATCAGCCTTTTTCAGGCATCTCTCTCCCCAACCACTTTTTTCGACACGGATCTGTGTCCCATCATCAAATACCGGAATCTGTTCAATACGGGTAATTTTTTCTTGGTCTAATTCAATCATAATGATTTGGCTGGTACGCTCAAACTTGTCCCAGGTCAGCGAATCGCCATCTTGCCAGTACACCGGGTTGGAAAGAAAGTTGCCCAGTGAGTAGGCAATGAAGCCGTTTTGATAGGTTTCCACTCCCTGAAGAACATGGGGATGATGTCCTGTGACCAGAGACGCTCCGGCATCGATAAAAGCGTGGGCTTGCGCCACCTGATCAGGAGACGGGAAACGAAAGCGCTCTTCTCCCCAGTGCGGTGTGAAGATGACATGGTCATGGTTGGTTTTGAGTTGTTGAATCTGGTTGCAGATGGTCTCGGTTTCCAGTCGGGCGACCCCGCCGCGGTTCCTGTCGGCAAAGGTCTTCATGCCGGTGGATGCTGCCACAGCTGCGATGAATGCAATGCGAATGTCGTTGACGGTGAGGCTGAGAGGGGCCTGTGCTTCAGCGAGGTTTTTCCCGGCACCAAAGGCATGAATGCCCCACTTTTTGAGTCTTTCGGATGTGTTGTCGAATCCGCCATCGAGGGCGTCAAAGGCATGATTGTTGGCCAAAGTGACCACGTTGATATGGGCCTGAGTGAGTGAGCCGAATTGTTGGGCGGTGCCAAGGACGCGTGGTTCCGTGGCAACCAGATGCTCAGCAGGAAGCGTGCTCTCCAAGTTGGCGACGACGAAGTCACAGCCGGCGAAGAGAGTGCGGATCTCCTCAGACAGTGATTCCAAACCGCGGCTGCTCTGCTGGGAGGAGTAGGGCGTTGTGAACAACAGATCGCCAATGATCGCCAGACGGATTGAAGACTTAGGCTCCATGGGGTTCCTTTTCGGCATGGTTGTCATCGAGGGGCAGCAGTGGGATTCGGGTCGCCAGGATGCCGCCGATGATATAGCAGTAGATGTCGGTCATGGAAGGTGTGCGCGAAGCAAGAAATAATTGTCCCCCTTCCTGAAGAAGGCCGATAGCTCCTGTCAGCAACACAATGACCGGCAGGCGAAACCAGTGACGGTCAAGCGTGGCGAAGCGTAAGCGATAAAAGTAAATCAATGTGGCTGAGAGAAGAATCGTCTGTAAAAACAGCCGAATATGATTCAGGGAGGCTCCCATCGCATAGTGATAAAAAGGCAGGAACTCAACACCGTGCGGCAATTTGCTTGTGAGCGATTGAGTATTAAACTGGAAGTTAAACGGTTGCCAGCCCAAATAAAGGATGTAGCCCGTGACACCCAGCAGACCGAGAGTCAGGCGGAGTTCGCGGGACAATGGTCGTCGCCACACGAACAGCAGAAGGAGCGCTGCACTGATGCCGGTGACGTTGGCGAGCAGGTTACTCAGATTCATCACTCGCGACGTGATGAACAGCTTTGCAACTTCAAGCACGGTGGCAAACAGACCGCAGAATATCGCTGCTTGCCATGCGCCGGGTTTTGTGCCGTCACGCCGGGACCACTGGGCGACCAGTAAGGTGAACACCAGATAAAGCAGGACATGAGTGATCAGCCACCAGTGCCAGGGATGCTGGGAAAATCCCATCACCGGATTGAATTGTGAAGCCTTGATGCTGCGCCAAACCTGGCTCAGCAAAAGTGTGGGAAGAAACGGCGCCAGAGCATCAGCGGCGAGCAACGTGGCAAAAATCAGTGTGAGAAGATCCAGCGGGCTGTTTTTTTGCCGATGATGCAATGTTGCCAGAATCCGTTGCCAGAATAACGGTCCCCAGCGCGCACCACCGAAGGAACCGAGTGCTCCGCTGATCGTGTTCATGATGAAATCGGTGATACTTGCTGTGCGTGACAACAAAAAAATCTGGCTGGTTTCGATCAGCAGGCTGGTCAGGCTGCAGCATATCAGGGCGGCAAAAAAGGCCGGTATTTTATGCTGGTGTTTGGCGGCCCAGTGGGTTGCCAGGAGGGCTCCTAAGGGAATGTAGAGGATCAGGTTGCTCAGGATGTCAGAACCACTGACGCGGGCATAGGGATTGACCGGCCAGGCATGGAGCGCTTTGTTGATCACCCAGCGAATATCGACCGAAGCACGAAAGTCGTAAGGCATCAGGCTGGCGTAAACCAGCAAAAAGAAATAAACGCAAGCCAGAATAATGAGCAGGCGGGAGCCGTAACAGGTTTTTGCGGTTCTGGAAAGGCTTGAGTCGGTCATAATGTCAAAGAATACGGAAGAATGAGTTGTTCGGCAAACTTTTTGGACATTTGAATGAAGTTCTCTTTAATATTTTTTTGCGAGGTGCAGGTAAGCCTGTTATATTGATTTTAATATAAATCCCTTAAATTTAACTGCCTTATCGGAGAGCTGACTTTACGGGGAATAGCGGGTTTATGAGCATTCAGAGAAGCCTTAGGGGGGGTCATGGCCACATCGTTGAGTCTGAAAATGTCTCGTTTGCGGGAAATGTTGCAGTTGCATAAACATTTTCATACCTATTTCAAGGTTGTTCCTGCGGTTACTCCCGAGCTTGTACGGGAAGCTCAGCGGATTCGGCACTCCGTCTATTGTGAGGAACTGGGCTGGGAACCTGTCAATGACGAGGGGCTGGAGCAGGACAGCTATGATGAAAATGCCTTACATTGCCTGCTGATGGCCGTGCGTTCGCAGCGTTACATCGGCTGTGTGCGACTTGTTCTGCCTCAGCTTGACCATCCTGACCATTGCTTTCCGATTCAGGAATCCTGTCGTGACACATTGTATGCCGGTTATCCGGATCTGGAGGCCTCGCAACGAGGTGAAACGGCAGAAGTTTCGCGTCTGGCGATTGTTGCGGATTATCGGCGGCGTAAAAATGAACTCAACAAGCCCGTCTCCATTGATCTGCAGGAAGATGCCACGATTCAGGGGCGTCGTCGTTTTCCGTATATCCCGGTGGGATTGTATATCGGCATGTTGGAGATGGCGTCATTTTACGGCATTAAAACCATGTATATGCTGACGGAGCCGTTGCTGGCCACACATTTCAGCCGCCTGGGCGGCAACCTTAAGCCGATTGGTGACGCTATTGAGCACCGCGGACGTCGCCGGCCCTATGTCATGGAAGTTGAAGAGGTTCTCAAGGGGGCCAACCTGTTATTGCGTCCGCTGATCTGGACGATTCGTCGAGATGTAAACTCTGTATTATCTGATAGTCTTTGTCCTTGGGAGCTTGAAGAACAGTTTAAGAAGAAATGGAGACAGCGTGAAGCCACTTAAAATTATCAATGTGGTCGGTGCCCGGCCCAACTTTATGAAGATGGCCCCGTTGATCGAGGCCATGAACCGTTATCCTGATGCCATTCATCCCATCCTGGTCCATACCGGACAACATTATGATGAAAAAATGAGTCAGTCGTTTTTCGTCGATCTCGGCATGCCGCGACCGGATATTGATCTCGGTGTCGGCAGCGGTTCTCATGCCGAGCAGACGGCACGGATCATGGTGGCCTTTGAAAAGGTCTGCCAGGATGAACAACCGGATCTGGTCATTGTTGTTGGTGATGTCAATTCCACCATGGCCTGCACCATTACCGCAAAGAAACTCGGTATTCGCGTCGCCCATGTCGAGGCCGGCCTGCGTTCACGTGACATGCTGATGCCCGAAGAGATTAATCGTTTGTGTACCGATGTGTTGTGCGATTATCTGTTTACCACCGACTATATTGCTGACCGTAATCTGTTGGCTGAAGGTGTTGATGCCGAGAAAATTTTCTTTGTCGGTAATGTGATGATCGATACGTTGATGAAACATCGGCAGATCGCTTCACAGCTCGATTTGAGCCAAAAATTAGGGCTGAGCCCGCAAAACTATGCCACCTTGACGCTGCATCGCCCGGCCAATGTCGATGATCGTGACGTGCTCAAAGGGATCCTTGAAGCCGTTCACGACATCTCGCAAACGTTGCCGGTGATCTTTCCGATTCATCCGCGCACCAAAAAAATGGTCGAATCTTTTGGCCTGGAGGGGTTCTTCAATACGTCGGACACCGTCGAAGGGATCTGGATCACCGAGCCGCTCGGTTATCTGGAATTTCTCCACCTCAATATGGGGGCCCGACTGGTATTGACCGATAGCGGCGGGCTGCAGGAAGAGACCACGGTTCTTGGTGTGCCCTGTTTAACCATGCGCCCGAACACCGAGCGTCCGATTACGTGTGAGCAGGGAACCAACATCATGGTTGGCAATGATAAACAGGCTATTTTGCAACAGGCCGCTCAGATCCTGAAGTCGTCAGGTGTTGCAGGACAGATTCCTGAAAAATGGGATGGCCATGCTGCCGAGCGGATCGTTGATACGCTGTTGCGCCTTCATTGCGGAGAAGGGTGATGACGGTCGCAACGCGGAGCGAAACCTTCTCTGAATTTTTGCGCCACAATCGCTGGCACATGTTGATCCTGCTGGTTCTGTTGGCCTTTACCTATCGTCATGTGATCCCCGGGATGGTCTCGGACTGGCATCATGATCCAAATTATTCTCACGGATTTCTCGTGCCGGTGATCTCAGGCTACTTTGTCTGGCAGAGCTGGCCGGAGCTGCAGAAGTTGCCGGTACGTCCGGCGTATTCCGGCGCACTGATCGTCGTGGGCAGCCTGTTGCTGTTGATGGTCGGCTATGTTGGGACCGAGTATTTCTCCATGCGCTCTTCCGTGGTTTTCCTGGTGGCGGGGGTGACCCTGTTGTGGTGTGGCTGGCAGGTGTTGCGCGCCTTGGCCTTACCCATTGGGTTTCTGCTGTTCATGGTTCCCTTGCCTTATATCCTTTATGATGCCATTGCGTTTCCCTTGAAGCTGATGGTGGCCCGTTTTTCGGTGATATCGTTGAAACTGATGGGCATTGTGGTGTTGCGTGAGGGCAATATTATTCGCTTTCCGCAAACCGTTTTAGAAGTGGCGGATGCCTGCAGTGGTTTGCGTTCCCTGATGTCGCTGCTGGCTTTGGCGGTGGCGTATGCGGTGCTTTCACAGACGTCGACACTTAAGCGCCTGGTCATTGTTGCGGCGGCCATCCCCATCGCCATTATAACCAATATGTTCCGTGTTATCGTCACGGGGGTGTTGGCGCAATACTATGGGGCGGCTGCGGCTGAGGGCTTTTTTCATGAATTTGCCGGTCTGGTGGTATTTGCCTGCGCCATGGTACTGTTGTTCGTTCTGGGGATGCTGCTGAAACGGTGGGAGCGAACATGATGCGGATGCGTTTTTACCTGGTTTATGTTCTGTTGATTCTTACCGCCCTGTTTGTCGGTAACCGTCGTGATGTGCTGGTTCCATTGTCTCAGCCCTTGGAGGATATTCCGACCCAAATCGGTTCGTGGGTCCAGGCGGATCAGGTGTTTTTCAGTGAGGCGGTTCTCGAAGGACTGCGCCCAACAGACTACCTGTACCGGGTCTATCGCCAGAAAGATGCTCAGCCCGCTGCCACCATGTCTTTTTATTTGGGCTATCATGGCGGCGGAGCGGACAGTGGGCCGATCCATTCACCCAAGCACTGTCTGCCCGGCAGCGGCTGGATGCTTGAATCGGAGCGGAAACGTACCGTGGCGGTCGGCCCGAAACAGGTCGCGGTGGTTGAAGCGATTTATCGTCATGATGACCGGCGCGAATTATTCGTCTACTGGTATCAGGTGCGCGGAGAGACGCTGACGAGTGAATATGCATTGAAATTTGCCGAAGTTTTTAACTCCATGCTCTATCGGCGGCGAGATACGGCCTTTATCCGCATTTCGACCCAATATCAGGACGGCGAGATGGCTCCGCACACACTGGTTGACCAGTTTGTCCGTGAGTTGTCTCCCTATATTGATAAGGTTCTGCCTGACTGATACTCGAACACACTAAATTTTGGCCTCGGAGCGACCCCTTGTAGGAGCGATTTTATTCGCGAATTGTTTGGGTCATTGCTCCTTTTCATGATGAAAATTCGCGGCTGAAGCCGCTCCTACAATGTACAATTTCAAATATGCTGACGTACGAGTGCTCTCTTACGGCTAAAAATTCGTGTGTATGGCGTGTGTATGGCGTGTGTATGGCGTGAGGCGCAGACCGTCGAGAAGGTTGCGTGTGGAGAACACTGGGCCCCCTTACGGGGGTGCAAAGAGCCGTCCCAGGATTTTTGAAAAAGGCTCTGATGGAAGTGCTATCGTTTAATTTTTTCAATTGCACACTGTGGGATATGCATGCTGCAAGTGACGTTGACATCGACAACGGTGATTGTCATTGTACTTTTTATCGCGGCCGTGTTTCTGCGTCGTTTGTGGCAGGGTTCAACAGTGGCCCTGCTGGTCGGATTGGTTGCGGCAAGTGTTGTTGAAGTCTGTGACCTGCTGATTCTTCTTGAGCCTGATCGCCTCGTCACTCTGAAACCGTTGTGCTTGTTGGCAGAATCGTGCCTGCCGTTGAGTTGGTTGTTTTTTTGCGCAACCTATGCGCGCTCCTGGCGCTCACGACAGACGTCTCCAATATTTTGGCTGATGTTGGCGGTGGCTGTTGTCCCGTTGGTGATTGCCGGTGTGATGTCGCCGTCTGAATTGCTCTATTCCCCTGACTTTGCCACGGAAAAACTTTTGTTTTTACCCGTCGTCGGTTATTGGTTTTACCTGACTGTGATGACCATTCTGGTTGTCGCGTTATGTTATCTGGAGCGCACCTATGTTTCGTTGGAGCGCCCTGACCGCTGGCGGGTAAAATTTGAAGTCGTTGGAGCCGGACTGCTGTTAACGGTCCTGGTGATCTATTACAGCCAGGCGCTGTTGTATCGCTCTCTGGATATGAACCTTGTTCCCGTGCGTACGGCCAGCCTGCTGTTCGGAGTTGTGCTGATGGGATACAGCCGGGTGTGTCGTGGCGGCACGGTTGCGTTACAGGTGTCTCGCGATCTGGCGTACCGCTCCGTGGTGGTTGTCGCCGTCGGATTGTATCTTATGGTGCTGGGGCTTTTCGGTACCGGGATGCAGTATATCAATTGGCAACCGAGTCGCTCAGTTCTTGTCGGCGGCGCGGTGTTTTTCGGGCTGGTGCTGGTCGTTTTTTTTCTCTCCGAAGGGGTCAGACGGCGGATCCAGGTTCTTTTGCATAAGAATTTTTATCAGAAGAAGTACGACTATCGGAGCAAATGGATCGAATTTACCTCGCGGTTAGCTACCGCGAAAAATCGTACGGAATTGGAATCCGTTCTTCTGGCTTTTTATGCGGAGACCTTTTCAGTGCGTGGAGCAGCGTTGTTTCTACGTGAACCCCACGACGGGCGTTTTCGCTGCACCGCACACCACGAGTTGGAGCTTGAGGATGTCGTGTATGAGCAGCAGGCTGTTGCAGAACAGCTCCCGGACTGCAACTGGGTGGTGGCCCTGGACGAGGCTGAAACCAAAGAGAATTTATGGCAACCTTTCCATCAACGGCATTGCAGCTTTCTTGTGCCGTTGTGCTTTGATCGGGGTGTTGAGGGGTTCATCGTTCTTGGTCAGAGGGTTTATACCCAAGAGCAGGTGACCTACGAAGATTTTGACCTGATGAAAACCCTGGCCCATCAAGCCATCGGTGTGTTGTTGAGCCGCAAACTTTACACGGATCTGGTGGTGGCCAAAGAGTTGGCGGCAATTGGTCGGGTGTCGACGTTCGTCATTCATGATTTGAAAAACCTGATGTCCAGTTTGGGGCTCGTGGTTGATAACGCGCGCGATTATATTGATGATCAAGAGTTTCGTGCCGACATGTTTGAGACCCTCGACAATACGCTGGTGAAGATGAACAGTCTCATCACCCGGCTGCAGAACGCCAAACGGCAGCCGCAGCTCAGTCTGATCGAGACCGATCTTTTGCAACGAGCCCACAGTGCCGCGCAGCAAGCGGTGAATCCCGCCATTGATGTCCGTGGTGAGCCCGTGAAGGTTTGTGCTGACGAGAAAGAGCTGGAAAAGGTTCTCCTCAATCTGTTCCATAATGCGCGTGAAGCATCGGCATCTGAGCAGGCGATTGTCGTTGAGGTGGGTGCGCGTGAACAAGCCTATGTTCGTGTTTGTGACAGCGGTGAGGGGATGAGCGAAGAGTTTATCCGGACACGCCTTTTTAAGCCGTTTGAAACCACCAAGAAAAAGGGGATGGGGATTGGTTTGTATCAGTGTCGCCAGGTGGTTGAGAATCATGGTGGTCGAATTGATGTGCAAAGTACGCCCGGGCAGGGTTCGATTTTTACGGTCTGGCTGCCGCTGGCCACTCAGGGGTGTGACAGTGAATGTGTTGATCAATAAGTGAGGCATCGCGTGGAAAAGTTACTGATTGTCGATGACAGTCCTGAAATCTGTAAGCAGCTCAAATGGGGATTGGCCAAAGAGTACCAGGTTCTGCTGGCCCAGGATGTTGGAGAAGCGCTTAAACTGTTTAGCCGGCATCAGCCCAAAGTGGTGACGCTGGATCTGGGCTTGCCGCCGGATGTTGATGGTGCGACCGAGGGGCTGCGTTGTCTGGAAACCGTTTTGCAGGAACAGCCTGAAACCAAGGTCATTGTCCTGTCCGGCAATGAAGATCGCGGCAATGCGTTAAAAGCGATTCAGCTTGGTGCCTATGATTTTTATCGTAAGCCCATTGAGTTGGCAGAGCTGAAGATTATCCTCAAGCGGGCTTTTGACCTTTCCGTGCTTGAAGAGGAGAATCGGCGCTTGCAGACGGCCTCATGGTCGGAATCGAATGCGATGCATGGCATCCTCGGCCAATGTCCGCAGATGGAGGAGGTTTTTACAACGATTCGTAAAATTGCCTCAGCGGATATTCCGGTGTTGATCCTCGGGGAAAACGGCACCGGCAAAGAGTTGGTGGCCAAAGCGATCCATGCCCAGAGTTTGCGCAATAAGGGGGAACTGATCCCCATCAACTGCGGAGCCATTCCGGAAAATTTACTTGAAGCCGAACTGTTCGGTCATGAAAAAGGCGCGTTTACCGGCGCGGTCGGCCAGGTGAAAGGCAAAGTGGAATATGCCCATGAAGGGACGCTGTTTCTCGATGAGATTGGTGAACTCCCCTTGCCGTTGCAGGTCAAGTTGCTGCGTTTTCTCCAGGACAAGACTATTCAGCGTGTCGGCGGACGGGATGCCATTGACGTGGATGCGCGGATCGTGGCGGCGACCAATGTCGATATTGATGACGCCATTGCCCAGGGGGATTTCCGTGAAGATTTGTATTACCGCATCGGCGTCATTACCATCAACCTGCCGCCGTTGCGGGCGCGGGGCGATGACATCTGTCTGCTGGCCAATTTTTTCCTCAACCGTTACGTCAGTGAATTTTCCAAAAAGGTCAAAGGATACAGCACGGCTGCGGAGATCGCTTTGAAAGAGTATCCCTGGCCCGGCAATGTCAGGGAGTTGGAAAATAAGGTAAAGCGGGCAATTCTGCTGGCAGATGGTCCGGTGTTGGAGCCCTGTGATCTTGGTTTTGAAGAAAAACCCATCCCGGAACAGCCTTTTTCCAGCGAAGGATTAACCCTGAAAGAAGCACGTGACCGTTTGGAGAGGGAGATGCTGGTGGCGTCACTGAAAAATCATGACGGCAATGTGGCCAAGTCCTCCGAAGAGCTGGGGGTCAGCCGACCGACGTTTTATGATCTGATGAAAAAGCATCATCTCCACAACTCCGGTTGAAAATTCTTATCGCCCTGATTCGAAAACACTCAGCACGTTCAATGTAAAGGCCGTAGCGAAAAAACTGTCTGACGATTGCTGCGGCGCAACGTTGTGACTGGAGAATGAGCTGTCCCTTTGGTGTGATCAATTGCCTCTTCGCAGTGCCTCTATGTTGATCCCCTTCTCATGTTTTTGCTCTGCCAAAAAGCCTCCAGCCTACTGATATTAAAGGCGAAATAAGCTAACCATGGAGAACACATGAAAAAATAGATCTTGATTAGAAATTGGCCGGGGAGTACATTAAAAGAGAGGTTTTTGCCAACCTGTTGAACCCGGCAAGGAAGGGCGCATCATGAAAGCTCTGGTGTTCTGCGTTAAACGCAGACGCGAGGAAATCGCATTTTTGCTCAGTCAGATTGATATTCTGACAGAGGTGAAAATTGTCAGTCCGACGGCGATTATCGGCATTGACGATTGCGATATTTTTATTGTGGTTGCCGGTGTAGATCAAAAGCAACAGGTGTACCTCAATCTCCATTTAAGCTCAATTTCCTGTGGGATTCCCGTCGTTTATCTTTCCTCTTTAAATGATCCGAGCCGTGCCGAAGTGTTGGAATTAGGCTGCACGGATTGCCTGGCATTTGAGATGCATCTGGATGAGATTGCGGCCCGGCTGCGTATTGCCGTGGCAGGCAAGCGGGAAATCAAGCGGTTGTCGCAGGACAAGCAGAGCATGTGCCAGACCATGATGGAGGATGCGCTGACCGGCCTGTGCAATCGCAAAGCCTTTGACCGCGCTCTGCAAACCGAATTGGTTCGTTTTAAACGCCAATCCATCCCGTTTGGTCTGGTCATTGTGGATATTGATCACTTTAAGCGCGTCAATGACACCTATGGCCATCAGGTGGGTGATCATGTGCTCAAGGCGGTTTCCAAGCGTATTGCCGGCAGCCTGCGTGAATTGGATATTCCGTGTCGCTATGGCGGCGAAGAGTTTGCTTTGATTCTTCCCGGGCTTACGGCAACGGAGGCCTATGCGGCGGCGGAACGGGTGCGCACCTTGATTGAAACCATTCCTCCGGGAGACCTCAACGGGCCACGGCAGGTGACCATCAGCCTCGGTGTTTGCTCAACCCATATCGTTGAAGACCGCCAGAATGTGACGGCGCAGCAGTTGATTGAATGGGCCGATCTGGCCCTTTATGAGGCGAAACATCAGGGACGCAACCGGGTGAAAAAGGCGACTCGCCAACTGGCGCAACAACGCTGGTTGGACGCCGAAGCGTAAGAGCAACCCTCGCGAGCCTGTCGTTTATAAAAGGTGTTCTGTTGCCGAATGATCATGGTGCGTTACGCGCCCTGACCCGTTTTTTCCCACCTGCAGACAACTCACACACGAAAATATAGCGGCGCAGCACCGGATTTCGGCCAATGACGTTAAAGCCGTCATTAGCTGCAGCATACCCGGTTTCGGCCCAACTCTTTGGCACGATACAAGGCCTCGTCGGCTTCTTTAAAAAGCTGATTAAATGATTGCGTCCTGTCTTCTGACGCGCAGACTCCGAAGGAACAGGTGATGTGGTTGACGGTGGTGAAGGGATACGCGGCAATGCTGGCACGCAGTTTTTCGGCAATGCGTCGTGTTTCATCAAGTGTGGATGTTTCACACACCAGGATGAACTCTTCGCCGCCCCACCGCGCGAACAGGTCCTGGCTGCGGACCAGCTGTTGAATCAATTCAGCCAATTCTTTCAGAACGATGTCACCCACATCGTGGCCGTAGGTGTCGTTAATGGTTTTGAACAGGTCTATATCGATGATGATCAGTGACATGGGCGCACCGGGATCTTTACAATGGATTTGTTCCAAAGCCCCGCGCCGATTGTGCACTTTGGTTAAAGGATCAAAATACGCCTGGGATTTTAAGGACTTGTTAGATGCAACCAGTTCTACCTGGCGGTCGCGTAGACGGTTAAGCAGATAGTTGAAAAAGCGGGCTACCACACCAACTTCGGTGCCGCGTTCCTCATGGATTTTTTTATGCAGGTTGCCGGAGCGCATGATTTTGATAATGCTGTCGATGGTTTCCACCCAAGGCAACCTGGCCTGATGCTCGGTGACATTAAGCCCTAACGCTTCATGACGCCGTGATACGCGTAAGGCGGCAAATTTTTTCAGCACGATGAAGATGATCAGGCCGCTGGAAAAAGCCAGAGCAAAAGCGGCGAGAACCCCACTGATCTGGACCTGGATATAACCGCTGCGGCTGAGTTCTGCAGGGAGCTCACCATAAAATCCAACCGCCAGCGTGCCCCAGACGCCGGTAAAACCATGAATCGCCACGACACTGAGTGGATCGTCAATATGCAGGCGCAGCAGCGCCTGATCAGCAACAAACATGACGATGGCCGAAACAAAACCAACCCAGGCGGATTGCTGGGCAGTGAATTCCGCACAACCCGCGGTGATCCCCACCAGACCGGCGATGATGCCGAAACTGAACAGTTCAACACCGACTTTGCGGGTGACAAGCAGGCTGATCAGATAGGCGCTGATACCGCCGGTGGCGCCGGAAATTAAAGTATTCATCAAGATAGAAGAAACCGACGGTGCGAATGCCAGCAGGCTTCCCGCGTTGAAGCCAAACCAGGAAAACCACAGAATGAAGACGCCGAAAACAATGAAGTTATGGTTGCTCGGGGCAAATGTTCGGATCTCGCCACGATGGAATTTGCCCAGTCGTGGACCGAGAACCAAGGCGCCGGAAAGGCCGACCCAGGCCCCCATGGAATGGACAACCGTGGAGCCGGCAAAATCGACAAAGCCCATCTCTTTGAGCCAGCCGCCGGTTCCCCAGGCCCAATGACCGAACAACGGATAAATCAGTGATGTGACGATGATGGCGGTAATGACATAGCCGGAGAATTTCATCCGTTCGGCAACGGCTCCGGAAACAATCGTCGCGGATGTCGTGGCAAACATGGCTTGAAAGAAAAAGAAGGCGCTTTGCGAAAAGTCTTTGCCGTCAATCATATAGAGCGATGTGCCCCACAAACCACTGCGGTCGATACCGAACATCACCCCATAGCCGATGAGCCAGAAAAAGATAAAGCCAAACGTCGCATCGGCCAGATTTTTCATGGCCACATTGATGGTGTTTTTGGAGCGGACACACCCGGTTTCCACCAGGGCGAACCCCAGTTGCATCATAAAAACCAGGAAGGCACACAGAATGATCCAGTGGTAGTCCAGTTCGTTATGTAACGTCATGGCAGAGCCTCACGGGAGACTTGGAGGACACTGTGGAGAGGGGAGCCAACGGCGTCCGGAAAGATGTTTTCTAAGATATTACGTGTATATTATTGGATTTACAGAGAACATGAAAGGATAAAGTTAAGGTTTTATAAAACCAGGTATTAAGATTTTTGATGGGCTGTCTGTTGCCTGCAGTAATCCTCAAAAAAAGACAGCAAGGCAACGACCTGTTTCTGTGGTTTGTCCACCGGTATGAAGCGATTTGTCGGAAGAAGGCATCAAGTCGCACTGGATGCCTTGTCGAAAAAACGCTCTCTTTTCGGGCAACGTGGAATTAGGCGTTGTGCGATAAGTGGTAAGGAATTACAATTTGACAGTGGGGAAGCGGTAATTGTATACAGAAACGCTGGCTTTTTATTTGATGATGATTAGATCTGTTTCAGGGATACAGATTTCGGACGTTGATTGTCCTGCACATTGGAGGATGGCGTTCGCTGTAATTAATTGCGATGACAGATAATGCACAAGCAAATCTGAAAAACCTCTACCGGATTTTTACCATTCCGGAAGCTCCTGAGTCGACGTTAGGCAGTATCGACCAAGCCATTACCGACAACCTTGCCGGTTTCCTTCAGGAACACATTGTTGCCGTGGAACGTGATCTGGAAGAGATCGAACGCGATTTCACCGACACGGAGATTCCCGAGCAGCCCACCTTTGTTTCCGATTACACCGAGTTTGTCAAAAAGAAGCTCGTTGCCCAATCCGTGCATACCGCCTCGCCGGGATTTGTCGGCCACATGACCTCGGCCATGCCTTATTTCATGTTGCCGCTGTCACGGATCATGATTGCCCTGAACCAGAATCTGGTCAAGGTGGAGACCTCCAAAGTGTTCACGCCGTTGGAGCGTCAGGTGTTGGCCATGCTCAACCGGCTGGTCTACAACCATGATGATGCCTTCTATCAGCGTTGGATTCACGATAGCCAGAGCGCCCTCGGTGCTTTTTGCTCCGGCGGCACCATTGCCAATATCACCGCATTGTGGACAGCACGCAACCAGCTGTGTGGTCCGGATGGCGATTTTCAGGGGATTGCTCAGGAAGGACTGTTCGCAGCCCTCAAGCATCTCAACTGTGAAGGCCTGGTGGTGCTGGCCTCACGTCGTGCCCACTATTCGTTGGGCAAAGCCGTCGACCTGCTGGGTCTGGGACGCGATAATCTGATTGCCGTTGACACCGATGACAACAGCCGCGTTGATATGCGTCAGCTGCGCAATCATTGCGCTCGGGTGCAGAACGAGGGCAAACGGGTCATGGCCCTAGTGGGGATTGCCGGGACCACGGAAACCGGCAACGTCGATCCGTTGGAAGAGATGGCCGATCTCGCCGAGGAACTGGGGTGTCACTTTCATGTTGATGCGGCCTGGGGCGGACCGACGCTGTTTTCCGAGACGCACCGCTGGCGGCTCCGCGGGATCGAGCGGGCCGACTCGGTAACCATTGATGCCCACAAACAGCTCTATGTGCCGATGGGTGCGGGCATGGTACTGTTTAAAGATCCGGCCGCCCTGTCGGCGATCGAACATCATGCGGCTTATATTCTCCGCCATGGTTCCAAAGACCTCGGCAGCCATACCTTGGAAGGTTCCCGTCCCGGTAAAGCGCTGCTGGTGCATGCCGGCCTGTCGATCATCGGTCGCCGTGGTTATGAGCTGTTGATTGATCAGGGCATTGCCAGGGCACAAGGTTTTGCCGATCGCATTGTGGCGCATGCCGATTTTGAACTGGTGACACCGCCGGAACTCAATATTCTCACCTATCGTTATAATCCGGCATGGTTGCAAAGTGTCATGGCGCAAGCTCCCGAAGCGACCGTTAAGGAGATCAACATTCTCCTTGATCAAATTACCCAGATTATCCAGAAAGACCAGCGCGAGGCCGGGAAAACCTTTGTTTCGCGTACCCGCCTCGAGCCCGCCCGTTATCACGGCGAAACCATTACCGTCTTCCGGGTTGTCCTGGCCAACCCCCTGACCACGGATGAGATTCTCGATGCGGTTCTTCAGGAACAGTGCGAGCTGGCCCGTCAGGACGCGCTGCGGGAACGCTTTGACGCATTGCGTCAGCTGGCTGCCGGTTGTCGCACCGAGCGCTTGGCACTGTAACTTTTTCCCTTTAGACGGTTCACAGACTTAAAACAACGCCCTCCTGTAAACTCAGGGGGGCGTTATTTAGTTTGCCCAGCGGAGCTGGCAAACCCGGCCTGTTGAAAGAAACAGGCGTCGCCCCGATCAGGGGGAAGACAATCCGAATCGCAAGGGCGTTTCTGGCAACGGCAGGGTCTGAAGGAAGCGATAGGAAGTAAACTGCACATAGCGCAAGCGAACCTGATTCGGCGCTACGGGGGGGGTAAGCGTGCTAAATAACGCGAAGCCCGATACCTGATCGTACCCCGTAGCGTGATTGAGGATGGGGTAGTTTACCGGGAGCCGGAAGGTAACTGGGGAAGCCTCGTATTGTCCCGAAGCTGTCGGTCAAGGCGTCGGGTAAGAAAGGCACAAGAGGAGACTCAAGGTCTTTCGACGCGGTGCGAGGTGGCAGATGAATCCGTAGTAGTGAAGAAGTCCCGGCCTGAGAAAGCTGGTAACAGACTGGAGGATAAAACCGGGATGACCTGTCGCTCAGTCGTCAGGGGCTGGTGAGCGCCAAAAGCCTCATCAGAACGCGAAGGGATGAAGTTCATTCGAAAGTTTCCGGAAACGACGGCAAGGCGTAGGGCCGGACACGAAGTCGCCTGACGAGGCGAGGTACGTTGCATGCGGTTGAGGGGAAAGCAGACTGCCGCAACGAACCGTCCACGTCCAAGCAACCCGAACCATGCCGCAGCCATATTGCCCATCGGGATAGAAAAGGTCGGCACTCGGGCCAGGAAGGGCAGGCAAAACGCGCTCACCGTCGAGGAAGGAAAACGCAGGAAGCACAAGAGATGGCGAAAATTTACTACAGTCTCTACGACCGGCTGTTACACGAACAGAGACTACTTCGGGCATACGCGAAAATCAGGTCCAACAAAGGCAAGGCCGGAATCGACGGCCAGAGCGTAGAGGACTTTGCCGACCACCTGCCGGAAGAAATCGCCGCCCTTGTGGGCGAACTCAAGGACAAGAGCTATCGACCAAAGCCAGTGAGGCGGGTAGAAATCCCCAAGCCTGACGGCGGCGTCCGCCGGCTCGGAATCCCGACGGTTCGTGACCGTGTCGTCCAGCAGGCACTGCTGGACATCTTGCAGCCGATCTTTGATCCTGACTTTCATCCGTCCAGCTACGGTTATCGTCCGGGCCGCAGTGCCCATCAGGCGATCGCCAAAGCCAGCCTGTTTATCAGGCGCTACCAACGGCGCTGGGTGGTGGACATGGACCTGTCGAAATGCTTCGACACCCTAGACCATGACCAGATCATCCAGAGCATTCGTCGCCGGGTGACCGATGGAAGCATACTGGGATTAATTCGGCTGTTTCTGCAAAGCGGGAACATGACGCAAGACGGCTGGCAAGCAAGCGAACAAGGGAGCCCCCAAGGCGGGGTGATCAGTCCGCTAATCGCCAACGTCTACCTCGACGCCTTCGACCAGCACATGAAAAACCGAGGGCATCGAATCGTCCGCTACGCGGACGATATCCTGATCCTGTGTGGATCAAGAAGCGGGGCGGAAAACGCCTTCAACGTGGCAAGAAACTATCTGGAAGAAACCCTTCACCTGAGGGTCAACGAACGCAAGAGCCGGATTGTTCACAGCAGCGAAGGCGTACCCTATCTCGGAGTCATCATCACGAGCCGGTACACACGCATACAGAGCGAGAAGGTTCGACAGTTCAAAGCCAAGGTGAAGCGGATCACCCGGCGCAATACACCAGTCAATCTGGCCAAGGTCATCCACGACCTGAACCCGGTACTGCGTGGATTCACCAACTACTTCCGGGTAGCCAACTGCCGCGAGCAGTTCAGAAAACTGTCCCGGTGGATTCGCCGACGCCTGCGAGCCAAGCAGCTGACACTGTGGAAAAAGCCGCAACGGCTCCACCGCAGACTCCGGCAGCTAGGCTATCAGGGCGAGTTCAAGGCCATCAAAATGAACTCATGGCGCAATGCCGCCAGCAACCTGGCCAACTATGCAATGCCGAACATCTGGTTTGCAAAGCAGGGACTTTTTGATCTAAGCAGAGTAGAGACGGGCTATCTGCCTCAGAGCTATTAGAGAGAAGAATGAACAGGAGCCGTGTACGAGGCCCGTACGCACGGTTCTGTGAGAGGGATGAGGTGAGAATTGACCATCTCACCTCACCCTACTCGATTTGTTTCAGCCCGCTGGTTTAAAACCATGGACTTTGAGTCCAAGCCTTTCAGGTGTTACTCATTTTATCCGTCATCCCTGCGAAGGCAGGGATCCAGGGATGTTGAAAGTCTCTGGATTCCGTCTTAAACCATGCCGGAATGACGATCAATAGAAACCGGGTGTTGATTTTTGCTTTAGGGACTTTCAGTCCCGACTAAACTGATTTTTGTATCGATGGTAGCCAACGCTCTCATCATGGGCTAGTATTTCTAAGTCTGTGAATTTTCATGAGGTGCTGCCCGTGCAACGTTTTCGTTCGTCGAAGACTCTGGAAAAATTGTCGCTTAAGCCGGTACGCTATTTTTTGGCGTTCTTTGTTGTTTTTGCCCTGTTGGCCGGCATTGTCTTTCTCGTCAGCAGTTACCAGACCACCCTGACCGAGCACCGCCAGCGTCTCGCCTATCTCAACCATCTCGAAGTTCAGGACACCCAACTCACCCTGCAGCAATATGAATCTCTGTTGCGCATCGCCGGCAACCGCCTGGTGGAGGCCGGTGTGGATAACAATCCGGAAAACGGGCGCCACTCCATCGAAGCGATGAAATCCATCAACAAAGGATTGGGCGGATTCGGCATCGCGCGTCCCGACGGACAACTGCTGCTTGTCTCAACGATTCCCCCCGGTGTGCCGCTGCCCAACTTGCTGGAAAAAGAACAAAGCCGTGCCGGCTATCTGGAGGCTCTGGACCGGGATTACCTTGTGCTGGGGCGGACCTATTTCATGCCGGAACTTGGCCGTTGGGTGCTGCCGATGCGCGTTGCTCTGCGTGATCCGAAAACCCATCAGGTGCATCATGTCATGATCGCCGGGCTGGCTTTGGCAGAGCGCACCACGCTGTGGCATCATGGTGCTCTTGAAGAAGGCCTCGTCACCCAGGTGATTCGCGAGGATGATGGGTATATCGTTGCCAGGAATCCCCTGGATGCCGATCCCAACACGGTTTTCTCCCAGCCGCTGGGCGATGAAATTCTTGAGGAGTTACGTCGTTACCGGTTGCAGCCGCATCAGCTGGTGCGGCTCAATAAAGGTCACCATTGTCTGGTGTCTTATATTGAAAAATATGGCCTTTACATTATCACCGAAGAACCTCTGAGCTTGCTGTACCGGACCTGGTTGAAGAATTCATTGCCGGTGCTGGCCGCGTTACTGGCCATTAACCTGCTGTGCTTTATCGTCTTTCGCTATATTTCCAATCTTTATCGACGGACCCAGGCGCAGATTTTGTTTCAGGCCACTCACGACGCCCTGACCGGTTTACCCAATCGGCGCATGGTCTATGAAGAAATCACCCGAACCATTGAAGAATGCGAGGTGACACGTTACCGCTTTGCCGTGCTGTTTCTCGATCTGGATAATTTTAAACGGATCAATGATAACTTCGGTCATGCCGTCGGTGATGAAGCGCTGAAGAAGATGGCTTATCATCTTAGCGAAAACCCGGAATGTCGGCTGGTTGGCCGTCAGGGCGGCGATGAATTCATCGTGATTACCCCGCAGGTGACGGAACATGGCGATGTTCGACGCCTTGTCAGAAATGTCCTGCTGGCGGCCCAAAGAAGTGTGACGATTGATCATTACGAAATCAATCTCGGCACCAGTATCGGTGTCGGCGTGTATCCCGACGATGGCGACAATGCCGAAGCCCTGTTACGCTGTGCTGATCTGGCCCTGTACAAATCCAAAACAGTCAAACGCGGCGAGTTTCTGTTCTACAGTGCTGAGATGAACGAACAGACACAGCGGCGCTTGGTGGTGGAGAATCAACTGCGCAAAAGTCTGGAACGCGAGGAACTCACGGTTCATTATCAGCCGCTCTACCAGCCGCAAACCGATGAGGTCGCCTGTTGTGAAGCGCTGTTGCGCTGGAACAGCCCGGAACTCGGACCGGTGCGCCCTGATGAATTTATCGAAGTGGCGGAAGAGAGCGGCCAGATTGAAGCGCTCGGCCAGTTTGTTCTTAACCGGGCGTTGCGTGATATCCGCCGATTAAATCAACAGCGGCACAGTGCCATGCAGGTGGCAGTGAATATCAGTGCCAAACAACTGCTGTACAGTCCGATCGTTGAACAACTGCAACAGGCGTTGTCGCGCTTGTCGGTCGACGCGGCCATGCTCAAAATCGAGATCACCGAATCGGTGTTGATTGCCGATTTTGAGACGGCCGTTACGGTGTTGCGCCAGATTCGCCAGTTGGGCGTGCATGTGGCTCTGGATGATTTCGGGACCGGTTACAGTTCGTTGGCCTATCTGTCGAAATTGCCCTGCGAGGAGATCAAGATCGACAAAGAGTTTGTCCAGAATATGTTGATCCATCGCGATGATGAAAACCTGGTTGAGTCCATTATCGCCATGGCCAAAGCGCTCAATCGCACCGTGGTCGCCGAAGGTGTGGAGACCATTGAACACCTGGAGAAACTGACGCTGTTCGGTTGCGACTACATTCAGGGGTATTACATCAGTCCTCCGGTCCCCATTGACGATTTTTCCCGTTTTCTCGACGATCTGGAGTCAGGGCGCAGTGATGAGGATTTATAGCCCGACACGGTTTTCAGATTAAGGTCGGCGTTGCGGATAAAAACTCGGCAGCGCCGAGGCCGACTCTGGTGACGTGGTCGGGGTCCATTGCTGCAACGCTTCAATCAGGGCTGTTCCCTGCCAGCTGTCGTGATCGGCAGCATACAGGCAGCGTTGTAGCCGGGCGACTTGTTCTCGAACGTTCAGATCCTCACATTTCTGCCAGTAATCGGCTCCGGTCGAATGACCATTGGCCAGTTGTTTCCCCCACAGACATAAGGCGTCGTACGTTGTCCGGGCATCATTGTCTCGTGCCGCTTTGACAACAGCTGTTTTGCTGCCCTGCGTGGTTCCCTGGCTGGATGGTGGTGGCGGAGTCGGCGGTGTGGGCTGCTTTGTAGCGCGTTGCCGCCACCACAGCAGAGCTGTGAGCAGCCAGCCCACGGCACAGACACCTGTCGCCCACTGCCATAGCATGGGGTTTTGTTGAACAAGGGGCTCTGGCGGGGCCGGTGGTGAAGACGGGTTTTCAACACCCGGTTCCTTTTCAGTCGTCACAGTCGTCACAGTCGTCGGTGGCGCTTGGTTGGGTGGTTGCGATGGCGCTGGAGGCGTTGCCGCCTGGCGCTCGGCCGGCAGGACATCGACACTGATGGCGGGCAGGATCTCCTCGCGCCAGCGTGATTCCGTGATGTCCCACCAAAAGAGGGACAGCGCAGGAAGCTCAAAACGACCGGCATGGGTCGGCACCACAGCGACTTTCTGCACCAGCACGCCACTGAGCCCGGTGGGACCGCTGACATCTTCACGCGCGGGCTGATCCGGATAGCTTTTAAACCCTTGCGGGACTTTGAGGGCAAATTCCGGCAATTGAGCGGCCGTGACTCCGGCGCCGCGGACGGTGATGGTGCGTGTCGCCGGTTCGCCGACGGTGAGCGTGGGCGGATGCTGCTGCCAGTCATCTTCGAGACGTAAGCCCAAAGCCGGTAGCCAGGGATGCTCGGTGGAAGCCGGTGGGTCCACCTGCAGGTCGAGGCTGTTGCTGCGCTGGCGGATGACGCGACTTTGCAGGTCAAATGGATTGCGCCCGTTCTGCAGCACGGCTTCAAACTGCAATGGCGGCAGATGCAGTTTGCCCGATTGTTGGGGAAACAGCGCGTAGTGACGTTCGATCACCTGGTAGCGCCAGCCGTTGCGGTATGTTTCAGAATGCTGGTCTTCGCCGAGTTTCTGTACCAGGGTGTCGACGCCCTGCGGTTCCGGTGGGCTGAGGCTGGCCTGAGCCACCGGCTGGCGCAACAGCAAACGCACCGTGTAAAGCACTTGCCCCTGAACCACCGTGTGCTCGTCGGGTCGGCTTTCCACTTCAATCAGGACATCGGCGTTTGCCGTATCCTGCTCACGTTGCGGCAACACCGTGATGGGCACAGGCTGCGAACAGTCCTGGCCGGAACAGAGCGGTGGAATGGTTAAGGTGCCGCTGCGTCGGGGAATGAGCGACAGCGACCATTTGGTGCTGCGACTCATCTCACCGTTGATGATTTGAATCTGTGAGCTTTGCGAACGACCACGGATTTCAAAGTCCTTTTCCAGCGCGGTCAGATCCGGGGCACCGTCGTTGTCGTCGGACAGGACAATCTCCACTACCAGGCTGTCATTAATACTCAGCTGGTTGCGAGATGCCGAGACCGAGATTTCCGCCCAACTGCTGCCGAGGGTGCCTAACAGCAGCACGAGTGTCAGTAAAAACCGTCCTACCATGGTTTCTCTCCTGAAGCGTGCTGATCGCGCTGGTTGTATTGATAGAGGAATTTACGCCGCAGCAGGCCGCCGGGATCATCCGGAATGCGCCGTAACAGCTGCTTCTGGGCGTCAGTGAAATCCTCCTGGTCTTCGGATTCCGCATCCGCTGATTGATCCTGCTGATCCTGCTGATCCTGCTGATCCTGCTGATCTTGCTGATCTTGCTGATCTTGCTGATCTTGCTGATCTTGCTGATCTTGCTGATCTTGCTGATCTTGCTGATCTTGCTGATCTTGCTGATCTTGCTGATCCTGCTGATCCTGCTGATCCTGCTGATCTTGCTGATCTTGCTGATCTTGCTGATCCTGCTGATCCTGCTGATCCTGCTGATCCTGCTGATCCTGCTGATCTTGCTGATCTTGCTGATCTTGCTGATCCTGCTGATCCTGCTGATCCTGCTGATCCTGCTGATCCTGCTGATCCTGCTGATCCTGTTGATCCTGTTGATCCTGTTGATCCTGTTGATCCTGTTGATCCTGTTGATCCTGTTGATCCTGTTGATCCTGTTGCTGTTTGAGGAACTCTTCAACCGCTTTTTTGTTGGCCAGGGCATCCTCATGATCGGGGGCGCGTTGCAGGGCTTCTTCATACGCGTCAATCGCCTGTTGATACTGAGCCGATTGGGCCAAGGCGTTGCCCCGATTGTACCAGGCATCGGCGGTGTCGTTATCCTGCCAGAGCTTCTCGGCTTGCTCAAAATTCCCCTGGCGGTACAGGGCCGATGCTTTCCAATCCGGATCGTCAAACTGCTCGCCGGCCGTCGTGTAATCCTGCTGCTCAAAGGCCTGTTGTGCCTGCTGATTGTCATTGCGCCACAACTCCCGCCATTGCAGGGCGTGGGCCGGTTGCGGCAGCCACACCAACAGGCACAGCATCATCAGCCAGCCACGCCGAAAGCCCACGGCTACGAGGACGGCAAGTGGCCAGAGCAGCCACGGTCCTTCGTCCTGCCAGCGTTTGGTGGTTGAGTGTCTGGATTCCTGTTGTGGATCTTCCGTGCTCGTCTCCAACGCGCTGAGCAGCGTATCCAGATCGCGGTTGTCGATGGTCAGAGGGTGATAGAGGCCGCCTCCGGCTTGAGCCAACGTCTTCAGCGCAGAGCTGTTGAGGCGCGGCAGCACCATCTGGCCGTTGCTGTCTTTGACAAAGCCGCCCTGCGCCAACGGAATCGGCGCACCTTCCGCACGACCAACGCCGAGCACCGCCAGGTCATAGCCTGCCTGGTGCGCGGCCCTGGCCGCCGCCTGCGCCTGCTGCGGGGCATCGTCATCCGTGACCAGCAATAACATCCCCTGTTGGGCTCCGGCTTGTTGAAAAAGTTGCACGCCCAGTTCAATGGCACGCTCCGGGCGGCTGCCTTGGGCGGGCATCAATTCCGGTTGCAGACTGCCGAGCAGGGCGGTGATGGTGTGGTTATCTTCGGTCAGCGGCACGACGGTGAACGCATCGGCGGCAAAGGCGATCAGGGCGGTCTGTCCTTCGCGGCGGTCACGTAACAGGTCGGTGATTTTCAGCCGCGCCCGGGTTAACCGGTTGGGTTTGAGATCCGCGGCATTCATCGACTGGGACAAATCCAGTAGAATCACCAGCGCGGATTGCTGCCGGAATATGGGTTGTGGTTGCTCCTGCCAGGTTGGCCCGGCCAGGGCAATGGGGGTCAAGGTTGCGGCCAACCACAACAGGACGATGGGCAGGGCGCTGCGTCGGGCGGCGCTACCGATGAGGATATGGGGCAGCAGCTCCCCATCGCAGTGTTGTTGCCAGCCACTGCGTTGCCTGCGGCGTTGCAGCCACCAGCAGACCCACCATAACAGAGGTAATGCCACAAGCCACAGTGGACGGATGAAATGGAAGGTGTCGATCATGCGTTTTCCTCCCGAAGACGCCCGACCGCAATCAGCAGCGCGCCGACCAGTGCCGCTGCCAGCGGATAAAGATACAGCTCCGTGTAGGGGCGATACACCTGTTTGTCTTTTTCCACCGGTTCCAGTTGATCCAGCTGTTGATAGATCTGCGCCAGCTCCTCGGTATCGCGAGCGCGGAAATAGCGACCGCCGGTGGTGTCGGCAATGGTCTTGAGGGTTTTTTCATCCAGATCCAGCGACGGGTTGACGGTGCGTTTGAAAAAGAACGAGCCGACTTCGACAGCTTCAGCGCCGATGCCGATGGTGTACACTTTCAGTCCGCGTTGCGCGGCCAGTTGCGCCGCCTTGAGCGGATCAAGCGCGCCCGAATTGCTGGCGCCGTCGGTAAGGAGGATCAGCACGTTTTTTGCCTGGGGATCCTTGCGCAGCCTTTTCACGGCCAGGCCGATAGCATCACCGATGGCGGTCTTGTTGCCGGCCAGGCCGACCACGGCTTCGTTGAGCAGTTGGGTCACGGTGTTGTGGTCAAAGGTCAGTGGGGCCTGAATATAGGGTTGCTCGCCAAACAGAATCAGGCCGATGCGGTCTCCCTGACGTTGTTCGATAAAGGCACCGGCCACGGCCTTGAGAGCGGTCAGGCGATCGACGGAACGGCCTGACAGACGGAAATCATCGGTACGCATACTGCCCGATAAATCGACGGCCAACATCAGGTCGCGGCCAGTCACCGGCAGTTCGATGGGCTCACCCAGCCATTGCGGTCGCGTGCAGGAGAGCACCAGCAGCAGCCAGCTCAGGATGGTGAGCCACCGCAGCCAGCGCCGTTGCGG
This sequence comes from uncultured Desulfuromonas sp., assembly GCF_963676955.1. NCBI lineage: Bacteria > Pseudomonadati > Thermodesulfobacteriota > Desulfuromonadia > Desulfuromonadales > Desulfuromonadaceae > Desulfuromonas > uncultured Desulfuromonas sp. Next base: position 691,778 of record NZ_OY781461.1, on the reverse strand, counting down.
CTTAACCCCACGGCTGGCCGAGGCGCCCTGATAAGGCGACAGGGTCGGCACCCACAGCGCAGCGTTGTTGTCCTGTCGGGCGCGCGGGATCAGGCGATAGACCAGATAAGGCAACGGCAGCAGGGCCAGCGCCCATGGCCAGACAATGGTAATCATGGCGTCCTCCGCGGTTTGACCGGAGGCAGTTGCTTGATCCAGCGGCGACACAGGCTGACCAGCTGGTCGGGATGCTCCAGTTGCTCTTGTCGCTGGTAAGGTCCTTGGGCCAGGACTTGACCGATGCCGCTGCTGAACGGGGCATCGGCAAAAGGATGATCGAGAAATTTTAGCCAGTCCTCGCCCTGAAGTCCGGCACAGTTCTGCGTCGGGTAGTGGAGCACCGCCATGTGGCGTATAAGACGTGATAGCTCGGCGATCAAGGCGATCTCGTGCGGCGCTTGGCAATAACGGGTTTCAAGTTTCGCCAGCTGACTGAGTGCCACGCGACGGTAATAGCGGCACTGATGACGGTGGCGCCACCACAGCCCGCTGAGTATCAACACGATGATCAAGCCGCCGAGCAGCCACCAGCCGGGCGCCGGTGGCCACCAGCTGACCGGCGCGGGCAAATGGATATCGCGTAATTGCAGTTGGCCCGGAGTCATAAAACGCCTCCGCTGTTGCCGACCGTGCCAACGCCGCGCAGGCAGTCCATGGGCTGGTCTGTCGTCGCGCACAGCAACAGGCTGGCGCGCTGTTGCTGACAGAACTGGGTCAACACATCAAGATGGGCGGTGAAGCGTTGCCGGTAGTGGTTGCGGAAGCTGTGGTCGTCACTGTTAAGCAGGCCCTGCTGACGGCCATCGCTGATCGGATAGCAGCCATTCTGTGGTAGCGCCGCCTCCAATGGGTCGTAGCAGAAGATCAGGCGCAGGGAGCAGTGGCGGGCCAACAGGATCAGTTGCTCTTCGACTTGGCTATCCCATTGCGAAAAATCACTGATCAGGGTGACGAGACTGCCGGGGCGGGCCACGCGACGCAGGCGGATCAGGGTGTTGAACAACCGTTGTTGCGGATTAAACGGCTGATGGGTCGGGCGTTGCCAGGCCGGGGCGTTGACCATCTGTTGCAACAGGCGCAGCACGCCGCGCTTGCCCGATTGCGGGCGCAGCTCAACGTGGCGCTCCTCGGAAAAGAGAAACGCACCGAGGCGATCACCATCCTTGAGCGCCTGCCAGCCGATCAGGGCCGCCAGGTGCGAAGCCTGCACCGCTTTAAAACAGCCTCGCGTGGCAAAGAACATCGGCCGCCGGTAATCGAGGGCAACGAGCACCGGGCGTTCCCGCTCCTCCTGAAACAGCTTGGTGTGCGGTTTGCCGGTGCGTGCCGTGACGCGCCAGTCAATGGTGCGGATGTCATCACCGTTCTGATAGCTGCGCACTTCGGCGAATTCCATACCGCGACCCCGTTGCACGGAACGGTAACCGCCACTGAGCCGGGCGCGACTCAACGCCGGACGACGCACGCTGGCCTCAAGCTGTTCGCGCAAGGCGATCAGGTGCGGCAGGGTAATGGCAATACGTGAATTCGTGTCCAAATCAGGTTTCATGATGATCCTGACAGCAGGGTGATGCGATTGATGTAGCGCTGAGTCCGCCGGCGATTAAGGAATTGGAATCCGCTGCAGCACTTCGCGTACGAAGTGGTCGACGCTAATGCCCTGAGCTTCCGCCTCGTATGTGAGCAGGATGCGGTGGCGCAACACATCGTAGGCCAGATTCTGAATATCTTCCGGGGTGACGAAGTCGCGGCCCTGCAGCCAGGCTCGGCTACGGGCACAGCGATCCAGGGCGATGGTGGCGCGCGGGCTGGCACCGTATTGAATCCACCCGGCCAGATCGTCACCATAAGCGCGTGGATCACGCGTCGCAAGGATGATCTGTAACAGATATTCTTCCAGAGTATCGGCCAGATAGACATCAAGCACCGCGGCACGCGCTTGTTTGAGCTGGCTGCGCGTCAGTTGCTCCAGCGGTGCTTCCGGCACATGGGCGGCTTCACGCCGGGCCAGTTGGAGAATCTGCCGCTCGGCCGTCGCGTTAGGGTAGTCGATCATGACATGGAGCAGAAAACGATCAAGCTGCGCTTCGGGCAGCGGATAGGTGCCCTCCTGCTCAATGGGATTCTGGGTGGCCATAACCAAAAACGGTTCTTTGAGCGGATAGGTGGTCTGGCCCACGGTGATCTGGCGTTCGGCCATGGCTTCGAGCAGCGCCGATTGCACCTTGGCCGGGGCACGATTGATCTCATCGGCCAGCACCAGGTTGTGAAACAGCGGACCCTGCTGAAATTCAAACTGACCTTGCTGCGGGCGGTAGATCTCGGTGCCGGTCAGGTCGGCAGGCAGCAGGTCAGGGGTGAATTGAATGCGGTGAAAGCTGCCCTCGAGATGATCACCGAGCAGACGGATGGCGCGGGTTTTGGCCAGGCCGGGCGCACCTTCGACCAGCAGATGGCCGTCGGCGAGCAGGGCGATCAGCAGGCGTTCAATCAGCAGAGGTTGGCCGATGATTTGCTGATCAAGGCGCTGACTGAGTTGAACCAGATGCTGTTGAATTGTTTCCATGAATTATTCTCCACAGTTACACAGTGTGTTACAGATCAGAGTTCGCACTGGCAGAGTGTTGAAATACCCTGCGGAGCCCATGGCTGGGCTTTTTCAACATCGTATTAATCATGGTGCGTTGTAAATTCAAGGGGCTGTTTCGTAACGTAATACTTACAGGGCGAAAACAGTTGTACTCCTGTGCTCTGTAACGGAAAAGGTGCAAATGCACAGTTCATGGTTATCGTGTAAAAAAAACCGCAACATGTTATGATGCGTCGCCCCATGAAGTGTTTTTGGAAAAGGTGAATGGATGAGCGATCTGACTGAAATCCCGTTAGGAAAAACAACCGAATACCCCAACCGGTATGATGCCGGGTTGTTGTATCCGGTGCCGCGCCGTCTCAAGCGCGATGAGCTGGGCATCAGCGAGTCGCTGCCGTTTTACGGCGAAGATGTCTGGAACAGCTACGAACTGTCGTGGCTCAACAGCTCGGGCAAGCCGGTGGTGGCCTTGGCCATTTTCCGCTTTCCCTGTCAAACGCCCAATCTGGTCGAATCCAAATCGTTCAAACTGTATCTCAATTCACTCAATCAGACCCGCTTTGCTGATCAACAGGCGGTGATCGACTGTTTGCAGCGCGATTTGAGCCAGGCCAGCGGTGGGCCGGTCACGGTTCAGTTGTCCTCCCTGGATGATCTGGATTTATGGCAGGTGAAGACCCTGCCGGGCGAATGCCTTGACAGTGTTGATCTCGATGTGAAACATTATCAGCTCAATGCCGATTTGCTGCGCGATGCCGCGGATTCAGCCGACCAGGTCGAAGAAACCCTGTACAGCCACCTGCTTAAGAGCAATTGTCTGATTACGTCACAGCCCGATTGGGCCAGCGTGTGGATTTCCTATCGGGGCGCGCGTCTTGATCGTCAGGCGCTGCTGGCGTATCTGATTTCATTTCGGCAACACAATGAATTTCATGAACAGTGCGTGGAGCGCATTTTTACCGATCTGATGCGCCACTGTCATCCGCAATCCCTGACGGTTTACGCCCGTTATACCCGCCGTGGCGGCCTGGATATTAATCCCTGGCGCAGCACGGAGCCCGGAACCGCCCCTCAGTGGCGGTTGAGTCGTCAGTAAATTTCTTATACGACCGGATGTTCCCTTGTGGGAAACACCCCCGGAATTTTCAAGGAGTTACGTTATGAAAGTTGTGTCCTCTGGTGTGTCGTCGTGCGTCGATTTGAGCGGTAACGACGATTGGACTCCGTTTGATGCGCCCTCGCTGGTCGGCGCGTCGCTGCGTTTTGTTTCCGGTGAGCCGGACGGTGATCGTTACCGGGTGCGCTATTACCGCAATGCGCAAGGTGAATTACGGGCACGGATCTGGTTCGGTCCGGAAACCGAAGGTCCTCCGGGGCACTCCCACGGTGGCGCCATGGCCGCCGTGTTTGACGAGGTGCTCGGGCTGGCCGCCTGGACCGCTGGTTATGGCATCGTTGTCGGCAACCTCAATGTCAGTTTCCGCAACATGCTGCCTTTAGGCACCGTCGCCACCGTGGAGAGTACGGTGTTGTCGGCGGAAGGGCGCAAGATTAAGGTGCAGGGGCGTCTGGTGCAGGGGGAGACGGTGTTTGCCGAGGCCGAGTGTTTGTGTATTACGTTGCCGGAGAAGTTTTAAACGGACGCGGTTTGCTTTGGAGGATGCCATCCTTTGATTGGTTTATAAAAGGATGGCGCCTGCCGGGGTGCGTCTCGGCGGTCTTGATCTTGATCTGAATTTTTTGCGGGAAGAAAAACATCCCAGCCTCTCATAACCCTGCATCCAAGCGCTGCCGCAGATAAACCGGAAATTTCGGCAGCCCCGACTGATACGTCCCATAAAATTTATAGGTGATCACACTGCCGACAGCAGGCGGGTTCTGCCGCTCCTCATCACTGAAACCACTGCCGATTTTGAACTGTACACCATCGGGACGCTCTACCCGCAACGCACCCAATCGCCCCTGATTTCTCCCTGTTCCGGCAAGGTGGTCCACAACCGTCGCCTCAGCATCCTCATAGCGTTTTACTTTAAGAATCGAAGTGCTGCGTCCTGCTGCGTAATCCGCCTGCGGATCGCGAACGATCAAACCTTCACCGCCTGATTGAAGGATGCGCTCCAGTTCCGCTTCCATGTGGCTGACCGATTGAATGGGAATCTGCGGGATGACGTAGGCGTATGGCGATGGATGGTGGTGAAACCACTCCTGGGCCTTGCCAATCCGTTGTTGAAACGTTCCTTGTTCCTGCGGAACATCGAAGATTGCCAGCTGCAAGGTCAACCATCCCGGATGAGGAACGTCCTGCATGACCATGCTGACCGTGTGTTCAAAACGCTCGCGTCCTGCCCACAATTCCCCTTCAACGGCAAACGGCGGCAAGCCGGCAATGAATTCTGCTGGAGGGTGGAGCGGGTGGCCATTTTTTGACCACAAGCGTTTGCCATCCCAATAACCGCGCACCCCGTCAAGTTTTTCGCTCATCCACCAGCCACGGATCGACACGGTTGGCTCATAACTGTGGGGCCGCATCAGGGTGGCAGGCTCCATGGCCTGGACTCTGTCAACCAACCCGAACGGACTGAAAACGAGTGCAACAATCAGCAGGAGACGGATCATGGGACAGTGGGAAGGGGCAGGCGGACATAGGAGGTGGTGCCTTGGTCGATGGTACTTTCCACCCAGATTTCACCATGATGGGCTTCAACAATATGCTTGGCAATGGACATGCCCAATCCCAGGCCGCCAACAGCGGTATTGGTGCCGTCGACGCGGTAAAATTTGTTGAAAATCCGTTCCACCTGGGCTGGTGTCATGCCGATCCCTTCATCCGCGATGGACAGCAGAAAACCGTCCGGATCCTGCCGGGTCTCGATGGCAATGGTGCCACCCTGTGGCGAATACTTGACCGCGTTACTGAGCAGGTTTTCAATAACCTGAGCCATCTTGTTTTCATCAATCAGCAGCTGAGTATCCATGTCGTTAAGCCGGGTGATGAACTGATGGGCCAGACAGCTGTCGCGATATTGTTCAATAAGCGGAACCAGGGTTTGTTGCAGGGAAGCCAGTTTTTGGTCCAATGTAATCAGACGACCGGATTCAATGCGACTCAGGTCGAGCAGATCATCAACGATGGCGGCGAGACTTTCAGATTTATTGGAAATGATCTGCAAATATTCGCGGCGTTCTTCTTCGGAAATGTCCGGCGATTCCAGAAGCAGATCAGAAAAACCAAGCATGGCAGTAAGCGGAGTGCGCAGCTCATGAGCGGCGGTGGAGATAAATTCACTTTTCAGCCGGGCCATTTCGCGACTGCGGGTCACATCCTGCAACAAGGTGATGGCTCCGCTGGGAATGAACTCATTATCGTAAATGGGGGAAAAGCGTGCCTGAATGACGCGCATCTCCTGGCGGGATTGATCCATCATTTCCACATCGATGGTGGCGGTTGCTTTTTCCTGAGAGAGAATTGAGCCGAGCTCGTCGCTGAAGACCTGACCATCGACAATGGTTTCAACGAGCTGGCCGATAGCCTGACTTTCATCGACATCCAGCAATTTTTGTGCGGCACGATTGATCATGGTGATCTGATGGTGACTATCTGAAACGATCAGCCCGTCGGTCAGGGAAGTGAGGATGGCGGTGATATTGTTGCGCGACTCTTCCGACTCCTGGAGTGCTTTTTTCAGAGCATGCTCCGTCGCTTTTTGCAGGGAGATATCCTTGTGGGTTCCGGTCAGGCGTAACGGGTTGCCCTGAGTATCGCGACTGACCACCATGCCGCGACCGAGAATCCACTTCCAATCGCCCTGTTTGGTTTTCATGCGAAATTCCGTGGCAAAGTGGGAAATTTCACCGCGCATGCACCGTTCGTGAACCGGGCGGGTTTTTTTCAGATCTTCCGGGTGGACCAGCTTTTCCCATTGTTCGACGTTTTGTTCGAGTTCCTCGGGCTCATAGCCGAGCATGCGACACCAACGCTCATCGACAATATTGCTACCGGTGGAGACATCCCAGTCCCAGAAACCGTCTTGAGAGCCATCCAGAGCCAGGCGTAACCGTTCTTCTTTTTCGTAGATAAGTTGCTCGGCAATTTTGCGGATATGCAGGTTCCATAGCAGCAGGCCGATCAGCAGGAGCAGCAATCCGCCGGCAACACCAACCAGCCAGAAGTCCTGCTTGGCCACCGGATAGAAACCGGTCGGCTGATTAATGCACTGGCTGCCGGCCGGCAGTTGGCTGGCGGTGATGCCGAAGCGCTTGAGTTCGTCATCGTCAAACAGATAAACATTGGCTGCTTTGGTGATGATCGGCAGCTGGCTTATGGGAACCCCGGAGAGAATCAGCCCGGCGAGACGGGCTGCCTCACGGCCCTGGGCTTCGCTGCTGATCAGTTTACCGCCGAGCAGGCCATAACCGAGAAAGAAATCCCAGAAACTGTAGATCGGCACCGGACAGTTGCGGCGTAACGCGCTAATCGATTCGCGAAACGATAAAACCGTTCCATCGCTGCTGGTCAATACACTGCTGAGGAAAATGACTTGACCCGGTTTGAGGGTGGCAACTTTTTTGTGCAATTTTTCGATGGGGATATCGCGCCATGGTGTGATTTTGAGCCCACCACTGTAACGTTTCAGGCTGCGTTCAATATCCTGGTTGATGGCCAGATCCGTGGCACCGAGGCGGCTGCCGATCAAGATCAGTTCACAGGTGTTGGGTTGCAGTTTCAGCGCAACATCAAGGGTTTCCTCGACGCTGAGATCCTCAGCAACGCCGGTGATGTTTTCTGTGGTCGTCACGTCGCTCGGCTGAAAATCGTTCACACCGCAAAAGACGATGGGGCAACCGGCAAAGAGTTTGTCATGCTGTTGCAGCGCCAGATTGTAGGCATCGTTATCGGTTACCACAATCAGATCAAAATGCAGATTGCGTAATTTGTAGTGGAGCAGTTGCGTATAGCGTTCAAGGTACTCTTTACCGGGGTTGCGCTTGGTATCCATGTATTCGACATGAAGACGAACCGGTACGGGACTGTGGCTGAATTGTTTCTCAATGCCTTTCATCTGGCCATCTGTCCAGGTCAGACCGGCATGGTAGGAATGGAGCACCAGGACATCATGGGTGGCTTCCGCCTGCAGTGTGGTTGGAAACACCAGGAGGCAAATCCACAAACTCAGGCAGGTTATGATGCGGAATGATTTTATTGAAAGAAAAGACATGGAGATTCTCACCATCGATCATGGTTAGCAATAGTGATTAAGTATGGCAAAAAAACAGGAGGTTGTGGCTATTTTAATGATTAAATTTTGAAATGACAGCTTGATTCCTGGCGTCTGGCAACTTTGTGGGTCCCATGCTAGGATACGCCATTTACGTTCTTTGTTTTGGCCTGAAGCGGTAAGTGAAGTGATGGTCGTCAATGCACACTCCTGATTCAGGTTTAAGGATGCCATGGGCGAGAAAAACTTGCGATTTGCCACCCTGTTCGTCGTGTGCGTAGCCCATTTCCTCATGCCGTTCATGATGTCGGCTGTGGGCGTGGCTTTGCCGGTTATCGGCCGGGACTTTGGCGCCAGTGCCATGCAGTTGGGCTTGGTTGAAACCAGCTATGTTGCCTCGGCATCAATTTTTCTATTGGCCATGGGGCGTCTCGGCGATATTCTCGGCCGACGCAAAATTTTTCAGGTGGGACTGGGCCTGTTCACTTTGGCCGGTGGGTTGATTTCGCAGGCGTGGGCGGTGCATGTGGTGATCGCTCTGCGTTTTTTTCAGGGCATGGGTGGTGCCATGGTCATGGCGACCACCATGGCCATTGTTGTGGCCGTGTTTCCGGACAAGGAGCGCGGCAAAGCTCTGGGGATTGCCGTTGCCAGCGTCTATGCCGGGATCTCCTGCGGACCGTTTATCGGCGGCACTCTTGTTTCCGTGTTAGGCTGGCGGTCGATTTTCTATCTGTGTATCCCGCTGGGTTTGACGGCTTTGTTGATTACGACCCTGCTGTTGCGTGAGGAGTGGATCGGAGCGGCAGGAGAACCCTTTGATTGGCAGGGTTGGCTGATTTATGCGCTGTCCATCGCTGCCGTGGTGGTGGGGGCGACCCACCTTGCTGAAGGCGTGCTGTATCAGGTGCTGCTGGGCGGCGGGCTCTGCGGTCTGATCGTCTTTTTGTGGTTTGAAACCCGCCGCCGTTTTCCTTTGTTGAATATGGATCTGTTGCTGCACAACCGGGTGTTTGCTTTGAGCAACCTCGCAGCCATGTTCAACTATGCCGGGACGTTCAGTATCACCTTTTTCTTCAGTCTCTTTTTGCAGGTGGTGCTTGGCTTTGCCCCGCATCAGGCCGGTGGCATTCTGATTATTCAGCCTCTGGTGCAGACCCTGTTTTCACCGGTGTGCGGACGGTTGTCGGATCGTTATCCCGCGGAAAAGGTGGCGACGGCCGGCATGGCCCTGTGTGCCGTGGGGATCGGCCTGGCCGCCACACTGACGGCGACGTCACCGCTGTCCTTCATCGTGGGGATTCTGGTGGTGCTTGGCCTGGGGTTTGCCCTGTTTTCTTCACCGAATACCCGGGTGATCATGACCAGCGTTGCCGAGCGTGACCTGGGGGTGGCGTCGGGATTTTCCGCCTGTATGCGGACGTTGGGAATGATGACCAGCATGACCATTGTCACGGTGATTTTTTCCTGGCGCATGGCCGGTCAACCGATTACGCCACAGACCCAATCGTTATTTATCAGCAGCATGCACCTTGCCCTGATGATATTCAGCGGCCTGTGTGCTGTTGCCGTGTTCAGTTCTTTTGGCCGCCATCAGTCAGGACGACGGCCCGGTAAGTGTCTATAAAATTTCAGGAGTCTCAATGATGAGCGATCATATTATTCCCCGTACCGAGTCAGCCTATACGTACCCCCTGTTGATTAAACACCTGATGAATTCACCTCTGGTGCATAATCCTGATCAGGAGATCGTTTATCGCGACCAGTTGCGTTATACCTACCGTGATCTGCATGAACGGGTGTGCCGTCTGGCCAACGCCCTGCTGGCTCTGGGCGTCAAAGCCGGTGATACGGTTGCCGTTATGGACTGGGACAGTCACCGCTATCTGGAATGCTTTTTTGCCGTACCGATGATCGGTGCCGTGTTGCATACGGTTAACGTCAAACTGTCCGCTGAGCAGATTCTCTACACCATCGATCATGCCGAAGACAACGTCCTGCTGGTGCACCGTGATTTTGTGCCGATCATTGAACAGATCAAGGGGCGCATCGATATGGTGGATCACTATATTCTGCTCAATGACGGTGAAGAGGCGCTGGACAGTGCGGTGCCTTTTACCGCGGAATATGAGGCGTTGCTGGCCGAAGCGTCCCCCTGTGCGGAATTTCCCGATTTTGATGAAAATACCCGGGCAACGACCTTTTACACCACCGGCACCACCGGTTTGCCCAAAGGAGTGTATTTCAGCCATCGGCAGCTGGTGTTGCACACCATGAGCGTGTTGGCTGCCCTCGGCACGCCGCAGCAACAGGGACGCCTTCATCAGGGCGACGTCTACATGCCGATTACGCCGATGTTTCATGTCCATGCCTGGGGGCTGCCGTATGTTGCTACGGTGCTCGGTGTCAAACAGGTGTATCCGGGCCGTTATGCGCCGGAGATGCTTCTGGAACTGATCGATCGCGAGCAGGTGACCTTTTCCCACTGTGTGCCGACCATTTTGCACATGTTGTTCAAAAGTTCCCATATTGACCGGGTGGATTTGAGTCGCTGGAAGGTGATCATCGGTGGCTCGGCCATGTCACGCAGCTTGTGCCGTGAAGCCATGCAGCGCGGTGTTGATCTGTTCACCGGTTACGGCATGTCGGAAACCTGCCCGATTCTTTCTTTGGCTCATCTTGATGCAGAGATGCTTGAGCTGGACGATGAAAGCCAGGCCGAAATCCGTTGCAAGACCGGGCGTGTCATGCCGCTGGTTGATGTGCGGGTGGTCGATGAACAGATGCAAGAGGTGCCTCGCGACGGCATCTCCAGTGGCGAAATTGTTGTCCGGGCGCCGTGGTTGACCCAGGGATATCTGAAGGATACCCGGAATTCGGAGCAGCTGTGGCAGGGCGGGTATCTGCACACCGGCGATGTGGCCACACGCGATGAGAAAGGCTATCTGAAAATCACCGACCGCACCAAAGACGTGATTAAAAGTGGTGGTGAATGGATTTCGTCCCTGGAGCTCGAAGACATTTTTTCCCATCATCCGGCCGTGGCCGAAGTGGCGGTGATTGCCCAGCCTGACGAAAAATGGGGTGAGCGTCCTCTGGCCCTGGTGGTGCTGAAACCGGGGCTTGAAACCCCGCCGGGTAAAAAAGAGCTGCTGGCCCTGTTGCATGAGTACACCGATACCGGGGTAATCTCCAAGCAGGTGGTGCTGACCCGGTTTAAATTTGTCGATGACATTGATAAAACCAGTGTCGGCAAGACCGACAAACGTACCCTGCGCGACAAGCACCTGTGATGGAAGAATCGCGACAGACTTGAAAAAAACAGTCGGGAAGGCTAGAGTGGTCGGCAACATGTTGACGGGAATGGAGTTCTCCCGGTAACCGCCTGTCGATTTTTTCAGGTTGATGACTCCTGTATGAACGCTTTGCCCGCAAGGTTCTCATACAGGAGTTTTTTGTTGACGTTTTTTGAAAAAAGCACTGCCGTCTGGGCCGGCATAGGGTCACAGATGACGTTCAAGGAGAAAGTATCATGCCGATACGCTGGGATGTGCGTGAACATTTGAGTCTCGGCTGGTTTGTGGTGCGCTGGCTGCTGATGGTGACGCCGGTCGCTGCCCTGATCGGTTCCAGTGTCGCTTTTTTTCTCTGGTTGCTGGCAGAAGCCACCCAGACCCGCTGGGCGCATCCTGATCTGGTCTACGGGTTGCCGCTGGCCGGTATTTTTATTGTCTGGTGCTATCACGCCTTGGGCAGCACCGCCGGCGGCGGCAATAATCTGGTCATGGAACAGATCAACCAACCCGGTGCCGGTATTCCCAAACGGATGATGCCGCTGGTGTTGTTTGCCACGGTCATCACCCATCTGTTCGGCGGCTCAGCCGGGCGCGAGGGCACTGCGGTGCAAATGGGCGGCAGTATTGCTCAGGTTTTTACCCGGCCGTTTCGTCTCAGCGAGGAAGACACACGCATTCTCCTCACCTGCGGGGTTGCCGCCGGTTTTGGTGCCGTGTTCGGTACGCCTTTGGCCGGGGCGATTTTTGCTCTTGAAGTGCTCGCTGTCGGCAAAATGCGCTATGAGGCCCTGATTCCGTGTCTGATGGCCAGCGTGCTCGGTGATCTGGTGTGTACCGCCTGGGGCATTGGCCATACTCAATACCAGATTGTCGCCCCGGAGCTGCATATTGATGCGGTGGTCGCCCATGTCTCGCCGCTGTTGGCGGGGAAGGTGATGCTGGCGTCGATCCTGTTCGGCCTGGCCGGGTTCCTGTTTGCCGAAATCACCCACGCCCTGTCCGGGCTGTTTAAAAAATATGTGACCCGTTACTGGCTACGTCCGGTGATTGGCGCAATCGTTGTTTTGGGGATCAGTTTTCTGCTCGGTACCCGCGATTACTTAGGGCTTGGTGTCGGTTCGGCGGCTGCAGACGGGATTTCCATCGTCAATGCGTTTTCCGGGGTCGGTGTCACGCCGTGGAGCTGGTGGTGGAAGCTGCTGTTGACCGCGATCACGTTGAGTAGCGGCTTTAAAGGCGGTGAGGTGACGCCGTTGTTTTTTGTCGGCGCGACTCTGGGGGCGGCTTTGTCCGGAGTGCTCGGCGTGCCGGTGGATCTGCTGGCCGGCATCGGTTTTATTGCTGTGTTTGCCGGTGCCACCAATACCCCGCTGGCCTGTACTCTGATGGGCGTAGAATTGTTTGGTGCCCAGTATCTCGAATATTTTGCCATCGCCTGTTTTCTCTCCTATCTGTTCAGCGGCCATTCCAGTATTTATCTGTCACAGCAGATTGCCGCACCCAAAGGTGGTGTGTTTCGTTATCAGGGCGTGGCAACGCTCAAATCGGCCCGTGACGTTCGCCGCTTCTGGCGTCGCTAGTGTCCCGTTTGGTGAGTTGTTTGTATGATAAATAAGGAGTTTATAGAATGATGTCTGAAGTCAACGCCACACTGGAGACCATTGTCCGGCGGCACAGTATCCGTAAATTCACCGATCAGCCGATTGGTGAAGAGATGTTGCAGACTATTTTGCACGCCGCCAACCAGGCCCCCTCGGCACATAATCAGCAGTCGTGGCGCTTTGTTGTGGTCACGGGAGAGAAAAAACGCCAGCTGGCGGAGCTGGTCAAACAGCGCGCCACGGCCTTTCCCAAAGCGTCTTCCGCGCTGTTGCGCATGGCCGCACGCAGTATCGGTACGGCTCCGGTGGTGGTGGCCGTGGCTAACACCGGTGAATTGATTGAGCACGGTACCAAGCTGTTTCAGCTGGAAGATGCCGATGTCAGCCTCGACTTCTTTCGCACCATGGAGATTCAAAGTTCCGCGGCTGCGGTGGAAAATATGTTGTTGGCGGCCACGGCTCTGGGCCTCGGCAGTGTCTGGTTGGGCGTGCTGTTCCTGATCAAGGATGAAGTGATGGACTTTCTTGGTGAAGGCCAGGGGGAATTCATGGCCGTGGTGCCCATCGGCTATGCTGAGCGTGACAGCCAGGGACCGAAAAAAAGAGCCACGGATGTGATGGTGAAGCGACTTTATTAGTTTTAGTAAAAAGTAATTTATCCAGACTTGAGTCCATGAAACAGCGGTGCTACATTAAAAAACTGAAAAACTCATTTTACTGCTTTATAGTGCCTTTTTGATCTGACAAGGACAATTTTATTATGCGGACCTCCATGGTCTGCTGCCATGCCCCCTCTTTTCGTTTCGGAGACCCTTTCATGAAAAACTTGTCCATCAAAGTGAAAGTTATCGGTGTCAGTATTCTGCTGCCGACCCTGCTTCTGTGCGGCCTGTTTGTCGCCTATGTGGTCCAGGAAAAACATGCCGCGGTGTCAACCTATGTTGACAAAGCACGAACGATTACCGTAACGGTCGAGTCCACCCGCGAGGGGATGGAAGAGCTTTATCAGAAGGCTGTATTCACGCCGGAGATGTTGCGAGCGTTTGCCGATGGCGGACATGCCGACAAACTGTTTGCCGCCGTTCCGGTCGTCTCATCGTGGAACGCGGCTATGCGCAAAGCCCGTGAAGGAGGGTATGAGTTCAAAGTGCCCAAATTCAGTCCACGTAATCCGGCAAACGAACCGGATGCTCTGGAAGCCCGGGCATTGAAAAAAATGAAAGCGGAAAATCTCACGGAATATTACGAGATTGATGAACAGCGCAATGCGGTGCGTTATTTCCGCCCGGTCCGTCTGACCGAAATCTGCCTGACCTGTCATGGTGATCCCGCGACCTCCGTTGCCGTGTGGGGCAATGATCAGGGCCTGGATCCGACCGGGGCGCGTATGGAAAATTGGAATGTCGGTGAAATCCACGGCGCTTTTGAAGTGATTCAGTCGCTGGACAAGGCCGATGCGCAACTGGCTGCGTCATTGTGGAAAGGCGGCGGTGCCGTTGTTGGTGGGCTGATTGTTTATGCCGTTTTGCTGACACTGTTTGTCATGCAGAATCTGATTCGTCCACTGGATAAGAGTGTGGCAATGATTGAAGCGCTCGGTGCCGGTACGCTCAATCAGCGGCTGCATTTTGAGCAGAACGATGAAATGGGTCGTATGGGACGAGCCATGGATGGCTTTGCCGACAACCTGGAACACGAAATTCTCACCGCCTTTGACAAACTGGCTCATGGCAATTTCACCTTTACTGCTCAGGGCATGATTGCCAAGCCGTTGGCGCAAACCAACGATGCGTTGAATGACAGCATGGGCCAGGTGCAACTGGCCGGCAATCAGATCTCCGCCGGAGCGGATCAGATCTCCGACACCAGCCAGACCCTGTCTCAGGCGGCAACGGAGCAGGCTAGCTCTCTGGAAGAAATCTCCGCGTCCATGAACGAAATGTCGTCACGGACCAAGCAGAATGCGGAGAATGCCGTTCAGGCCAATCAACTGGCTTCCGAAGCCTGCACCGCCGCCTCTAAAGGCAATGCGCAGATGCAGGAGATGGTCGGTGCCATGGGTGAGATTAACGAATCGGCCCAGAATATTTCCCGGATCATCAAGGTCATTGACGAGATTGCTTTCCAGACCAACCTGCTGGCGTTGAATGCTGCGGTTGAAGCCGCCCGTGCCGGTCAGCACGGTAAAGGCTTTGCCGTGGTGGCCGAGGAAGTCCGCAACCTCGCGGCACGCAGTGCCAAGGCCGCCAGCGAAACCGCCGAGCTGATCGAAGGTGCCGTGCAGAAGGCCGGCAATGGTACCCAGATTGCCGAAAGCACCGCCGAGGCCCTCGACGGCATTGTCACCGGCATCACCAAGGTATCTGATCTGGTTGGCGAAATTGCCGCGGCTTCCGATGAGCAGACCCAGGGCATTTCCCAGGTCAGCATCGGTCTGAGTCAGATCGACGAAGTGACTCAACAAAATACCGCCAATGCCGTGCAGTGCGCGGCTACCTCGGAAGAGCTCGCTGCCCAGGCCGCTCAATTACAGGAGATGCTGGCCGGGTTCACTCTTTATTCATCGAAGCCGCTACAGCCTTCCGCTGCCGTAAAACCAACGGTTTCATCACAACCGGCATTGACGTCACCGGCTGCGGCGCAGCCAACCGCCAAGCCGCAGCCGCCGGCACAGGCATCCGGCGATAGCGGTTGGGGCGGTGTTAATGATGACGGCAATGATTTCATCGCCTTGGATGATGACGAATTCGGCAAATATTAAAAGGTGGAATCTCCAACAAAAAAGGCCCGCACTGTGCGGGCCTTTTTTGTTGGTGCGGCTGTGAACTTTGGTCAATCAGATTATGCGATAATGCACGGCGGTCAGGGTCAGTGCGCTGATGATCAGCCACAGGGTGATCCCCTGAGTCAGCGTCCGTGCGCCCACCTTTTTAAGCAACGTGCGATTGAGCCCGGCACCGACAAAAAACAGACTCAAGACCAGCGCGTGCCGGGCCACCGTGGCCACTGTATGCCAGGCCGGTTCCCAGTTGGGCAGGGCTGAGTGGATGGCCGCTGCCGCGATAAACAGCACGATAAACAGAGGAATTTTAGCCCGTTGTCCCGATCGGGTCAGCAGTCCGGCAATTAATGCCAGGGGCGCAATCCACAATGCCCGGGTCAGTTTGACGGTTGTCGCGGTTTCCAGAGCTTCAATGCCGTAACTGGCCGCGGCGCCGACCACGCTGCTGGTATCGTGGATGGCCATGCCCGCCCAGGTGCCGAACTGGTGTTGTTCGAGGTGAAACAGATGACCGACCAGCGGAAACACCAGCAAGGCGACGGCATTGAGGGTGAAGACAGTGGCCAGAGCTACAGCGGATTCATCGTTCTCAGCCTTGATCACCGGCGACATGGCGGCAATGGCACTGCCGCCGCAGATGGCGGTTCCGCAGGAGACCAGCAGGCTGGTCCCCTGGGGGACTTTGAGCCAGCGGCCCAGCAGGCTGCCGATGGCCAGGGTGATGAGAATACCGGCCAGCGTCGAAAAGAACGATCCTTTTCCCACCTGCCAGACCTCCAGCAACGGCACCCCGAATCCCAGTCCGACCACGGCGCTCTGAAGCAGCTTGCGGCTTGCTTCAGCATTGATCTGCGGCCAGGGGTGCTGCCAGGTGAGACCGTAAACGATGCCGAGGGCCAGGGCGACGGGGGCACTGACCATGGGCAACAGGCAGATGGCAATAGCGATGAGGTAAACAGGTTTGGCAAGTGGATTCATGACGGACTCCTTTGTGCTGTTTTTGCTGTTGAACCAGCGTACCAAAGCAGGTATATAAATAAAAATAGATAAAAATTTAATTTTAGATAAAAAAAATTGATGGAGATGGCATGATCAGTTTGCGCAAGCTTGATGTGTTTGTTCAGGTGGCCCAACAGGGGCAAATCACCCGTGTCGCTGAATCTTTGGGCTTGACGCAATCTGCGGTCAGTATGGCCTTGTCGAGCCTGGAAAATCTGCACGGTGGTCCGTTGTTCCATCGTCAGGGGCGTCGTCTGCTGCTCAATGAGCAGGGCCGGCATTTGTTGCCGGTGGCCCAGCGTCTGGTGCTGGATATGGATAATTTTCGCCGTATGCTGGAGGATGGCCATGAACAGCCGACCGGTCATTTGTGTGTCGGGGCCAGTACCACCATCGGCAATTATGTGTTGCCGTTGCTGGTGGCGGACTTTACCCGCAGTTATCCTCAGGCGACGATCCAATTACAGGTGGGCAATACCGAGCAGATTGAACGGGCCGTCCATGACGGGCAGCTTGATGTCGGTCTCATCGAAGGACCCTGCCATTTGGCGACTCTCGACTGCCGCTTCTGGCGTGATGATGAACTGGCGGTGGTGGTTGCCCCGCAGCACCCCTGGGCGGAATCCGCCAGGGTGGATCGGTCGATGTTGCTTACCGGGCAGTGGATTATGCGTGAGAGCGGTTCGGGGACACGGGAGGTCTTTGAAGCCGCCTTGGGAAGTGATGGACCGTCCCTGGCCTCCTTTGTCGAGTTGGGGCATACCGAAGCAATTAAAAAAGCGGTCCAGGCCGGCTTGGGTGTCAGTTGTCTGTCGCGTCTGGCCGTGCAGACGGAGTTGGAGCAGGGCTGGTTGGTGGCCGTGGAGACGCCTCTCGATTTACGGCGTCAGCTCAGTCTGCTGATCAGCCCCGAGCGCTATCAGGGCACGTTACTGCACAGCTGGCTGGCGTTGCTTGACAACGCCCCCTAAAGCCGCTCGATGGATTCACAGCGATTTTTACCGTTCTGTTTAGCGATATACAGAGCCTGGTCGGCGCGTTTGAGCAACTCTTCGTGGTGGTCCTGATCTTGGAATTCCACCACACCAAAGCTTGCCGTGGTGTAGATGGTCTGCTCGTCAACGGACACCGGGAGGGCCTGGATGGCCAGACGGATCGTCTCGGCGCGTTTCAGGGCGTCTGCCAGTCGGCAGTGCTTGAGCAGGACAAGGAATTCTTCGCCACCCCAGCGGCCCAGCATGTCGCAATCACGCAGCTGCTTGGTGACCTCATCGGCAATTCCTTTTAGAACCGTGTCACCGGCCAGGTGACCGTGGGTGTCGTTGATCTGCTTGAAATTGTCGAGATCAAATAAGATCACGCTGAACGTCACCTGATGACGTTGTTGCTCCTTGAACAGTTGCTTCAGGTGCAGGTCAATCGCCTGACGATTAGCGAGGCGCGTCAGTTTGTCGGTCAGGGCCATTTCCTCGAGGCGCCTCTGATAGCGGTTAATGGTCATCTGGGTTAAAACGATGACAATCAGAGTGATCGTGATGCAAATGGCGATATTAATCAGCAGAGTCAGGCGGATCTGGCGCAACACGGGTTCTTCCGATTGTTCCACCATCAGATACCAGCCAAATTCTGCAATGTAGCGGGTGTTCAGGTGAAATGTTTCGCCATTGCGTTGGTAGATCAGGGTGTTCTGCTGTTCATTGAGCAGCTGGTCCGCATGCGTCGCCAGCCCCTCAATGTCCGCCAGAGATTTCACCGTCGTGGGGAACTCCTTGCCGGCCAGAGTCAGCGTTCCTTGCGGATCGACAAAGAAAATCGTCCGCTGGTAATTGTGCTGATAATTTTCAATCAGGTTCTTAACCGCGGAAACAGTAAGCCCGACACCGGTGGCACCAATAAACTGATCCTGATAATCCTTGACCCGATAGTTGATAAAGATGGTCATGCTGTCATGGTTGGCCATATCCGGGTCGACATTGATTTCGTAGTCCTGCGGCAGATCACGGACACGGAAATACCAGATATCACGGGGTTCATCAGGCGATACCGTTTTTAAGATGCCGTCCGCATGGTAATAACGGTGGGTGTGATCAGAGACGAAAAAACTGGTAAAAGTGCCGTAACGCTGCTTAATTTCGTTAAGGTAGCGGACCACCTTGTCCGCGTTCTGTTCTCCATCCGTAACCCACTCGCGCAAAAACGTATCACTGGCCATCAGCGATGAGATAAACAGGGGACGCAACAGGTCGCGCTGGATTTCCGAGTAAATGGTGTCACTGGTCAGCGGCAGTTCATTGTCGTCAATGCGGGCACGCAAGGCGTTGAGTGACGCATAATAGCTGGCCAGGCTGGTGAGGAGGAAACCACAAGCCAACAGCAGGGTTAACGTGAGAACAAGGCGGCGTTTGCTGATCATTCAGGTTGTCCAGAGTGCGGAGATGGATCAAAAAATAGAGGCAATACGTTCGTAGGATTTGCTCAAACGTTTACTGGTCATTTTGAACAAGCCCTTAAGCAATTTCAAGCCTAATGCCGGATTGGCGTGGAGCAGTTCCTCGAATTTGTCATTGGACAAAAACAGTAATTCGACATCGCTGATCGCTTCAGCGCTTACCGAACGGTCATTATCCGTCAACAGGCACAGCTCGCCAACCACGGAACCGGGACCGTAGGTGCCGACAATGATGTGTCGATCCGAGAACTCGGTTCTTTTCTTGATCCCGAGCCGCCCCTGAAGGATAAACGCCACCTGATTATCTTTATCGCCCTCATGCCAGAGAATTTCACCGGCTTCTGCACGTTTGTGGGTGCAAAAAAACAACAGGCTGGAAATTTCCTCCTTGGGCATGTTGCGGAAAAAGCGAAATTTGTCTTGCGCTAACGCAGGTAAAGACGTCATGGTGGCAATCCATCAGTTAATGTTACAGGCAGGGAAATGTTAACGTTATTTGGTAAGATGTCAATGAAAACCCTGTCAGACATGCGTTTACAGAATAATGAAGGAGTTTTCAGCGTGGAGCAAACTCAGGATGAGCAATTCATGCGTCGAGCCCTTGATCTGGCCCGCGAAGCTGAGCAACTCGGTGAGGTGCCGGTTGGCGCCGTGATTGTTCTCGATGGCAGGGTGATTGCCGCTGCCGGTAATCGCCGGGAAACCTGGCAGGACCCCACAGCCCACGCCGAACTCATTGCCTTGCGTGAGGCGGCAAAACGCATTGATTCCTGGCGCCTCGAAGGGGCAACCCTTTACGTGACCCTGGAACCCTGCGTCATGTGCATGGGCGGCATTATTTTGTCTCGTATCCCCCGCCTGGTGTTCGGTGCCCGCGATCCGCGGGTTGGCGCCGTCGGCTCGGTGTTCGATCTGGCTGACGACGAGCGATTTAACCACCGGGTCGACGTCTGCGAAGGGGTGCTCGCTGAGGAGTGCAGCGAAATTCTCTCCAATTTTTTTCGTCAATTGCGTCAAAAGAAAAAGGCTGCTAAAATGCGCCCCGCAAACAACGAGTGAATCAATTTTGCGGAGAGGTGTCCGAGCGGCCGAAGGTGATTGACTCGAAATCAATTGTGGCGCAAGCCACCGGGAGTTCGAATCTCCCCCTCTCCGCCATTATAAAACAAGGGGTTAGCAGTTCTTCTGCTGACCCCTTGTTTCGTTTCTGCTTGTCGAATGGTACAGTTTTGGTACACTTCAAGGCCAAAGATCACCCAATTTCACGACACAGGGGGAAACATGGCAACAATTCAAGAACGAAAATCATCTGATGGGAAAATCAAGTATCGTGTCATCGTTCGCCTGAAAGGTTGTCCTCCTCAGTCTGCAACATTTGAACGAAAAACCGACGCTAAAAAGTGGGCGCAAGATACCGAGTCTGCAATTCGAGATGGTCGCCACTTTAAGACGGTCGAGGCTAAAAAACATACATTGCAGGAGATGATTGATCGCTATGTGGAGTATGTCCTTCCGTTAAAACCAAAATCGCAAAAAGCCCAATCCCAGCAGCTTAAATGGTGGGCCGATGAACTCGGCTATCATTTGTTGTCGGATGTGACTCCTGCACTGATTGCAGAATGTCGAGATAAATTACTGTCTGGTAAAACATACCGAGGAACAAAACGGTCACCTGCAACGGTGGTTCGATATCTTGCAGCGTTGTCTCATGCTTTCACAATGGCAGTGAATGAATGGGGCTGGTTGGAGCATAATCCGGTTTCTAAGGTCAAAAAGCCTACAGAGGCAAGGGGAAGGGTGCGCTTTTTAGATGATGACGAAAGAAAGCGACTTTTAGAAGCGTGTCGGGAGAGTGGCAACCACTATCTATATGTCATTGTCGTCCTGGCTATTACGACAGGGATGCGGCAAGGGGAAATTTTAAACCTGAAATGGAAAGATGTTGATCTAAAACGCTCTTGCGCTGTACTGCATGAAACCAAAAACAATGAGCGCCGCACGGTTCCAATACCTCAGTTTGCCGCTACTCTTTTAGTTGATCTTTCGAAAGTCAGAAGGATTGATAGTCAGTTGGTGTTTCCTGGTAATAAAGACCCGCAAAAGCCGATTGATATACGCAATATTTGGGATGACGCTCTAGAACGAGCAAAGATAGCAAACTTTCGCTTTCATGACTTACGTCATACTGCAGCATCTTACCTTGCCATGAATGGTGCAACGTTAGCAGAAATCGCAGAAGTTTTAGGGCATAAAACTTTACAGATGGTTAAGCGCTATGCCCATTTGTCAGATGCTCATACGGCTGGGGTTGTTGAGAGGATGAGTAGTAAGGTTTTTGGTGAAATAGGTCAACAAATGACTAACTAAATCACGACTGCTTTTTTTGTTTGCCTGAATTAGTCTGCTGTGGTTATATTTCTCTAAATTTTGGGCTTGCGGGAAACGAATTGAACCTTTGCTAGCGATCCTGCAGCATTCATTTTGGCCGTTTATCTTTAAGCGTTCTTCAGCTGATTGTCCTCCATGGTTTGTCCCTATGGTGCGATAAGTACAGAATTTATTCCCGTAAGCCCTATTTATGGATTTAGAACTAAAAAGAAATGATGATGAAATTCGCCTGCTCTTTGCTATGATGAGAAGGCGATCAGATGTTGCAGATTTATTGGAAATAGAGAAGTTAACACTTAACTATTACATACATATCAAGCCTGAAAGCAAAAGATATAAAAAATTCGAGATAAAAAAAAGGGGTGGTGGTGTTAGAATTATAAATGCACCTGCAGGTGGGCTTAAGATAATCCAAAAAAAATTATCTTATGTTCTTTATCTTGTGTCTAAATTGTCATTTAATGCGCATGGATATGTTAAGAATAGAAGTATAATCTCTAATGCAAAAATACATGAAGATAAAAGTTACGTTTTAAACGTAGATCTAAAAGACTTCTTTCCTTCGATTAATTTTGGACGTGTAAGAGGTCTTTTTATGGCTAGACCATTTAGCCTCCCTCCTAACATTGCGACAATCCTCGCGCAAATTTGTTGCCATAATAACGAGTTGCCACAAGGTGCGCCAACTTCTCCAATAATATCTAATCTCATTTGCCTGAGACTTGACGGGCAATTATACAAATTTTCAAAACAAAATGGTTGTTTCTATACTCGATATGTTGATGATTTAACCATTTCTACCAATAAGACACATTTTCCACATAGGGTGGCCTCAATATCCAGAGATGGGGATGAGTCTTCGGTAGCTTTGTCAGCTTCGCTTGAAGAGATAATAGAAAAAAACGGATTTTTGATAAACGATTTGAAGACTAGGTTGCAAACCAGAAATCGACGACAGGTTGTAACTGGTTTAACTGTAAATAAGTTCGCTAATGTGAATAGGAAACTTATTCGACAGATTAGAGCAATGCTACATGCTTTGGAAGTTTATGGTCTCGAGAGTGCGTCAAATGAGTTTATTGAAAAATATGACAATAAACATCGGGTCGAGTTTAACCCTGAGGTATCTTTTTTTAATGTTTTAAGGGGAAAAATAGAATTTGTTGGGATGGTACGTGGGCAAGACAATAAAGTGTACCTCAACTTTAGAAATAAACTATCTGACTTGTTCCCGGATTTGGTAGGAAAGAAAGAATTTCCAAAAGAGGAAATGGTTGATTCGTGTAAGGATGTTGTGATTTTTACCGAAGGAGAAACGGATTGGAGGCACATTGATGCTTCGTTTAAAACGTTACAGGCTGCTGGTCTTTTCTCTGGGAAGAATCTTGAAATAATCGAAAACCACGAGAAAGTAGGTGGGGCAAAGCTGCTTTCCATGTGTAAACACTATATGCTTAAAAAGCATCCGCACCCAACCTTTTTTATTTTTGACAGAGATGATGCAAAGATCTTAAAGGATGTTGTGGTAAGTGGAGAGGATTGGAAGGTTTGGGGGAATAATGTTTTTTCTGTTGTGCTTCCAGTTCCTGATTTTAGGAAAGACCATCCAGAAATCTCAATAGAGTTTTTATATAACGACGATGAAATTAAAACTCTTGATTGTAATGGTCGCCGCTTGTTTCTAAGCAATGAATTCATGGAAAAATCTGGCAGGAATGAAGAATTAAATTTGACTTGTCAAAGCAAAAAGAAAGATGCAAAACATCTTACGATTATTGATGAGTCTGTCTATGATAGTGAAGGTATAAACGTGGCATTGACTAAAAACGACTTTGCAAAGAATATACAGAGTTCGAAAGCTGATTTTGGGACTTTTGATTTCTCTGGATTTATTCCACTTTTTGATATGATTTTTGAACTTGCAGATAGTCAATAATTTTTACTTTTACCGGTTGTGCTATCTGAAATGGTTACTATGTGGAAAAGCTGGTAAGAATAACGCTAATTTAATATATTTCGGACTTCTGTCTATTTGAAAAATTGTGAGTTAGCGACGAATTGCATTACAGGGTTAGTCAGTACCCTTATTGTTGCATGCGTTTAGTTTCATGGAAGTTTGACGTTTAATTCATTGCTTTTTTCGTGACAGCACTCAAGTGTCTGTAATTACATAGTTTTTTCTGTGTTGTGTTTTCTTTGTGATGTTGTTTTTATGTCTTTATTTACATCTGAAAAGTGTTGATTTTTGGTGTATTTTCTCCATCTTTAATCATGCAGTGACATTCAGCGTATGCATTAAAAACATTTCAATACATACGCTGAACGTCAGACAGTGTTTAAAACATCAATCTCAATTTCCAGCGTTTTTCATCTTTGCCCATTCGAAGAACTTTTCCTCATCGATCAACACACGTCTTCCAACTCTGACGATGCAATGGCTAAAGCCATTAGTCTTTTCGTAAAAGATTAGATGGCGTAATCCGCCGATAGGTGGCCATGTGTGAAAATCATTCCATTTGGTGACAGGGATCAGGTTGTTCTTAGTTGCTTTAGTTTCGTTTTGTAGTGACATTTTATATTTCCTATATGGGGTTAAAAATCAGTTGGGAAGCCGAGTTTTTTTCTTTCGTTTTCAGCCTCTAAGTGTCGTAAAAATGTTCGATGGAATTTTGCCATTTTAGCTCGAACTGAATTTGCAAATTCCAGTCTGCTTTCCTCGTTTATGTTGATCTGGCGAAGGATCGGTTCTAATCCATCCTCAATCTCTGCATTGACAAATTCATCAAGTTCATGTGCCGCGATTCGCGCTGCAATTAATGATCGAAGATGTCCAATAGCCTGTGTCGCATTTTGTTCTTTGTCATAGCGAAGAACTTTACTGCGAATGAGTGGTGTTTTGTTTTGGGCACCCATAAATCCATTTTGTAATGATTTCCACCATTTAAATGTTTTCCTTTGTGTGTGGTGTTTCCCTGGATTGGTTTGAAATTTCAGCCATTTCTGGCTGCAATAGGCCCAAATGTTTTCGCAGTGAGAAAACAAGTCATCAATGTCATTAATGGCAAGTTGAGTTAGTAGTTCTCGTCGTAATTGAAACTCAGTACGGATAATTCTATGACCTTCTGGAACGTCATCGATGCCCCAAATGTCATACATCCAGATTTTTTTAGATTGCTGCTGGATCTCTAACGGTTTGTCATAAAGACGAGCGGAGATTTTCCCACTGAATCGCCACTAGTATACAGGACACTCCTGAGTTATAAAAAGATGACTTCAGGAGGAATCATGAGCAGCAAACGTTACACCGAAGAATTCAAGATTGAAGCCGTCAGGCAAGTCACCGAACGAGGTTATTCTGTTCAAGAAGTTGCCAACCGCCTTGGGACAACAACTCACAGTCTTTATGCTTGGCGTAAGAAATATGGCAACGGCACTCACAACGCCGCAGAACTTGACGCTCACCAAGCCGAGATCAGGCGTCTGCGCCATGAGCTGCAACGTGTCACCGAAGAACGAGATATCCTAAAAAAGGCCACCGCATACTTCGCCAAAGAGTCCCTGTGAGGTATGCCTTTATCCGGGCGCATCAGGGGCAATTTGCCACCCGTAACATGTGCCGCATGATGCGGGTGCATCGTAGCGGTTACTACGCTTGGGTTAAACAGCCGAAATCTGCTCGTCAGCTTGAAGATGAGCGGCTCTTGGGGCTCATCAAGCAGTTCTGGTTAGAGAGTGGCGGCGTCTATGGATATCGAAAAATCCACCTGGATCTGCGAGCAACCGGTGAGAGCTGTGGAGTAAATAGAGTTGCTCGTCTGATGAAGCAGGCAGGACTGCGGGCTCAAGTTGGCTACAAGCGGCCTCGCTACAAAAGCGGTCATCCGGCAGTCTTGGCCGAAAATCATCTGAATCAAGAATTTAATGTCGACACACCCAATCAAGCGTGGGTAACAGATATTACCTATATCCGCACGTACGAAGGCTGGTTGTATCTCGCTGTCGTCATTGATTTGTTTTCAAGGCAAGTTATCGGTTGGTCAATGCAGTCGAGAATTCATGCAGAACTCGTACTTGATGCTTTACTGATGGCAGTTTGGCGTCGAAAACCTAAAGGGAAAGTGCTGATTCATTCCGATCAGGGCAGTCAATATACCAGCACAGTCTGGCAGAGTTTCCTGAAAGCACACAATCTGGAATGTAGTATGAGTAGGCGCGGTAACTGCTACGACAATGCCGTTGCGGAAAGTTTCTTTCAGTTGTTAAAACGAGAGCGGGTCAAGAAAAAGACATATAAGAACCGAGAGGCTGCACGGCAGGACATCTTCAATTACATCGAAATGTTCTACAATCCGGTACGTCGCCACAGCAGCAACGATGGTTTGTCACCTGCGGAGTTCGACAGGCAATATTTTGCGAATGTCAGGGGTGTCTAGAAAACTAGTGGCGATTCACACGACCGATGCTGATGCCTGACATCTTTTTGTGAGTAAAATGTGGAGCCATGTAGGTTGATCGAGTCGTAGCGTAGTCAATCAACTTAACTTTCCATGTGCGCTCAGAAAAAAGAGCATCAACACATAGGTCAACACGGCTTGGCTTGAGAGTGATTTTTGTGCCGCCTTGCGAGAGAAGTATTTCCTTGATTAGTTCTACAGCGCCTTTTGCTCCAAGGTGCCAAAGTGTTTCAGATCGAATCTCTGCTAAAACACTTGGTTTTGATTGAGGAGTAGTCCAGCGGCCAATGTGGAAAGAGAATTCCTTGTTGTAAATCATCCACTCATAGCCATTTTTGCCATGAGGTCTGACAAGGAAGGGCCATTTGTTTTCAGGTGAACCGATCTCAAAAAATCCGGGTGAGTCTTGGCGTGTACTTGCTGCTGATTTTTTTAGTAATTCCAGGTAGTCAAACAGCTCTGTTCTGCCCCAATAAACATCAATTGCTAGGTTTAAAGAGTCGATTCCGGAGGCTAAAACAAGTGGTGAGGAACCGCTTCGTTTCACCTTTGCGGGGGGGCTGATAGTCGTCAGCCCCCCTTTGCTTTTGGAGTTGCTTGCGTGAGTCTTCGATGTGTCGTGGTTAGTTTTTGTTTTCTTCATGGTCTAGGATTTACCATGAAGGTCTTTGATATGAGGGGACAGCTAAAATCTTTTTACTGTCCCCCTAGTGTCATGGGATTATTTATTTGTGACTAGATCTCTCTCTTATTGTCCTGCTTGCATAATTCTCTTTGTCTATCAGCTGTGGTTTGATGTGGAAACGCAATGTCGCGTTTTATTTTGAACTTAGTAGATAGGGAGAAAACATGACCAACATTATTTTGTCAGCTGGAAGACCTCATAATGCACCGAGTACTACAGGCAATCCTTCAGGTGGTGGGCGAGGGAATAATCCACCAAAAGGCAAATAGAAGAGGGGATGACGGATGCGGACGAAATGCGGTTAAGCTTTTTTCGTCCGTATCCGTTTCATATTGTAGTCAAAAAGTGAATTGTAGGTGTCTGAAATATTAAATGTGGTGGTGTCCGTCAGCGTGTGTGTGGAGAATCCTTTAATGATTCGATCAAGCAATCTGCCACCAAAAAAGAGATCCGCAGCAAATTGGGCATACTCATCAGGAGAACCTTGGTAGTCCTTCTGTTGCTGGATGACTACGCTATGAAGTCCCTTCGCCCATCTCTCTACTTTTCCAAAAGTTGCAGCTTGTCCTTTTTCAAAATGTAAATAGTAATGCATTTCCCAAGATTCTTTTTCTAAAGATTGTGAGTCAGGGGATATTTCAGCATCGTCTGGATCACCATAACTTTTGAGCATAATTTCGACGAATTTGGGTTTGTCTACTTCTAAACCGTCAAGCCATAGCTTTAAGAGTTTGTGAGAGGTGAGGCAAGTAGGTTCTTGCGTGATGCATTGTCCTAAAACTGATTTTTGGTAATTTTCGTTGCTTGAAAGATATTCAGCTTCAAAATGTGAAAGCAGAAAGAGGATGCTTTGTAGCAATGTTACTGGTAGATGTTTTTTTAGCTCCTCAACGCTTTTAGAAGATTTAATTCTGTCGCCACCATCGCAAAGAGAACCGTCTTGAAAGTAGAATGGGATGACTTTTCTTGTGAGGTAGTCTTGATAGCTTTTAAAGCGTTCTTTTGCCGATTTCGCATTGTCTATCTTATGTAGAAAGACTATATCGTTTTTTGCGAGACTTTCGATTAATTTGACGCTTTGGGGTACCATTTCAAAGCCAACTTCTTTAGCTCTCCCAAACAAAATGATCCATGAAAGTGGTATTACTTCACGGGGCTGTGGATTGCTGATTTTGTAAGGTTTGTAATATCTCTCGAAAGTCTTCGAAAATTTAAGAACTAAATTTTCGGGGAATTGCTGATTTGTAAGGTACCGGCGAATTGACCGCGGGTCTTTTCCGGCGACTGATGCAAGCTCTTTGTGCATCATCTGTTTGTAGTTGAGCTTTGATAAATCTAAAATATCTTCTATGCCAATCATTAGGTACATGAACTATTCGTCCTATTTTTAGATTTGCTCCCAAAACTTTTTTTCTCTCTGGATTGTTTTTTTGAACGCTTCATCGCTTTCAGGGAGTTGAGTGTCAATCTCTCCTTCTTTGTTGTCCCGTGCCATTGCGTCATAAAGTTCACGTATTTCTGGTGCTGTAAGCCGTCTTCCATAAAAATCAGAAAACGCAGCGATTTTTCCTGCAAAGAGTCCCTTTAGTTTACTTGCTAGATACTCTTTTCTAGGGTGCCGCCATTGTGCAGTGATGAGTTTTTCAAATTGGAATTGATTTGTCCCGCGTAAGTCGTGAATGATCTTAGATACTTTTTTCTCGAAAATAATGGACGAGTCTAGCAGGATCAGCTGTTCCAAGCTCTTAAGGTTTTTTTGCCTGGCTTCGCGTAATAAGTGTCCGGGAGTTTTTCCATAATAAAGCCAGCAGGGGATAAAAACTTTGAGAGCAAAATACATTGCAGGTTCGCATTTTTTGACCAATGTCTCATCGGCTGCGGGGACGTCATCTTCTAGTAGTCCTAAATAGCAAGAAAAGTAATCCATTCCAGAAGTTTCGCGAGTGAGTTTATCAAGCTCTATTTCTAAATCCTCTGTTGTTGTGGGATTAAAGTTAGATTGTGGGGCAGTGATCCTGTCAAATAATGTACCCGTAAAAGAACCTGAGTGCCCTAGAAGCTCTGCCACGGGCTGTAAAATATTTCTGTGTTTGGAATAAAAAGAAAGCCATTCTTGCAATGAAGGCTGGGTAAAGTGTTGTTGCAAAAGTGCATCGTCTCTTACGTTTAGTAAAAGCTTGTGGGCACTACTCGCTGAGTCTGCAAATGAGTGACATATTGCGGCTAATATTTTTGGTTTATCAGAAGCCCATTTTTGAAAGTGTGTTGTGTTCATAGGTCTAAAGTTAAACAAATACTGAACAGGTTAAAATAAAAAATATCACACGGTTGGCTCTTGATGCTATTTTCTCTCTGTAATTTGCTTGCATTGCTGCTGACCTTTTGTTGTCTGATGTAGGTTTTTTACCAATGGTGACTCTTATTGATAGCTTTAATGGTTTAGATGGGAATGGAATCATGGTGTTGAATAATCAAGGCATCGAAATCTCTTCTGTCGGCACTATCTAGCCCTGGAGATGTTCTATGGATAAAATTTGTTTCTCAATCCTCTTTTTGATCGTAACCATGCTGACAGGGTGCGCCACTCCCCAGGCGCTGATTCATCCACAGCAAGGTGTGATTGATCTCAAGCCGTCTCAAGGAAAAGCGAGTTTGGTAGTAATTCGTGAAGCAATGTTTAAAGGTTCCTTTGGTAATTGGTCAGTTTCCTTTGACGGTAGAGAAGTCTCTAGGCTTTCAACTGGAAACTATCTTTTCATGGAAATTGAACCAGGAAAACACTCTCTTTCAAATATTTCTTTTGTAGAAGTACCTACGATATTTACTGCAGAGGAAGGCCAAACCTATTGCTTCAATTATGATATTCCTTTGTCAGGAGGAAACGCATTTGAATCTATGTCTGAAAGTGATGCGCTCGTCTTGATGAAGAAATACGTTCGAGTAAGATTATTTTTCTAAAGAGGTAACCAATATGCTAGATGGGTGCTTACAGCGCTGAGTTTTTATTGCAATGATAAATCTTCATAAATGATGTTATTTCGTTACGGGATCACAAGGTTCGTTTTGGTACACTCTTGGTACAGTTAGTGGCAAAAACACACCAAAGAAAGCAAAAGCTGTCTTGAACGTAATCTTCCTAAGTAGCTAAAATCAAATGGTATTGTTTGTTGCTGTGTGCTGTGGGATTTTGTTGTTGAGGGACTCGAAATCAATTGTCCCGAAAGGGACCGGGAGTTCGAATCTCCCCCTCTCCGCCATGAATAAACAAAGGGATGTTGCCCACGGGTGACGTCCCTTTGTTTTTATTATGCTGTAGGGAGATTCGAAGCGCAGCGAGCGCTGACTGAATGTCAGAAAAGCGGCCAGGGACGGCCGCGTCAGCGAGCGAAGGGGAGCCGACGCAGGCAAACACAGGACGTGTTGGCCGTAGTGGGCGAATCTCCCCCTCTGTGCCATTTAATAAACAAAAGGACGTTGCCCAACGGGTGACGTCCTTTTTAGTTTGGTGTCTTTGATCGAGAATCCACGCAGAAAAATGTCCCAACCCCTTTTAAAATCAGCAGAAACCATCTAATCTATATTGATGTTTATTAAAATGATTTCTTTTGATGAGCGAAAACCTCTTTTTAAAGCGGGGTAAGGGGGCTTATGGATAAAAAACGATTTCCGGTGCTGTTGTTTTTGCTCGGCCTTCTTTTTCTGTTTCCCCAATATAGTCTGTCGACTGAAGCTTCCGAAGCCGACAGCGAGCCAAGTAAAAAAGCTGAAACACTCTCTGTCCAGACCATATTAAATTACCTCAGTGGTTTGAAGGGCTACCGTGAAGTCCCACCAGATACACGGCTGGAAATTCTTAACGCACTGATTGAAGTTCATAGCCCGGTGCAAAAAAATCGTCTATCGGCGGAAGCTTTTTATCAGAAAGTCACGAAGTTGCCGTTGCCGGAGGGGATGGAGCTGCGTCATCTGCTGATGGAGATAAAAAGTGATGTTGGCCGCCATTGGGGAGATGATGGCCTGCGGATGGTGCTCGGCGAGCAGTACGCTGAGGGCGGCTCGTTTGTTGAACAAACCTTGCTGGAACACCGCAAAAAAATTGTTCTCGAGGCGAGAGATGCGGCCATCAAAAAGCTGGCTGCGGAAAATCCCAAGTTCAGTATCTACTACTCCGAAGTCGGCAGCTGGGCGACGGAAAACCCCAAGCAGCTGCAATTTGCCGGGGACATCGACTTTAATTTTCTCAGTGGTGACCTGGAAACCGCCCGTGCTCTGAAAGCGGCGTTCGACAACGAAGTCAAGCAGCGTTACAACCTCACCCCGGAAGAACTGGACATCCCCTGTACGGTGCATGGTGATGCCACCGGGGAAGTTTATGTCGGGCGTCACGGCCAATCTTACGCCGAAGAGGTGACCAAAAAAGTCCGGGAGATCAGTTTCGGCGAAAACGGCAAACCCGTTGGGGTGCTGCCCGGTGAGGTTGACTTTGACGACGCACGCAACATCATGCTGCTCGAAGCGGAAGTTTCCAAAACGCCCCTGGCCGACCTGGACGAACTCAAATGGCCGCAGCAACCGGGACTGACTCTGGAGATGCTGCGTCATTTTGAACACGATATCGCCGGCAAGAACGTCTACTCCGACCTGGAATCCTTCGTCAAAGCCGCCAAATATCTCGACCGCCATTTTGCCTCGGTACTCAAAGAGTCGGGAGAGGGCGCAATTAAAAATAAAAAATTGCGCGACTTCGCCAAACGTCTGGTCGAACAGAAACACTCGCCGCGCAACCAGGTTGATCTGATCGAAACCTATTTTAACGAAACCGGTAAAACCCTGCCGTTTGAAGTTGAATTGGGCAAAACCATCAGTGGCAAAAGCGAGCGGACGATGGCGGCCAACGAAAAGGTTATCAGCGACTTCTGGGATCAGTGCCGCACCACCATGTGGGAGTCGGCCAACCGGAAAATCAACACCCTGACTGCTGACTTTGCCAGACGCAGTGCCTCCCTCGGCGAAAATGATGTTGACGCTGCCAGAGCGCTCTACGAAGAGATGTCCAAGTATCAGCAGATGCTCGAAGTTGAGAACGCCATCCTCCACGATGATCAAGCCGGCATTGCCAAGCGTTATCTCGATGCGGATTACGTCAAACAGATCGACACGTTCCGTACCAGCCTGAAAAGCGCCAAACAGCAGATGGCCAAGCAGGGGCTGTTCAAGGAGATCGACCCGCCCAAACAGGGGATTTATGAATTTTCTCAAGGTTTGGCGAAAAAGATGAGCACCAGCGGCAAACACATGCTGGCTGCCGCGCTCGCCCTGCCCGGAGAAAGTTACCAGGCAGCATCCGATTTTAATGACATCCTTGATTTTGTCGATGATCGAGTGATGAACAAAATTCGCTACGGCGAAACGCAGACCTATGCGTCGCTGCTGGGTAAGAAAGAACAGCTTTACTGGGGGAAAAAGGCGGATGCCTTTCTCAAGGGAACCCGCTTTGAAGGACGCTATTCAAGCGGTTTGGATAGTCTCAACCAACGCTACAACGATGTGAATGTCCAACTGAATAAGCAGATTGCCGGTTCGAATGCATGGTTGAACAGCAAACTGAAACAAAACTGTGTTGGACGTGGCGTGCAGTTGATCGGTGGGAAGACGTTGGGGGCTATGCAGGATTTCAACAACAGTTATAACCGTTCGATCTCCAGCAGTACGGCGGGGCAGACCGCAATGAAAGGGATGATGATCTACAGCCTGTCTCAGGAGATGCCGGTGTATATTGATGCCCTGGCTAATGGCGATTGGCAAAAAATGGGGACCGAGCTGTTTGAGCGCCGCGTTCCGCTTGGCGGCGCGGTAAAAAACTATGTCATGGGCAATTACTATGGCGTTGCCTGGGAAGTGACCGCGACGCTGCTGCCGCCACTGACAATGCTTTCCGTCGCCAACTCCATTGCCAACACCGCCGCCAACAGCTACTGGGAATACAGCTGGAGTGAAGAGCTGGAAACCTATATTGATGAGCTGTATGACGATGCCGAGTTCAAGGTTGTCGGCGTCGAGACCACCGGCGACAACATCAAAATCAGCCAGTGGGAATTGCAGGCTTTCAATCGTCACGGACAACGCTTTGCATTCAAAGAATTGTATCAACTGAAACTCGAAGCGGCGAAAGAATCCAAACAATGCTTTGATAAGGCGTTTACGCAACTTAAAGGCGCAGAACGGGAGCAGCAGATCGCCGACAATGCCGCGAAACAATCGGCGATAGACCGTTACATTGAGTGCAAGCCGCACGATAAAATTTACGACGATTTCTTCGACCCGCATGCCGATACCGTGCTGATGCAGAATCTCGGCAAAACCGATCCGTTTATTCAGCTGATTGAGGAGATGGCGGCGAACCCCCATGTCGGTAAAAAGCTTGATTCACGTTACTCCTATCAGAAAGAGGTGCGCTTTGAAGAGGTCAAAGTCGCCTTTTTGAAAGAGACCAAGAAAAAACTGGAAGATCGTCGCGCCGGTGAACAGAGTCTGCTAAGCGGTCATCTGCCGAAGATGCACCAGGAGTTGCTGAAGATTGCCGATGAACTGGATATCCGCCCGCAGGTTGAACAGACTCTGGACGACCAGTTTGGCGGTGAGGTCTCCCAATTCCTTTCCTCCCTGGCTGATTCTTTGCGGGGCAGCATCCGGGAAATTCGCGGTGACGTTGATATCTGGGATCAGCAGGAGGAACTGGCTGCCGTCATTACGCAGATGCTTCGAACCTACACGCAAATCAGAGATGCCCGCAACACCGCCGAACAGTTGCTGGTCAGCGGCAACCTGGATCAGGGATTGCGCCTGACGACCGGGCCCTATTTTCTCAGCGGAAGCGGCGCTGACGACCAAAGTGAGGCTGAACACTGGAACGGCTATCCGGCGCAAACACGGGAGAGCATGCTGCAGACGCTGATCGATATCAAACTCGATCACGATGTCGAACCGGTGCATCTCAATTTGGATGAGGGCGCCTTCGACAAGCAGATTCTTGATCAGCTGGTCAGGCATGACACTTTTCGCGAGATGTGGAAGCACGTGTTCAGCGTTGTGCCGGAGCTTGATATCCCCGGCTACCTGGGCAGCGATGCGGCCCGCCAAGGCTCTGCCAACGCGGCGGACACGCCAAGCGACCAGGACCGCGCATTGGAGCGGTTCAAATTTCACGAACATCGTGTCGCCGAGTTGCTTGATGTGTTTCGCGCCCATTACGGTTTGGCACAGCAGGACGAGTTGACGCCACTGCGCGAGCTGCGTGATCAGGCTGTGCAGATCTCTTCAGAGATTTGTGTGGATGCTACGGCTGCAACAACGGGCCTGAGCAATATCGACAGTACCGAGCTCGCCGCGCAGGAACCTTTCGCTGAATTTGAAAAATCGCTTCAGGAAGCGGTCAAGCTGGCAAAACAGCTGGAATCAATGGAACGCCTTCTGGCCGATGATCATGCCGCCGCCGAGGAGCTGGCGGTGAGCATCGGCGATGAAAATGCTCTGGCCGCAGAACGTCGAACCACCGTCTGTCAGGTTGCTGAGGCCATGGAGACCAGTAATAACAACACCGAGCGTGATCAGTTTTATGCCCAGGCTGCTGCGGCACATGCCGAAATTAAGCCCGCTTTTGGCCGGGCCCGCAAACACTACAGTGGCCTGGAGGGAATCGGTGGCAAAGGCAAAGAGGCTCTCGATCAACTGACTAAAGCACAACAGCTGGCAAACGAGATCGATGATGTGCCTGAAGAGATCAGCAATGCCGCAAAGGATGTCCGTCAGTGGATCGAAAATGCCGACAGCCTGCTCCATGCGGGCGCTGAAGCAAAAACCGCTCAGCTCCTCGAAATTGACAATCGCGCCGGAGATCTGGCGTTGCAGGCCGAAAAAAAATTGCAGGCAAGAAAAGGCACTGAACGGGGAGACGCCCTGCTCGCCGAGCTGCCGCAGCTCCTCGGCCAGATCTCCGCTACGTTCAAATCGGCAAACGCCTGTCTTGAGGAACCGCGGCAGACCTTTGCAACCGCAAAAAGCAAAGCGGAAAAATTTCAAAGCCGCTATACGGCACTAAAAATCGATGTCAGCCGTGTCCATAAATATTTTCTTCCCGATGAAGATGGCCGGCTCCACCCCGCCTTTGCCTCTGCTCTGGAAAAAGCCAATCTGATCGACCTGCTCTTTTCAATGGGCAAAGGCTACATGGAATCGTGTACGCAGCACCTGTTGTTGGCGAAAGTGTGTATGAACAATGTCGACACATTAAAACTGGTCGATTTCAGCACCACCATGCCGAACGTCGTCGGCATGAGCTGTAATGACGGCCGTGTGACGCTCGCCGCCAATAACATCCCTTACCAAGCCGTTTCTGCCGGTAAAGCACCGCACCCTGACTGGGAATACCGTGTGGATGCGACGTTCCCTGCTGCCGGTGAGGAGGCCTCGTTGGTGGGAGAGGTGGCCATCCTCTCTTGCTACGAAGACCTCGATATTCCGGCTTATCTGGCCACGATCGATTGCAGTACCCTGCCGGGCAGTGTGGCGGTCTACGACCCGGCGCAACGCATCGGCGTCTGCGATTGCATTAACGGCGATGTGTTCAATCCGTCCCACAGCCGCTGCATTAACTGCGACAGTTATTATCAGGGGGCCGCTGACGCCTTTAATGCCGGTGATCTCGATACAGCGCAAGCGTGGGTCAATGAAGCGGCCGCCTGCAGCTGGGCCGGTGGCCTACAGGCGCAAATTGAAAAAGAAAGGCATCGGCGCATCTGCGCGCATATCAGTAATGAATTGCAAGCTGCCGTGCACAGTCGCAACGCTCCGGCTGCCAATGGACTGCTGAACAAAGCCAACCAGCAGAGTTGTCAGATGAACTCCGGCTTACGCCAGAATGCCGTCAACTTGATCAACGCCTACAACCAGGCCGTTGCCCAGCGCAGGGATGAGCAGCGCCAACGCGATCGGGAAAATATGTCCGCGGTGATGAACATGATTCTTGAAGGCGTCAGAGAGGTTCAGCAGTCATCCAGCACCAGCAGCGGAACACGTCGTTCCAGTGCCTCCAGCAGCCACTCGAGTTCCAGTTCAAGCTCCAACTCGACGGGGTCCGGCAGTCGCTCGACATCCAGTGACGATGACGGCATCAATCTGCTTAATGTGCGTGCGGGGGCGGCGGAATCGTCCCAATAACGACAGATTTTTTATTGGATCATTTTTTTAATATCGGGAGGAGAGATGAAAAAGGGCGTTACCCTCGTTATCGCTGTGTTGCTTGTACTCTGCTGTGTCTCATCCGCTTGTGCCGCAACATTCAAGGGAACCATCATTGATGTGTTCGGCGCCGACATGGTGACCGTACGTCTGGCTGATTCCACTGCGTTACAGACGGGCGAGCAACTGCAGCTGTTTTATGTTGCCGGAAAGCTGCCGATCGATATTGGTCAATTCGAAGTGGCTGGCGTGCAGGACAACATTGTTCTGGCTAAGGCCGTTCAACTCAATATGCCGGCGGAAAAAGGCATGTCTGTCCAGATGGAGCAAGTTGCTCAGCAGAGCGTTCCAGCCAAATCTCCCGCTGCGTCGCAAACGACACCCTTTCAGGCAGCAAACGCGGATCAGGAATTGACCGGGCAGGTTGTTTCCGTCGATGGGACACAGGTGCAAATTCGTATTGAGGGAACCGAGTCTCCAGAGATCGGCTGGTATGCCGATCTTTATTATGTCACGTCTCAGGGCAAGGATCTCCCTGTCGGTCTCTGGCAAGTGGAATCCGTCGCCGGGCCACTTATTACGGCAAACAAACAATCGGGTGTCGGCAACGCCCGCACGGGCCTGAAAGCTGTGCTGCATAAGCCCCAGGCTGCAACCATCGACAACGAAGCGGTTCGCCCGATGCCGGTTGTCTCTTCCACGGCGACGCCGGTGCCACCCACAACACCGGCCACCCCTCAACCGATTCAATTACTTGGCCAAACCCCAGTAAAAGCGACGCAACAGGCCGCGCCTAAAACCAATTCCAGCACGTTACCGCCCGGCGTGACCTCCACTGCCCAGACGCCCCTGAATCAGCAAGCCCGCGAGTTGATCGAACTGCTTCAATCAAACGACATGGGGAAAATCAGAAGGGCGGCAAAGATCATCGACCGCAGCAATAAGCTCGATTCCGCGGTTTATGCCGAGGTGGAGCAGGCCTTGCTGGGAAATTATCGCAACGCCAGCAGCAATCTACAGGTAGACACCATGTCCTGGTTGTGCAAAGCGTTGGCCGCCTCGGGAAACAAAGACTATTACCAGAGCCTGCGGAAGGTTTATCGCGGGACACGCGTCAAAAAATTAAAAAAATACGCCAAGGTTTCGCTTGGTGAGCTCCGTTAACCTGCTGACCGGGAGAAGCTGATGGCCTCCAGCGGCTGTCTGACAAGATTACGCAATATTTTTGGGCTCGGGTACTTTTTCGCTAACCTGATCGCATTTGCCGCTTTTTTGGTTCTCAACATTGAAGCAGCCCGGCGCTACCACCAATTTTCAACGGGTTGGTTGGTGTTGGTGGTGCCGATGATCGGTATGCTCTGTGGTCATTGGCTACGCAAGGGGCAGCTTCGTTGGTGGCGTTGGCTGGTTGTTTTTGCCAGCCTGGTGGCCAGCGTGGCGATCCTTTACATTGGCGGCA